>CAYUJC010000019.1:0-36868 GCA_964444945.1 uncultured Desulfuromonas sp.
TGTTTAAGGATAGGGTCAGGGTAGACCAACACTTCGCGTACTGCCATGGGTTATAGCTCCACGGGGGTTACATTGCGCACCGAGATATCAACCTGAAGCTCCTCCCGCAGGGCGTCGAGCATATCGCGGACATCATCAATGCTGAGTTCGGGGGGCAAAACCACTTCACACATCATTACATAGACAGGGCGTGCTTCGGAGCCCACCAGTTTGGTGGCCAGATCGGTGATGTTGATATTTTTTTGGCTCAGCCGGCGGGTTACCTGATATATGATACCGGGCTTGTCCGACCCGTACACCGAAATCATGCACAGGTCGCCAGGCAGCTTCGGGCGTTTTTCACCACCGGGTTTTAAGGTGCGCACATATACCGACAGCCCCGAAGATTCCATCTCGGCAAAGGCGCGCTGCAGTGGTTCGCTGCTTTCAAAGCCGGCGTGGGACACAATCAGGATCATGGCGAACTGTCCGCCCAGAATAGTGCTGCTGGAGTCAGCGACATTGCAGCCCAGCTCGTAGAGGATTTTGGCTGACTCGGATACAATCCCGGGGTGATCCCGGCCAATGATGGTTACGGCAAAGTGTTTCATGGCACCTCCGATAAAATGCAAAAAAGAGGGTAGCGCAGCTGGGGGGCAGATTGGGTAAAACACAGGTGGGGTGATCTCTTGCGGAATTTGCGCTTGAGAACATATTTCCGTCCCTGTGTTTTCGCGGTGTGGCGCTGTCCCCCTCCAAGCTGTTATCCTTGGGCTTTTCGCCCATTTGCGTGCGCTGCAGATTTTAGCATGATTCGCAAGATTAGCCTATGCGCTGTTTCTCAGTAAATGGTGCAGCACTTAAGTGCTGCATGAGCAAAAGTGTATTTCTACCCAAAACAAGAAAAAGGAGACAGTACGATTGGAAGAATGGCAGCAGCAGAACATGGAAGCGCTCAGCGCCGCAGAGCATTTGCACCACTGGCCGGAACTGGAATGTGACGCAGTAAAGGAGGTTGTAGCTACGTATCCGCTGCGGATCAGTCCTCACCTGGTGGCCCAGATTCAGCGCGCCGATGATCCGCTGGGGCGGCAGTTTATCCCCCACCCGGATGAATTGAATCTCTCCAGCGCTACCCGCGCGGACCCCCTGGAGGAAGAACGTCTTTCGCCGGTGCCACATCTGGTGCAGCGTTACCGCAAGCGTGTCCTTCTCCTCACGACATCTAGCTGTTTTGCCTACTGCCGCTTCTGCACCCGCAAGCGTCGCATCGGGCATCGCCAGCACCGGGTCACCTGGGGCGAGCTCAGCAGCGCCCTCGACTATATTGGTGCCGATCCCAGCATTAACGAAGTGATCATCTCCGGGGGGGACCCGCTGACCATGTCAGATCGGTTGCTGCAGGAGTTGCTCCAGCGCTTAGATAGAATCCCGCATGTGAAAATTCTGCGCCTGGGGAGCCGCGCACCGGTTGTGATGCCCACCCGAATTACCCCCAACCTGTGTAATTTGCTGCAGCGCTTTCAGCCGTTGTATTTTCTGACCCACATCAACCATCCGGCGGAATTGAGCGCAGAAACCCTTGCTGCCTGCCGGATGCTGGTTGAGGCTGGGATTACGCTGGTTAATCAGACGGTGCTGCTGCGCGGGGTGAATGATGACGCCGCCGTTTTGCAGGAGCTCTTCGCGCGGATGCTGCAGGAGCGGATTCGCCCCTATTATCTGCACCAGATGGATTTAACCAGCGGTACCGGGCACTTTCGCACCCGCCTTGAGGAGGGGATAGCGCTTATGGCGGTGCTGCGCCGCGAGCTTTCCGGCCTCGCCATCCCCCATTATGTGGTGGATTTGCCCGGCGGTCATGGAAAAATTCCCCTGGTGCCGGATTATGTGGAGGCGCTTGGCCCCTGCGCGCGTCTGCGCGCCGCCGATGGAACCGTGGTGGAATACCCAAACGCATGAGCTCTGCGCCCCAACGTTAGAACTCTGCGGCCTGACGCTACAGCTCTTCGGGAGTGAAGGCGACAACTGCATCGATAGTAGCGGCATCGGTGAGGAGCATTACGAGCCGATCGACCCCAAGGGCGATCCCGGCGCTGGGGGGCAGGTGTTGAAGTTCAGATAGAAAAGGCTCGGGCAGCATCTGTGCCGGAAATTCTGGCTGGATGCAGTCAAGGGCGGCGCGAAAGCGCAGGCGCTGCTCAACCGGGTCATTAAGCTCCGAAAAGCCGTTGGCCAGCTCCAGTCCGCCGAGGTAGAGCTCAACGCGCTCTGCCAGGTGGGGAGCATCGGGGCGGCGGCGCGCCAACGCTGCCATCTCCGCCGGATAGTCATATACGAAGGTGGGGCGCTCTCGCCCCAGTTGGGGTTCGACATATTCGGTGTACACCTCTTCGAAGATATCGTCCTCCATTGCATCCTGCAAAGAGATGGGCGCATGGTGCGTAAACGCCTGGGCGAGGGTGACGCGCTCGAACGGGGGCTTGACCCGATAGGTGGCGCCCTGCCACACAAGGGTCTCTGCAGGAACCAGAGCACAGAGCAGCTCTTCGCAGGTGCGCATCAGGTCGAGGTAGTCGCCGGGGCTGCAGTACCATTCAAGCATGGTGAACTCAGGCAGATGTCTGCGTCCCCGTTCAGCTTTGCGCCAACAGCGGCAGAGCTGAAATATATGCGCGTAGCCTGCTGCGAGCAGACGTTTCATGCACAGTTCAGGCGAGGTGTGGAGAAAGGCGGAGCCGCTCTCCTGCGGGAGAATATACGCTTCCGGCGCATTGCATGGAATCCGGTGCGGGGTTTCCACTTCGAGGTACGCACGCTGACTGAAAAAAGCCCGGATCTGTTGAAGGATCCGGGCTCTTTTGTGTAAATTGTCACGGCGGGTCGCCAGCGTCACATTGGGGCGCGCTGACATGGGTCACTCCTTGACGCGGGTGACATATTCGCCGGTGCGGGTGTCAATCTGAATCAGAGTCCCTTCCTCCACAAAGGAGGGAACCTGCAGAGTGTAGCCGGTCTCTACAGTGGCGGGTTTGTTGTTGCCCGCCGCAGTATCACCTTTTACCCACGGTTCCGAGTGGGTCACCTTCAGGTTGACAAAATTGGGAAGGGTAACCCCGATTCCCAACTCGTCGAACACCAGAACCTTCACATCCATGTTGTCTGTGAGGAAATAACGGTCATCGCCCAGGGTCTGCTCCAGCAGCGTAATCTGTTCGTAGGTTTTAGTGTCCATGAACACATAGCCCACCTCATCCTTGTACAGATACTGCATGTCGCGCTCTTCCAGCGGAGCCGGTTCGAAACTCTCCCCGCTGCGATAGGTGCGATCCAGCAGGGTTCCGGTAATCATGTTGCGCAGTTTGCACTTATACAGTGCCTGCCCCTTGCCTGGCTTAGAAAAGTCAAAGGCTGTAACTACATGGGGCTCACCGTCTACCATAACCTTCAAGCCTTTTTTCAGGTCAGAACTGCTGTACATAGCTTGTTGCTCCTTTACTTGGTTCTCTTTATTTTACGTAGCCTCGCACAGGTGGCATACCCGCTCCAGGCATATGAATCACGAGGTGAGAGGTTCTGTGGGGCGGCAAATAATGCTGCAGGCGCGTCCTTGATTCCAACAAAAATCCACCGTGCAGATACAACCACAATCAGGATAAAATGTCATGAGAAAAAGCGAAAAACCGTTAGCGACACAGGCAACTTTCCTGAGCTGCTGCGCATTTGTCCGGTTCAGGTGTCTGGTTCAGAAGATGCACAGAGGAAGGAGCGTACAGGTGTACTGGCGCGGGAATATACCGGTGCTGGATGAAGTTGGAGCGCCACCGTAGCGGTGAAGTTATCGACGGTAAACCTCTCTGCGGTTACCAATTCGCACAATAAGAATGGTGACATTCTCGTCTTCAATCATGGCGATTATTCGATAGTCACCTACACGATACTTCCAGAACTCCCCCAGCCGAGAACCCTTCAATGCTTCTCCCATGCTCCTTGGATCTTCAAGGGTGGAGATGCGTCTGTGTAAAAATTCAAGGATGCGGCGCGCTGTCTGCCGTTCCAGTCTTGCCAATTCCCGCGCTGCTTTCTGGTCCAGCTCAATTTTCCAAGTCATATGTGCGCATTATTTTTTCCAGCGGTACAGTCTGGGTCTTGCCGGAACGAATGTCGAGCAGGCGCTGCTCGGCCAGATACAGGTCTTCAAGATTATCCAAGTGTTCGAGGATGGCCTCACGCGCATAAAAAGATTTTGTTCTGCCGGTAGCTTTCGCCAGTGCCGCCAATCTTTCTTCAATTTCAGCTGGAAGGCGTATCGCAAGCATCTTTTTCCCCTTCTCCGTTGTTGTTAAATATGTGCCAAGTTGTTATTCGCAATGATATACAAGTATAGCGCAAAAACGTTTAAAGTGGCAACCGCAACTTGTTTTAGCGGGGGAAAAAGGGAAAAGCCGCCCGGGCAGGCGGCTTTTCATGGTTGGCGTTAGGTTTTGGTTGGTATGGGTATGGGATAATAACGCCTTGGTAACTTGGTTTTATGTGGTTCCGTTTACTTCACGGCGCCCAGGGGTGCGATTTCACGCGCGAACACTTCGTTGAGAACCTGCGCCAGCCCGGCGTAGATCGCGCTGAGACCACAGAAGATCCCTTCGTAGCCGGCGATCACTTTTAACGCGGCATTGCCACTGAAATCGGCGGCGGCGAGGAGGAAGAACAGGATCATCAGTGAACCGAAAACAACCTGCAAGGCCCTGTTGAGTCTGAAGGTGCCCAGAAACAGAACTGCGGTGAACAGCCCCCAGCAGGTGAGGTAGAAACCCATCGCCTGCGGCGTGGAGGCCGCGACGACGCCGGTTTTAGGGAGCAGAATGAGTGCGACCAGGGTGAGCCAGAACAAGCCATACGAGGTGAATGCGGTAGCCCCGAAGGTGTTGTTTTTCTTCCACTCCATGATGCCGACAATGATCTGCCCCAGGCCGCCGTAAAAAATTCCCATGGACAGAATCATGGCATCCAGGGGGAAGAATCCGGCATTGTGCAGGTTGAGCAGCACGGTGGTCATACCGAAGCCGAGCAGACCCAGCGGTGCAGGGTTGGCAGTAGTGTCCTGTAATGACATGTTCTGAACTTGGTTGCTCATGTGTTCTCTCCTTGTGTGATAGATTACATTGGATAACAGGTTGTGCCTCAAGGGCGTCGTTGCATTTACTATTTAAGACGAAGGTTAAATTATAGAATAATGTTTTGCACTCATTGTGCCAATTTTTAGTTACAATGAAAAAATCATCTAAGTTGCTGTTATTAATGGATAAATTTTTCACAATAGCTGTTTTGGAATCTATGCTGTGCAACAGGTGTTTTTGCAAAAGTGCGAATTGGATGCTGTGTCAAAGGGCCTTAACCAAAATATGGCGTAAATATTACTTTAAAATCAGATACTTAGATATTTTTGCAGCTGTGCAAAATTTCTTTTGGTTTTTTGCAAATAACAGCGGTGCCTGGCCTCGGCCACTATCTTGCATCCCGTGGACGCGGGTAAAGCCCCGCTGCAAGCGGCAAATTTCTACGGCTGTTGTGACCCCAGTGGGAGCAGCGTTTTATGGAACAGCTCGTTGAGTACCAGCCCGAGCCCAGCGTAGAGGGCACTGAGACCACACAGTATCCCGGAATAGCCTGCGATATGGACAAGCGTTGTCGATGTTGCTGCGGTTCCGGTTGCCAGCAGGATAAAAAACAGCAGCAGCAGGCCAAAGGTCACCCTGATTGCCCAACTGTGGCGAAAACTTGCCAGAAATATCACTGCGGAAATAACCGCCCAGATGCTCAGGTAAACTCCGGCAACCTTAGGCGAAGCTGGGGCATAGATGCCAGCTGCCGTGCCGATGTTTGTCGCAACCAGACAGAGCCAGAACAAACCATAAATAGAAAATGCTGCCGCTGCGAAAATATTGTTTTTCTTCCACGCCATCACCCCGACTATGATCTGTTCTATTCCGCCACAGAAGATACCCATTCCCAGAAGCATGGCATCCATGGGAAAGAAACCGGCAAAATGTAGATTCAGCAGCAGCATGGACATCCCCAGCCCGATCAGCCCAAGGGGCACCGGATCTGCCGTAGTTTCGTGGACCAGGTATGCAGGGCAGGTGGGACGGGAGGATGCTTGGATTAAAGTCGAGCTTGAGCCACAGAGCGCCGTATGGATTACCGTCTGGGGCGCACCCTGTTTTAGTGCTGCCTTGGGGTGGGCGGAGGGGTGAAATTCAGGCCGGTGCGCCAGTACTTGTTGCAGCATGATTGCGGCCGGCCACTTTACCTGAAACGGTTTGACTACAGGGTTGCCTTCGGAGCCGGGCCTGGATGGCGGGGGTTGAAAGCTGGAGCTGTTTATTTTCATATGGACTCCCGCAGCGTAGTGGCGCTGCCCGGTATATGCACCGGGCAGCTTGTGCCTGTGAAACTATTTAGCTTTTTATTTTAACCGGCACCGCCCCTAATGGCGCGATTTCACGCTCGAACACCTCGTTGAGAACCTGCGCCAGCCCGGCGTAGATCGCGCTGAGACCACAGAAGATCCCTTCGTAGCCGGCGATCACTTTTAACGCGGCATTGCCACTGAAATCGGCGGCGGCGAGGAGGAAGAACAGGATCATCAGTGAACCGAAAACAACCTGCAAGGCCCTGTTGAGTCTGAAGGTGCCCAGAAACAGAACTGCGGTGAACAGCCCCCAGCAGGTGAGGTAGAAACCCATCGCCTGCGGCGTGGAGGCCGCGACGACGCCGGTTTTAGGGAGCAGAATGAGTGCGACCAGGGTGAGCCAGAACAAGCCATACGAGGTGAATGCGGTAGCCCCGAAGGTGTTGTTTTTCTTCCACTCCATGATGCCGACAATGATCTGCCCCAGGCCGCCGTAAAAAATTCCCATGGACAGAATCATGGCGTCCAGGGGGAAGAATCCGGCATTGTGCAGGTTGAGCAGCACGGTGGTCATGCCGAAGCCGAGCAGACCCAGCGGCGCAGGGTTGGCAGTAGTGTCCTGCAGGGACATGTTCTTAAATTGATTGCTCATGAATTCTCTCTCCTCTGTTTCCTGATTGAGTGTGGGCGCTGCGCAGTGCAGCATTTCTGGATGATAGCTGGATAGCTCCCTGAATTTCATGCACTCGGTGTAGTCATCGGCGCAGTAGTCGATAATCATCTTGATATCGTGGTTGGAGATATATTCGCAACCTACGTCACAGTAATCTTCGTTTTTTCCAAAAAAAGGGCATACGCTTATATCCTGCATTGCACTCCCCGCTCCTTAGTGTGGGTGTTATGCAGGAGTAATTGCATAGCGCGTGCCACTTCAGGATTATTCTGCTAAAAGTCTTTTATTCCGAAGGGTTATGCAGGAAAGATGCATTTGGAAGTGCGAAGGAAAATTTGAGGTTTTGCATTTATGCAAATGGATGTGGAACTGGGATCAGAGAGGTTGCCGGCTGGCAGCGAGGGGTGGATCGGCGGTGGGTCGGCACGTAAGCAGCCGAAATATAAAGAGTTATGTTAAATTGGTCTGTGCGGTGTCTGGCTCCGCACAGACAAAATAACGCGCTGGCCGTCCTTTTTGCATTTATGCAAAACATTCACGAAAAATACTCCTTACTGATGGAGTGCTTTTTCAGTTTGCGGTAGATAGTGGCCATATTCATCCCCGCCAGCCGGGCGGCTTCCTCCACGTTGCCTCTGGTTTTCTGGAGCAGATTATGCAGATATTCTGTTTCAAAATCTGCCAGCGCCTGGCTGTACTCGGCGTCCAATTCGGGGTTCGCTTCCGAAGATTCCCGTTCCTGCTGGGCCGCACTTGTTGCAGAGGGGGCACATGCCGGTGTGCTGGCTCCGGCATGGGGGTACAGGAACTGTTGCAAAGTTTCAAGATCGATACGCCCACTGTCGACCATGGTCATGCAGGCTTCAATAATGTTTTCCATCTGGCGGATATTTCCCGGCCAGTCGAAGGTGCACACCAGTTGCATCGCCTCTGCGGTAAGTCCTCTTACCTCGGTGCCAAATTTTTTATTATTCTTCTTTATGAAGTGGGTAACCAGCAGGGGTAGATCCTGGCGCCGCTGGCGCAACGGGGGTAAATGGATATTGACGACGTTAAGGCGGTAGAACAGATCTTCGCGCAAGGTTCCATCTGCCATGGCCTGCTTTAAATCTGAGTTGGTGGCGGAAATAATCCGGGTGTCTACCTTGATGGGCTGGGTGTCTCCCAGGCGCATGAATTCGTGTTCCTGCAGAAAACGCAGCAGGGTCTGCTGCACATTCATGGGCAGGTTTCCCACCTCGTCCAGAAACAGGGTGCCACCGTCGGAGGCTTCGAGAATCCCCTTCCGATCGGCGTTGGCGCCGGTGAACGCCCCTTTTTTGTAACCGAACAATTCACTCTCAAGCACGTTGGCGGGTAGCGCACCACAGTTTATCGCCATGAAGCGGGCATTTTTCCGCGCGGAATTGGCGTGAACAGCCTGCGCTATCACCTCCTTGCCCGTCCCCGACTCACCGGTTATAAGGACAGAGGTGTCACGCAGGGCAACCCTGCGCACAATATCCATTACCCCTTTCAGGCCGGAGTCTGCGCCGATGATGCTGCTGAAATTCAGGTGGCCCGCAAGTTTTTGTTTAAGCTGCTGATTCTCTGTTTCCAGCTGGTTGGCGTGGAGAGCGTTTTTGACCCGGTACAGAAGTTCCTCCGGTTCAAAGGGCTTTGTGAGCATATCGTAGGCCCCTTTGCGCAGCGCCTGAATGGAGGTCTCGACCGTGGCGTAGGCGGTGATCATGATTACCGGGACATGACTATCAAGGGCGCGAATCTTCTGCAGAACTTCAAGTCCATCCATCCCCGGCATTTTAATGTCGCTGATAACCAGATCGTAGGCGTCGGGCTGGAATGCCTCAATCGCCTTAAAGGGACTGGTAAAGCTCTGGACCTGATAGCCGCTGTCGCCCAGCACCGCCTCAATCATGCGGCACAGCCCTTCTTCGTTGTCGATAAGGAGAATTCGGTTTTGTTGCATAATACTTATCAATGCTCCGGGTGCAGGGGGAGACGCAGCGTTACGCTGGTGCCTGCGCCGAGGCGGCTGTGGATCTGGATAGTGCCCTGGTGCTGCTCCACGATCTGTTTGGAGATCGCAAGACCCAGGCCGGTGCCGCGCTCTTTGGTGGTAAAGAACGGTTCATAGATGCGTTCGAGGGTTTCATTATCCATGCCGCACCCGGTGTCGGTTATGCGAATAATGACCTCATCATCCTCCAGTGCACTTTCTACCACGATTTCGCCGTTATTGCGAATCGCGCCGCCGGCGTTGAGGAGCAGATTGATAGCGATCTGGCGCATCTGGTCGCCGTCAACCTCTACCGGGGGGAGGTCTGCGGCAAAATTGCAGCGGATGTGGACATGGTGCATATCTGCATGATTGGCGGCAAAATTGACGATTTGTTCCAGCAGGGCGTTGAGGTCTGTAACCTCAAGAACAGACTTGGGGGTGCGTGCATAGCTGAGCAGATCCTGCACAATTTTTTTGCAGCGTTTGCTTTCGCGCTTTATCTCATGGATGTAGGTATAGTTAGGATCGTCGGGGTCAATTTTCCCCTCCAGATACCCAGCATATCCAAGGATCACTCCGAGGGGATTGTTGATTTCGTGCGCAACCCCCGAGGACAGAATCCCCAGGGACGCCATCTTCCCGTGCTGCGCCAGACTTTCTTCCATCTCCTTGTTTTTCTGGATTATTTCCGTCATTTTATTGAACGTCTGCGCCAGTTCTCCGAGCTCGTCGGTGGTGGTGATCTCCATTTTTTCCCGCATGTGCCCCGCTTTTACCCGCCGGATCACCTGGATCATGTGTTGGATGGGGCGGGTGATGACGCTGGAAACCCAGGTTACGAGTACCAGCGAGAAGAGCCCGGCCGCCATGGTGGTTAGCAGGGTTATCTGCGCAGTATCAGAGCTGATCCGGTCTGCGCTTTCATAGAACTCATCTTCATAGCAGCCTACAGCGACAATCCAGTCCCAGGGGGGGAAATACTCGTAGCGGACAATCTTGTAGCGCGGAGCTTCAAGGGCGCTGTTCTGCCACGGATACCGGATCCACCCCTGCTGCGTTTCACACATCTGCCGGATAAATGCGTTGCCGTCGGAATCGCGGATGTCGTAGAAGTTTTCCCCCTCCTGCTCTGGATGGATGGTGAAGGTTCCGTTGGTGTCCATGGCGAAGATGTAGCCGGTTTTTGCCACCCGTTTTTGCTTTATCTTGTTCTTGAGCTCTTCCAGCGCCTGGTGTTCATAGGCTGCGTTGGCGTAGCTCTCCTCGATATATCCGGCGGCGGCGATGATCCAGTCCCATTCAGGAAAATAGGAGTAGAGTGCGAGCTTCTCCCGGTAATCGGTGTCGCCCAGCACCTCATTGCGCCAAGGATAACGCATCTGGTGGACGGTTTCAGGGGGGGAGTTGCGGGCGGTCTCGATCATTTCGCGGATGAATGTGCGCCCGTTGCCATCCTCTTCGGCAAGGATATTTTCCCCCTCGCGCGCGATGTGGGTCTGGAGCACGCCTGCGCTGGAGAGGGTGTATACATATCCGCTGGCTCCGATACTGATCTGTTTCAGCAGTCTCCCTGCCTGGCGGCGGGCCACCTCCGGCGTAAGACTGCCCTCTTGCTCGAGACGATGTTTCTCCTTCACCATATCGTATGCAACCCGCAACAGGTTTTCGAGCTCGCGCGTAAAGTCTTTTTTACGCTCCTGTTGGTAAACCTGAAATTGTTGATGATGAGATTCGAGCAGATGGCGGGTGAACGCCGCCATGTGTTCCAGGTCGGCGCGGCTGGCTTGGTTGATACCACTGCGAGCCAGGTCGGAGGCATTGTAGCCGACAATGTTGCCCACCAGCAGCAGCGGGAGAAAGACCAGTGGCAGGATTATGCTCAGCAGTTTCCAGCGCAGCTTCATGTTTTTAAACATGGTTGCTATAGACATTGTTCTGCATATCCTCTAAGGAGAAAGTCCGCTTTTGGTATCAGGTAGAGAAAATGCGCGGTGGTAATGGCGGATCTGGATCAGAGCGATTTTACATGCGCTGAGGATGGGCACCCCAATGATCATCCCCAGAACGCCATATATCCTCCCCCCCATTATGATTGCCAGGATCACCAGCAGGGGATGGAGGTTGGCATAACGGGAAATAAGAATCGGAATCAGGATGAAATTGTCGAGGATCACCTGGATGATAACTATGTACAGGATCACGATCCACCAGAACTGGGTTCCAAAGCCGAGATCAATCATGGCGATGGTGATTCCGGGGATCATCCCCACCAGCGGCCCCACATAGGGGATAAGGTTGGTTACCCCGGCAAAAACCCCCAGCAGCGGGGCATAGCGGATATCGGTCAGGCTGAGTCCGGCGGTTACGCACACTCCGATGATGGTGGCTTCGATGATGCGCCCGCGCACAAATCTGGCGGTCTGGCGGCTGATAAGGTAGGAGAGGTCGTGCGCCATTTCAAAGTAGCGATTGGGTGCCATAGCGATAAGGCTGCGCCGAATGTTCGCCCCATCGCGGATAAAGAAAAACGCGAACAGCGGCACCAGAATCAACAGGCTGCCAAGCTTGAATGCCGATTTAGGTGTGGCCACGATGAGAAAAGAGAAGAACTTTTCCGCGCCGGAGCGTACTGTTTCGGTCAGGTCGTAGTGTGCCAGAAAAGGGAACTCCTCCTGCCAGGAGAGCTGTGCCTCCTTGAGGTAAGTTATCAGCCCTGCAGTGTAGCGGGGGAAATCCTGCAGCAAGGAGATCCACATCTGCTGGGAGTAGGCCACCAGCCAGCTGCCGGAAAACCACAACATGGCCGCGATAGCGAAAAAGATGGCCAGGGTGGAGCGGCTGCGCGGGATGTGGTATTTTTCCAGTTTGCTGACCACAGGGTCGAGCACAAGGGCTGCAGCTACAGCCAGAATCAGCGGAACAAAAATTCCGGCAGCGGCCGAGCGCAGCGCCAGAGCGATGGTTGACGCCGAGGAGAAGAGCGCCAGGCCACTGGCCAGCGCCGCGGTCATCACCAGATAGAAAAACAGAAACTGGGCGCGGGTTATATTCATCGGTACTTATGTTGCTCCATTTGTGGTCTGGCGGCGCAATTCCAGGATGGCGTTCTGCAGCCGTTCACTGATAACGGAGGTGAGGCCGAGTAAAATCCGGGTGGCAATCTCCGGATGGCGCTCCGCGACGGCGAACAGGTCGGAGCGAAACAGCCCGGCCAGTTCGCAGTTTTCGCTGCATGAAGCGGATATAACCCGCGGTGCCGGAGTTGCGATGGTGGTTTCGCCAAAGAAATCGCCGGGGCCGAGGACACTCAAATCTTCGCGCCGATTGTACTGGTCACGGGTGAACAGGGTGACATGCCCGCTGCGGATGATATACATTCCTGAACCGGGGTCGCCCTGCTCAAAGATGATCTCGCCCGCTTCGTAATTGCGGGTATGGAGCAGGGTCTTTATATAGTTGAAATCGCGCTTCTTCAGATGTGAAAATACCGCGATGCGCTGCAGGAAAGCACTCAGGCTTTCCTCTTCTTTATTGAGGCGAAATACTCTGTTCCACAGATTCTGCATTGAATGCTCTCCATACCGGGCTCTTCTAAGTGCCGCAAGCGGGCAATTCGGCTGCGATTCTATATCATCCGGGGCGGATAAAACCAGCTAAATCCCCGTTGCCGGAGACAACCGCAGCGACGCTGCTGCCTGCAGTTAGATATATGGCAAAAAGGAGCCAGGGGTGGAGCGTGATGAGGGGGCTCGACGTAGGGCCTTTTTGTCGGGCCACCATCCGGGCGCAGGAATTGTTCTATAGTTATGTACCTTGTATTTGACACTCTTTGCGAAAGCATCAATGTTACGCGACATAGGGGGCACCCATGCGAGCGAATGAGCTGTTTGAAGAGGGGAGAAATTGTTGGCGTATCTGTCGAGCCGACAAGGCGGCGGTGCTGGTTGATGGAGCAGCCTATTTCAGTGCATTGGCGGATTCCCTGGAACAGGCCCGCCATAGCATCTTCATTGTCGGATGGGATATAGACAGTCGTATTCGGTTGCGTCGCGATTCTGAGGGTGAGCCGCCGCTTGGCGATTTTCTGAACAATCTGGCAGAGCAGCACCGGGATTTACATATCTATGTGCTCAATTGGGACTTCGCTATGCTTTACGCGCTGGACCGGGAGCCTTTGCCGGTTTTCAAGTTCGGGTGGAATGCCCATAAAAGGCTTGAATTCAAGCTTGACGCACATCATCCTGTCGGGGCTTGCCATCACCAGAAATTAGTGGTGGTAGACGACTGTCTTGCCTTCTGCGGAGGCATCGATCTAACCCATGGAAGATGGGACAGGCCGCAGCATGCTCCTTATGACCCGAAGCGGCACGACAACGGAGTGGACCAGCCACCTTTTCACGATGTACAAATGATGGTGTCCGGCGCGGTGGCGGAATCTCTTGGGGAACTCGCGCGGCGGCGCTGGCAAGGTGCCGGAGGGGAAAAGCTGGCAGGGCACTCACCCTCGAACCTTGATTGCTGGCCTCAGAATGTTGAAGTTGAGTTTTATGACGTTCACGTTGCCATCAGCCGCACCGAACCATTATATGAAGATGAAGCAGAAGTGGTGGAAGTCAAACAGATGTGGATTGATGCTGTTGCCGCGGCGCAGCGCTGCATCTATATTGAAAATCAATACCTCACAGCGTCCGAAGTGGTGGACGTCCTCGTTTGTCACCTCCAGCGGGAGCGGGGGCCGGAGATCGTCATTGTGCTGTCACGTCAGCATACCGGGTGGCTCGAGGAGGCGACCATGGGAGTTCTGACACAGCGCCAGGTTAACCGTCTGCGTGGAGTTGACCGGCATGATCGGTTGCGCATTGTATACCCTGAATACACCGATCTTGGGGAAGATTTTATCAAGGTGCACGCAAAGGTGCTGGTGGTGGATGATGTGCTGGTGCGGGTTGGTTCCTCCAATCTCAATAATCGCAGTATGGGGCTCGATACAGAATGTGATCTGAGCCTTTTTGCCGAAGATGATGAGACCCGTAGGTCCGTGAGTCGGTTACGCTGGCGGCTGCTGGGGGAGCACCTGGATATGGAAATTGATGAGGTTGAGAAGGCGCTGCGTCGCGAAAACAGCATGATCTCGCTGATTGATAAATATCGTGATAAGCCGCGTTCTCTGCGCCCTTTCGATTGGCAGATTGATCCTATATACGAGAGTATGGTGCCCAATGGCTCCGTAGTTGATCCACAAAAGCCGCTTCAGTTTGAGGTCCCGAACGCCCAGATCCTCGCAGGTGATAGCGAGGCTCTATATGAAAAAAATAAAATCGGTCTGAATAAAATATTTACTCTGCTCGTTCTGATCGGGGCGGCTCTGTTTCTGGCAGCAGCTTGGCGCTGGATGCTGCACAGAGAATATCTCGACCTGGATCAATTGCGCGAGTGGGCCGGGTGGGTGAGAGAAGGGAGTTTTACACCGCTTGTTCTGATGCTGGTCTATATTGTCGGCGGATTGATGTTGCTACCGGTTACCGCCTTGATTCTGGTAACAATTCTTACTTTCGGTCCTTGGTGGGGAGGTGGATATGCCTTGTTGGGCTCCTTGCTCAGTGCGGTCATCACTTATGGGGTCGGGCGCTGGGGTGGACGTGATGCCGTGCGACAGATCAGTGGAGCACGCCTCAATAGAATCAGTAAACGGTTGGAGCAAAGTGGCATGTTGGCCGTTATGGCGGTACGTCTGCTGCCGATAGCACCTTTTACGGTAGTAAATCTGGTTGCCGGGGCTTTGCGTATCCGGTTTGTGGATTTTTTATTTGGGACCCTCGCTGGAATGGGGCCGGGAATTATCATGCTTGCCGTTTTTGGCAAGGGGCTTGAGCAACTAATACAGAACCCGGACCTGAAATCAATATTGATTTTCCTCCTTATCGTGCTTGGGGCCGGCGGGTTGCTCTGGGGGCTGCGCAAAAAGGTGGGGCACAAAACAGAGCGCAATCTCGAGCGCACAACGGACTCATGATTTGCCACGGTGGGAAGACCAGCAAGGCCCTGTTGCGGGTGGCCAGCTATAACATCCATGAGGGTATCGGAGGCGACAGGATTCGAGATCTGGAACGGGTAGCAGGTGTTATCAATGATCTGGATGCCGATGTGATCGCCTTGCAGGAGGTTCATGTGAAATTTGGCGGTAAAGCCCAACGCCGCCAGCTTGAGTTCCTCGCACAGGCGACGAAAATGACGCCTGTGCGCGGGGTGACGATGATGCGCCCCGATGGTCATTATGGCAATGCTGTGCTTGTCCGTATCCCGATATTAAATGAATGTCTGCATGATCTCAGCTTCTCGGGGCGCGAACCGCGCGGCGTGATCGATCTGCTTATTGAGACAGATATGGGACCTGTCAGATTTATGGCCACCCATCTGGGGCTGTATCCTGGTGAGCGGCGTTATCAGGTCCGTCGTCTGCTGGCATGGGTTGAAAGGGCCCAGCACCCGGTTGTTCTGGCTGGAGACTTCAACGAATGGTTTCCTTGGGGACGGTCGGCGCGTTGGCTGGCCCGGTCTTTTGCCTCTCAGTCTCAGCTCTCACCCCGCACTTTTCCGGCACGATATCCCCTGTTCAGACTCGACCGTATCTTTGTCTCTCCCCCTTTACGGATTGTGCGTCACGATGTGATCGACCGGGGTCTTGCCCGCATCGCCTCCGATCACCTGCCATTGCTGGCGGTAATCGAAAAAGGATAGAATTCAGGAGTGGTCACTCAAAAGGGGACAACGAGGGGAACGGAGCGCCAGGCAGGCTAGATTTCCCGGTAAGGAGGACGGGCATAAGTACTGGTAGTTGCAAGGTTCAGTCTGCCATGTGTAAAAGAAAATAGATCGTAGCAGGGTTTATAGAAAGAATTTTTTGTACGCAGAACAGCGTATGCCGCGATACCTTTATACAGCGCACCGCTGGCATATTGCGTACAAAGCAAAGGGCTGAAAGAACACCAGCTGGCCTCAGGGGTACGTTATAATCACATTGGCCGTGACAGAGAATCCTGACATTTTTGCTGAATATCTGCGCAGATTATTTATTAACCCTCGGCTGATATGAGATTGCGATGGCAGAGCTTAAAGATATAAATCTGGAGCATATCCCCACCAGTTGTGGAGTCTACCTGATGTACGATGCGGCAGGGCAGGTTATCTATGTGGGGAAGGCCCGCAATCTGCGTGCCAGGGTGCGCCAGTATGTGCGTGGCGATGACAAGCGCGCCCAGATCCAGTTTCTGATGCAGCGGGCAAAACAGCTCGAAACAGTACTGACCGATACCGAAAAAGAAGCGCTGATTCTGGAAAATACCCTGATAAAGAAGCACAAGCCGCGCTACAATATCAACCTGCGGGATGATAAGACCTACGTCTCTTTGCGTATTGACTTAAACGAGGAGTACCCGGCGTTGAAGGTGGTGCGGCGGGTGAAGCGGGATAAGGCCCTGTATTTTGGCCCCTATGCCTCCGCCGGAGCTTTAAAGCAGACATTAAGGGAGATTCAGCGCATTTTCCCCCTGCGGCGCCATGCGTGGACCCAGTGCCGCCGCCGTGAGCGCCCCTGCCTGTATCACCAGATCGGCCAGTGCAGTGCTCCGTGCCATGGCAAAATCGGGTATGCTGAGTACCGCGCCCTGGTGCAGGGGGTGATAAAGTTTCTGTCAGGACGCCAGACCGAGGTGGTGGAGGATTTACGCCGCCGGATGGAGGCAGCCTCCGCTTCTATGGCCTTTGAAGAGGCGGCCCGCCTGCGTGATCAGATAGCAGCCATCGAAGAAACCCTGCAGCAGCAGAAGATGGTGAGCACCGATGGTGCCGATATGGATGTGATCGGGATGGCGCACCTCGAAGCAGAGGTGGAGCTGTGTATGCTGTGTGTGCGGGGGGGACGTCTGGTGAGCCGGCTCACCTTTGCGTTGCGCTGGATCCAACCCGAGGATGAATTGCTCCTGGAGTTCTTACAGCGCTACTACAGCCGCGATCCGGTCATTCCGCCAACGCTGTTGCTGCCCCTCTGGCCGCACAGCCACGCGGTGCTGCAGCAATGGCTCGAAGAGCTGCGCGGGGGGAAGGTGAATCTGCGGGTCCCCCAGCGGGGCGAGCGTCGCGAACTGGTGCAGCTGGCACAGCGCAACGCCGCCGAGCACGCCCGCGTCCGTGGAGATCAGCGCGAGGCCCGCACTGCAGTGCTGGAACAGCTGCAAAGCGCCCTGCAGCTGCGGCGGCTGCCGGAACGGATGGAATGCTATGATATCTCCAACATCCAAGGGGAGCACTCCGTGGCGAGTATGGTGGTCGCCACCAACGGTGAAGCGGATACAGATGAGTATCGCCATTACCGCATCAAGACCGTGAGCGGAGCGGATGATTATGCCTCGATGCAGGAGGTGTTGCGCCGCCGCTTGACCCGCGGCATGCGCGAGGGGAATCTGCCCGATATGATTTTACTCGATGGGGGCAAAGGACAGCTCTCTTCTGCGTGCCTGTTTGTCGAAGAGCTGGGGCTGGAGCAGGAACTTGATCTGGTATCCATAGCCAAAAGCCGGGTAAAGCGCAATGTGCGTGGGCATGCGGTGGAGCGCAGCGAAGAGCGGTTTTTCCGGCCGGGGCGCAAGAACCCTATTATTCTGCGTGCCGGGTCCGCAGCGTTGTTCATGTTGGAGCGTCTGCGCGATGAGGCGCACCGTTTTGCTATAACCTATCACCGCCGCCTGCGCCACAAGGCCGGGCTTGAATCTGTACTAGAGCAGATCGAAGGGATCGGTCCGAAGCGCAGAGTGCGCCTGTTGCGCCATTTCGGCAGTGTGGCAAAAATCAAAAAAGCGAGTATGGACGAGTTGCAGCAACTTGAATGGCTGCCGCAAACGGCGGCGCAGGCGCTCTACACCTATTTCAACCCGGATGAATAGAAAACGGCACCCCCCGCATGCTCGGCCCATGTGCGGGGGGTGCCGTTGCTTTGGAGGGATATATGCTCAGAGGGATGGCGATATTGCTGGGGTTACAGTTGGTTGGAGAGCTGAGTACCTATGTGCTTAAAATTCCCTTGCCCGGCAGTGTCGTGGGGATGCTGCTGCTTCTGGCCGGACTGCGCGGCGGGATCCTCCGGGTGGATTGGGTACGGGAGGCGGCGGAGCTATTGTTGCAGAATATGTCGCTGCTCTTTGTCCCTGCCGGAGTTGGAGTTATGGTATACGCCGGGTTGATAACCCAGCACTGGCTCCCGCTGACCACGGCGACCATCTGTAGCACCCTGGCGGTGCTCGCAACTACCGGCTGGAGTGCCCAGTGGCTCGCGCGTAACCATGGTAACAAAGGGGGTAAATAATGTTGTCCGCATTGGTTCAGACCCCGTTGTTCGGCATAACTCTCACCCTGGTGGTGTATGAGGCTGCCACCTGGATATATCGCCGCTGGCCGCTGGCGCTGTTGAATCCGGTGATTTTAACCGCAGGATTCATTATTTTTCTGCTGAAGACGCTGCACATTCCATATGCAGATTATGCAGTCGGGGGGGATATCCTTCTGTTTCTGCTCGGGCCTGCGGTGGTCGCGCTGGGGTTGCCGCTGTACCAACGCCGCGCTGAGATTATCTCGCGCCTGCTCCCAACCCTGTGTGGGGTGACCGTGGGGGCGCTCACGTCTATCCTTTCCGCCACCGCAATATTGATGTTGTTTGGCAGCGGGAAAGCGTTGATCCTCTCCATGGCGCCGAAGTCGGTGACGACGCCGATAGCTATTGGCATTTCAGAGAAGATAGGGGGAATTGTCCCCTTGACGGCGGCAATTGTGGTGATTACCGGGTGCTTTGGTGGCATGGTGGGGCCGATCTTCTGCCGCGCGCTCCGCATCCGTGATCCCTTTGCAGTCGGCCTGGCCATGGGAACTGCGGCACATGGACTCGGCACCGGCAGAATGCTCGAAATAGATCGCTTCGGCGGCGCCATGGCCGGGCTCGCCATCGGCCTGAACGGAGTTATAACTGCGGCAATCATGCCGTTTTTTGTCGCCCTGCTGAGTTGAGCCGGGTGTCTTCCTGGCGGGTTATTTCACAAGCGCCTGGCAGGAGTGTGTTTCAATAAATAAGGAGAGCAATATGTCTGAACCCAAACCTGTTCAACCGCAAGGTGTGGTTGACTTGAAGGGCGAAAGTGATTGGCAGGAATTTGATGCCGCGGCACTGGTAGGTGAATCGCTGCGTTTTGTCTCCGGCGAACCGGACGGAGATCGATACCGAGTGCGCTACTATAAAGATGCACAGCAGCAGCTGCGTGCGCGGATCTGGTTTGGGCCCGAAACCCAGGGACCCCCGGAGCATGTGCATGGTGGAGCTATGGCGGCAGTGTTTGATGAGGTGTTGGGGCTCGCTGCCTGGGCCGCCGGGTACCCCATCGTGGTAGGGAATCTGAATGTGAGTTTTCGCAATTTACTCCCCATCCGCCAAGTGGCCACGGTGGAGAGCAGCATAGCGTCTGTAGATGGGCGCAAGGTGCTGGTGAAGGGGAAGCTGTGTGCAGGAGATATGGTGTTTGCCGAAGCCGAATGTCTGTGCATAACGCTGCCGGAGAAAAAGCTGGAGAAAAAGGTTCAGTAGCTGCACTGGCAACCCCGCCTGCGGCTGGGGCGCTGCATATCCAATAAAAAAGAGGGGTGTCCACCCGGACACCCCTCTTTTATTATTGGTTGCTTGTATTGGCATTGCTTACATTGGCGCCAGGCGTTCGCATTACTACTCGATGGTTACGTCGGCATTCTGAATGATAAGGTCATATTTATACCCGTAGCCGAAATCCTGGTTCTGCTCCAGGGTACCTTTTACTACCACCGTATCGCCAACCCCGGGTGTTGCTGCCGAAGTGATGGTAAGGTCGCGATTGCCTTCGCTGCCGTCCTGGAGGTGAATCCAGTTGGTTTTCATGATATTGGGGCTGAATTTAACCACCTTGGCACGAATGCCGATCTCCTGTCCGACGAGGGCTGTGCGCTGGGCAAAAACCTCAGCCAGTGTTTTACCCCCCTCCAGCGGTTTGAGGGTGGAAAAGTCTACCTCAACCTCAACCGGGGCGGGTCTGGCGTGGGCTTCATCATCCAGGTCACAGTTTTCGTGCCCAGCCATCCCCGGGTTTTCACTCAGAGCCATACCTTCCCCGGCGACAGCGACATTGCCGGCAAAATGTACCACGTCAAAATCCCGGTCGAGCGTATTGCTGTGATAATTAGGCATGGGGAGGGATTGGCCTACAATTACCGGATCTCCCACCTTTACCTCAAATTCCGGCGCAGCAACCCATATCTCTTCGGTTCCAGTATCAACCTTGATGTAGGTGTAACCGGCGGTGTTCATGGTCTCGGTCACGCTGCCAGAAATATTTGCCTGTGCCTGCGGATTTACCTGTTGCGATATGTCTGGATGGTTTTCCGGCAGCGCTGTGGCTGTGTTTTTGGCCTGCGCGTTGCTCTGTTTGTTGTTGTCACAGGCGCTGAGAGAGATAAGTAGCGCAAAACTCAAAAGAATGCTTAATGCCTTCATACGGGTTCACCCTTTCTGTTACGTGAATTGTGAGGCTGAAAATATCTATTCAGCTCCTGGTTGAATAGGTGGTGTTCTGCACGCAGTGACCTGAATACAGGTTCTGCAGGGCAGGTGTCAATAGTTTATTGATTTAGTCATGTATTTTGTGGTGGCATGCTCCGTTGCCTCTCTGAGCATCAGGCGGACTTATCACTGCCTACCAGCGGCATGATTTTATCGACACTGAAGTACACCAGATGGCGTTCTTTCTGGTCGGCGCGCCCGGGGCGCAGCTCGGTCATGAGCTGCTCAATGCGGGCGCGATCATGTTCTTCTCCGGCCATGCTCAGGTGCAGGCGTACCCCTTCATAGCCCTCCTGCCGCTCCAAAAACAGGTATGCCGCATGTGGATTGCTCTGCAGATTTGCATAACTTAAGCGTTCAAGCATGATAAATCCGATACGTTCCTGCGCAAAAAACCGGGGGCGGGCATACACTGCTGAATTAACCTTGCCATCAGCGGCACAAGTGGACAGGATGCCCGTACCTTCAGCGCTCTCAAAGTATTGCTCCAACTGTTTTAAATCCATTTGAAACTCCTTGGGTGGTCTGATAATTTTAGGTTTCGTTGTTCTGCGGATAACGTAGTCAGCTCCAATATACCACTGCGCACGTTAAGTTCTGACGTAACTCTACACATTACAGGAGAAGTAAGTGAAGATATATGTACTTATGCTCGTTATGCTGCTGTGCACATTACGGGTTCAGGCTCAGACATTTACGCAGCAGGTGCAAAAACCCCTTGAAGAGAGCATCGAGATGCAGCAGCATTCCCAACAGGAGCTGGATTCCTGGGAGCGGGAAAAGGCTGAATTACTGCGCCAGTATGAGGAGCTGCTCCGCCGCCAGACTGTTATTGAAGGGCACAACGTCAGGCTGGAGCAGGAACTGGAGGCGATAGCACAAAAAATTCAGCAATCCAGGCAGGCGGTGCTGCAGGCGCAGGAACTTGAACAAGAGATGGAACCTTTTCTGCGCCAAAGTGTGCAGTTGCTGGATGCGGTGGTGCAGCAGAGTCTCCCCTTCAACATGGTGGAGCGCCATGCGCGCCTGCAGCAACTGCAGCAGGACCTCCTCACCGGGGAGGTTTCAGTGGCGCAGCAGTTTCGCCATCTGATGCAGACTCTGAAAGAAGAATTTGACTACGGCCACAGTGTTGGGGTGCAGCGCACAGAACTGGAGATAGAAGGGGAGCAGGTGGTTATGACGCAACTGCGCCTCGGCGCTCTGGCTCTGTTTGCGCTGAGCCTGGATCAACAGCGCTGCGCCGCGTATGATTTGGCTACGCAGCGCTGGAGGTGGCTGGATTCGCGCTGGTGTGCCGAGCTAAGCCTCGCGGTTGCCATGGGGAATAAACAACGTCCGGTAGATTTGCTCACGCTTCCTTTTGGGCGTCTGGGGCAGCTATGAATACTAAGGGGAAAACATTGCTTGGAAACTGGGCCAGGGTTTGGGTGACGGGGCTGCTGGCCTGCGGCTTGGGGATTTCAGGGTTCGGAGCTCTTGGGCTGGGGGGAGCACCTGCATATGCGCAGGACGCGCGCGCACACGTGCAGGCACAGGATGAGGTTGTAACCAGAGCCGCTGCCCACGCCCACCAGGTTAGGCAGCAGGTTGAAGCGCTGCGGCGGGAGCTGGAGCAGGATCGGCAGGGGGTTGTCACTCGCCTGACACAGCTGCGCAAAGCGGTGGTGGAGCTGGAGCGTACCAATGCACAGCTGGAGGGGCAGGTGGAGCAGCGCCGCGCTGCATTGAAGAGGCAACAAGAGCTTGAGGCCCAGGAGAATCAACGCCATGTGGAGCTGCTGGGCTCTATCCACACCAGTGTCACCGATGTCGCGGGGATGGTGAAAAACAGCCCGATCACAGCTCTGAGAGGGACGCAGGATGCCGCGTTGCAGCAAGTGCTCGCGGCGGACACCCCAGCTTCAATCACGCAGGTGCGCGCCCTACGCACACTAATGCTGGAGCAGATTCAGGCTGCATCTCAGGTGCAGCGGCAACACATTGTTATCGTAGATCGCAAGGGGAAACAGGTGGATGCTCAGGTGGTGCTGCTCGGGACGTTTACTGCTCTGTACAAGACTGATGCAGAGGTGGGGTTTGCGCTGTATTCCCCCCCTAGTCGCCAATTGATGGCGCTGTCGCAGTTGCCCGGATATACCCTTAAAAAGCAGATAAACAACTATTTTTCCGGCAGCAGTAGCGCCGCACCCATCGATATCGGGCATGGCGCATCCTTACGGCAGATGACCTACAAGCGCAGCTTGAAGGCGCAGGTCCGGTACGGCGGCATTATTGTCTGGCCTATTCTGGGGATCGGGGTGGTGGCTTTGGTGCTGGTGGCGGAACGCCTCTGGTTCTTATCGCGCCAGCGCTATGACAGTGACGCTATTCTGACGCGGTTGCAGCCATGTATTGATGCGCAGCAGTGGGGCGAGTGTGAACAGCTGTGTCAGCGCTGGGATCTCCCCCTGGCCCGGGTGCTTGCTGCGGGGATCCCCTTCGCCACCCGCCCGCGCGAGGAGTTAGAGAATGTGCTGCAAGAGGAGATCCTGGCAGAAATACCCGCGCAGGAGCGCTTCCTCTCAACCCTGGCAGTGCTGGCTTCCATCGCACCCCTGCTGGGTTTGCTCGGCACCGTAACCGGAATGATCCACACCTTCGAGCTCATCACTTTCCATGGAACGGGGGATCCACGTATGCTCTCTTCCGGGATATCAGAAGCGCTGGTGACCACCATGTTCGGGCTTGGGGTGGCAATACCGCTGATGCTGGCGCATAGCTTGATCAGCCGCCGGGTGGAGAGTCGCATAGCCGAACTGGAAGAAAAAGCCATCAGTTTTGTCAATCGGGTAACCAAGGTATTGCAGGTAGACGCCAGCGGAGCAACACCGCCGTGGAAGGTAGCGGAGTGATTATTGAGGTGAGTTATTTGCGCCCGGCCCTTGAGTATATTCAGACGGGTGGAGTTGTGATGTGGCCACTGATGCTGGTGTCAATGTTGCTCTGGGGCAGCATAATTTATCGGCTTCTGGTGCTGAAACAGCTGTATCGCAACCAGCTTAACCCCACAGATGCGTGCCTGTATGTGCACAAAGGGGCTACGGAAATACCCGCGGCATATCAGGGTCTTACCGCGCTTCTGTTGCGCATTTTTCTCAGCTCCCGCAGCGGCAACCCGCACCTGGATCGATATCTGCTCGATGAAGCAGCTACCCAGGTGCGCGCAATGTTACACCAGGGACTGACGTTGATCGGGGTGCTGGCGGCGGTGGCGCCGCTGCTGGGATTGCTGGGCACCGTGCTGGGGATGATAGGCACTTTTGACTGCATAGCCGTGTTTGGTACCGGCAATGCGCGCGCGCTGGCCGGCGGGATTTCAGAAGCCCTGATAACAACGCAAACCGGCCTGCTTATCGCCATCCCGGGGCTGTTTATGCGCAACTTTATCCAGCGCCGCGCAGATGCACTGGAACGGAGGCTTAACACCCTGACCCAGCAACTCAAACGCCAGCTGGACATGCCTGGTGCGGCCCCTCATTCAGGAGGCAACCTATGCTCAACATAACTGCCGCAAGGCGCGCGCGGCGTCAGGGGGTGGAACTCAATATCGCGCCCTTGATCGATATGGTGTTTATTCTCCTCATCTTCTTCCTGGTGACCACCAGTTTTGTGCGCGAGACCGGGGTTGAAGTCGAACGCCCCACGGCCCAAAGCGCCTTCACCCAAGAAAGCGCCACCCTGCTGATCGCCATAACCCGTGAGAATCGGATCGTGATCGAGAACCGCACGGTGGAACCCGGGGCGGTGCGGGTACATGTAGAACGGGCCATGGCAGAAAACCCCGACGGGGCGGTGGTTATCGTAGCGGACCGGGGCAGCAGCACCGGCACCGCGGTAGCGGTGCTGGACGCGTGTAAACTCGCGGGGGCGGAGAACGTTGCGCTCGCAGCGGCTGAAGGTTCGCGGTGATCGGTCTGGGTTCGGCGAAGCGCATCATGTTATGCGCCATAGCGGGAGCGCTGGTTTTTAACCTGCTGCTGTTTATACTCCTGGCGCTGCTTGTGCGTGACCCGCAGTCTGAAGCTGCGCCTGCCACTGCGCCGATTCGGGTCAGCGCCGCCCCGGCGCTGCCGGAGCTTCAGCGCCGCACCCCGCCCCAGGGTGCAGCGCCAACGGATACCGCTGCCGCAGCGCCGGACAACTTCAGATTAGCGCTCACTTCAACACAGATAGCGGCGCTGAATCCGATAGCAGTTCCGGCCCTGAAGCCGACGCCGGATATGGATGCAACTTTGCTGGAGTTTTCCATTCTGCCTGGATTACCCGCCCCTGAATTGAGCAGCGCGGGCCATGGGACAGCACTCGGAACTCCAATGGCTTTACCGCCGCAGGTTTATGCCGCCGCCGCGCTCGACCGCCCGGTACAGCCCCTGACTCAAACCCCGTTTATCTATCCCCTGCGGGCAAAACGCAAGGGGGTCGAAGGCTGGGTAAATGTCGCCCTGCAGGTGGGGATTGAGGGTAACGTTGAGGCGGTAGAGGTGCTGGAGGCGCAGCCGGAAGGGATGTTTGAAGAGAGTGTGGTCCGCAGTATCCGCGCGTGGCGCTTTTCCCCGGCCACGGTAATGGGGGAGCGGGTTAAAACGCGCGTTGTTACCACCATCCGTTTTGAACTCGAAGATTGACGAAAACTGCGCCATGTTGCCCATCAGGTTAAAATCTACAGCCGCTATGTGCTCCGTTCTGCGCTCTTTTCAGCGAAATAATCTGCTTTTTATTATTCTGCTCTTCGGGGTGGCGTTGCTGAGTGTCGCGGTAGATGCTGAGTGCGCGGCGCAACTGCGTCCCAGTGAACAGCGCGGTATCGCTCAGGCGCAACAGCACCTGGAGCGCCAGGAGTATGCTCAGGCTATCGAGAACTTGACACCGCTGCTGCAGCGCCAGAGCCATCACCCGCTGGTGGATTTTTATCGTGGGATCATTGCGCAGACGCAGGAGCAGTACGCGCAGGCGCAGACCTGGTTTGAGCGCAGTGTTACAGCCGACCCCGAACTGCTCTTCGGCTGGATCAATCTGGCCCAATGCCGGTTTCAGTTGGGAGAATACGCCGGCGCTGCGCAGGCGTTCGAACGCAGCTACACCCTGTCTACTCCGCTCGCACCCCGCTGGCGCTACAATGCCGCGCTGGCCTGGTTTCAGGCTGGAGAGCTACAAAAAGCGGAATCCCTGCTGTTGCACCTGTTGGAGGACTTTCCGGCGGAACCGCCACTGCAGTGGCGCGAATTGCTGGTGCATATCTACCTCGGGGAGGGCAACTTGAAGCGGGAGGACGAGGAACGCAGGCGTTTGGCCCTTGCCCAGGTGCAGATTCTGGCGCACCAGAGTGAGGAACCCGCACGGCGGCGCTGGCGCGAATATCTTGTGCATCTGTACCTGCAGCTGCAGCTGCACGCGCAGGCGCTGGAGTTTGTCACCCACCTGCTGGAGGTTGAGGGGCTGGAACCCCGCTGGTGGAGAGTTGCAGCCCATCTGTATCTGGAGGAACAACGCTATCGCTCTGCCCTGGTGGCGCTGCAGGTAGCGGGATATCTGGCACCGGGGGATGAGCGGGAGCAGCGTCTGCGCGCTGATCTATGTATGCATCTGGGGATACCCGCCCAGGCTATTGAATACTATCTGCAGCTGCTGCCAGAACAGGGGCAGTTGCAGCCAATGCAAGGTGATGCGGCGGAATTGCTGCTGCGCCTGGCGCAAGCGTATGTGCAGCGGCATGAACCACAACAGGCCCTGCAGTGGTTGGAACAGATGGATACGCAGGATATGGAGATCGTCCAGCTGCGCCTGCGCGCCCAGATTCTGTTTATGCTCAAGCGCTATGGCGAGGCCGGCACCGCCTATGCCAGTCTTGCTGTAAAGGAACAAAACCCGGCTGCTGCCGGGCGCGCATGGATGCTGGCAGCGTACGCGGCCTGGAATGCTAAGGCGTGGGGAGACGCAACTGCTGCCTTGAATGCGGCGGCACAATATCCACCCTATGCCAGTCAGGCTCACGCATTGCTGCAGCAGTTGCAGGATGGCCAAGATTTTCGGGATGCTCCATAAGTTTTACCTGCTGGCGCAGGGTGAGGGTTGATTGTTTTGTTTAAACGGATAACCTGACGTTGAACATGGAACACCAAAACTACTATGTGCCCTTATTTAAGTTAAAGCTCAGGAAAGTTGAAGCTCAGGAGGCTTAATGGTGAGAAGAATCGGTAAAACTTTGGTGGTACTCTCGGCGCTGCTGTGTTGCTGCGCGTGCAGTGTTGGGGGCAAGAAGCAGGGTGGCGCAGTTGCGGTGGATGCCCATACCAGCATGAATGCACTCGATTGGGCGGGGACCTATACGGGAACAATGCCGTGCGCGGATTGCGCCGGCATTGAGACTACCCTCACCCTCACTCCCGCGCGCACCTATGTGTTGCACCACAGATACCTCGGACGCCAGGAGGGCGGGAATGAATTTAACTACAGCGGAGTGTTTGAGTGGAGCCAGGATGGCCGCAGCATCGAACTTCACGGCCTAGCGGGTGGGCGCGCCCTGTTTCAGGTAGGGGAGAACAGACTCTTTGCCCTGGATCAGGGCGGAGCGCGGATTGAGGGGGTATTGGAGGAGGCATATACGCTGACCAGAAGTGGCGCTATTCGTGCGGGAGATCTTTCTGCAGCGGTGAACGTGTTTGCCGGCACCGCCTGGCACCTCGTTGAATTGGAGGGTGAACCCCTTGCGCCGCAGGAAGCGGCGGCGTGGTTGGTGTTTGAGGTTGAGCCTGCGCGTGTGCATGGATTCAGCGGGTGTAATCGCTTCTTTGGTGCGTATCAGGCAGGTGATGCCGTACCGCAGCGGGTTGTTGGTACCGCTTTACCTCTGAAATTTGACTCGATGGGGGTAACCATGATGGCCTGCCCACCTCCGGTGATGGAATATGAGACTAGATTTCTGGCGATGCTGGAGCAGGTTGCCGGGGTTTATATAGAGCACAAGGCCGGACCGGAGAACAAAACGGAACGAGAGAACACGACCAAACCCCAGAATTGGTGGGAAGGCAGCGTCTTGGTATTTGTAGATTCCTCTCACCGTGTTATAGCCAGATTTGGGGCGGATGCCGAAATGTAGGTTGGAAGGAGACGAGGTGGGGATGCGGTCTGCTATCCAGAGTGACGCACGGAAGAGATCGCACACAGTGTACTCTGCTGGTGCTGGGTCTGGCACTGGCTCTGGTGCTGGCAATACAGACGGTTGGCTGGGCGCAGGAGCATCTCCCCATGCTGCCCCGCGAATACCAGGGCGCGCCTGAGGTCAGCGGGTGGTGGATGAGTGAAAAACTCGACGGAGTACGGGCTTATTGGGACGGAACGCAGTTATATAGTAAGAATGGGCGCGCCTTTGCCCCTCCGCCTGAATTTGTCGCCGGGTTGCCACCCTTTGCCCTGGAGGGAGAGCTGTGGGGCGGCCGCGACACCTTTGCGCGTACAATATCAACGGTATTGCAGCAGCAGCCCCATTCCGGCTGGTTCGAGCTGAAATTCATGATATTTGATGTCCCCGCTGCCGCGGGGAGCTTTCGAACGCGCTTTGAGCGCGCGCAGGAGTGGTTCTGCGCCAATCCTGCCCCCTGCGCAAGACTGATTGAACAGGTAGTGGTGGAGGATTCTGCCCATTTGTCCCGCCAGTTGGATACGGTGGTGAGTCTCGGCGGGGAAGGGCTGATTGTGCGCGATCCGGACGCAATATATACTCCGGGGCGCAGCGCCTCGATTCTGAAAGTAAAACGCTTTCAGGACGCCGAGGCGATAGTGACTGGCTATGTGCCCGGGTGCGGGCGCAACGTTGGCAGACTCGGAGCATTGGTGGTGCGCGCGCCTGACGGTACTGAGTTCAGAATAGGGAGTGGTTTCACCGATGCTGAGCGCCAGAATCCGCCAGCTATTGGTACGCTCGTGACCTACAAATATCACGGTTTTCATCCATCCGGTATTCCTCGATTTCCAGTGTACATGCGGATTCGCCCTGACACCCACCTGTGAAGCGGCCTGATCCATCCTGGATAGTTCCAAGGAGTTTATATGTTTGATTTTCTGCTCAGTTTACACCCGGTAATGCAGGCTTTAATAGCGACCCTGTTTACCTGGGGGATGACAGCGGCTGGCGCAGCCCTGGTTTTTTCCACCCGCGAAATTAACCATAAACTGCTCGATTCGATGCTGGGTTTTGCTGCCGGAGTTATGATCGCTGCGAGTTTCTGGTCGCTGTTAGCGCCGGGGATCGAGATGGCGGAGCAGATGGGGCAACTCCCCTGGTTTGTGGCCGCTCTGGGGTTTATGTGCGGAGGAATATCCATGCGCATTGTGGATAAGTTCTTACCCCACCTGCATCCGAGTCTGGCGATTAATCAAGCGGAAGGGGTGAAAACATCGTGGCAGCGCAGCACCTTACTGGTTCTGGCTATCACCATGCATAATATTCCAGAAGGGTTGGCGGTCGGGGTTGCCTTCGGCGCGGTGGCGGCAGATCTGCCGTCGGCAAGTATTGGCGCGGCGGTGGCGCTGGCTATCGGGATTGGAATTCAGAATTTTCCGGAGGGGACCGCTGTTTCCATGCCCCTGCGCCGCGAAGGCTTAAGTGCAAAAAAATCATTCTTCCTAGGGCAGCTCTCCGGTATCGTGGAACCCATCGCTGGAGTGCTGGGGGCTCTGTTTGTGCTGCATATGCGCGATATTCTCCCCTTCGCCCTGTGCTATGCCGCCGGGGCCATGATTTTTGTGGTTGTAGAGGAACTTATCCCTGAATCCCAGCGCAAGCAGGCACATATTGATCAGGTCACCATGTTCACCATGGCAGGTTTTACGGTGATGATGATCCTTGATGTTGCGCTTGGTTGATGCATAGGCCATATAAATCTGTGAATAAAGGATAAATATGTGTGAGAAGGAGAGCTTCGATCTGTGTGTGCTGGGGTGCGGGGCGGGCGGTTTTGCCGGGGCGATGCGCGCTTTTGATTTTGGCGCTCATGTATGCATTATAGAGGGTGATGAAATTGGCGGGGCCGGGGTAAAAAAAGGGGCCTTATCTTCTAAAACCATGTGGGAACTGGCCAAGGATTACGCCATTGCCAACCGGATAGATCGCGGCTATCGGGCGACCGGGTTGAAGATCGATTTTAAGGCTCTGATGGCTACGGTGGAGCGGGCTGTCAAGGAGCGCCAATATCAGATGCTGACGCAGCTCGAGACCTTTTCTCCACGGCGTTGGCGGGGAGCCGGATCCATAACATTGATAAAAGGGATGGCATCATTTTTAGATGCGCAGACAGTAAGTGTGCAAAGGCCAGCTGGAGATAAACGTATTATCAGAGCTAAAAACTTTCTCATTGCGACAGGCAGTAGTCCGCGCCCATATTTGGGAGTTGAAGTAGACCAGAAACGCATCATTGATTCTGATGGAATCAGCGCCTTAAAGGGTTTCCCGAAGCGCCTTCTGATTGTGGGGGCGGGGGTGATAGGGTGCGAATATGCGACCATTTTTTCTAATTTGGCCCAGACCCAGGTGTATCTGGCGGATCATAAAGAGCGAGTTCTCCCGTACGAGGATGGTGATGTCAGTCGGTTTGTCCAGCAAAACCTCGAAAGGGACGGGGTAAAGATATTCCAGTGCGCGACCTTGCAAAAAGTTGAGCACTATCCTGACTACCTGCAGGCTTATCTTGATTTTCCTGACGGGCACACGGAGGTGATAGAGGTTGACAATGTGTTGTTTTCCGTCGGGCGCGTGCCAAACCTGTCGGGGCTAAACCTCTCTAATGTTGGGGTAGATGTGGACAAGAGGGGACACCTCACCACTGGTTCGGATTGTCGTGTGGTGGAAAATATCTATGCCTGTGGCGATGTAACCTGTAATCCGAATCTGGTTAATATTGCGGTGATGGAAGCCAGAATGGCCGCAAAAGTGATTTTTGGCCATGCTACTTATCCGCTCAACTACCGCAATTTGTCCACCATCATGTTTTTGAACCCTTCGATAGCTACGGTAGGGTTCGGTGAAGAAGAGTGTCAGGCTAAAGGTTATAGCTACAGGGTAGCATATGTAAGCAATGCCATGATGAGCCGTACGATTGCCATGCGCAGTATGCGGGGGTTTATAAAAGTAATTGTGCAAGATAATGACGAAATGAGAATTTTAGGTATGCGTGCGGGGGGGCCACAGGTTTCCAACGTGGCGACTGCAATAGCCCATTTTATGGATCATGATAAAGGGGTGGTGGATGTGTTGAAGTCCGTGTATCCGCATCCGAGTGTCGCAGAGATTACCCAGGAATGCCTGCGGTTGCTGTTGGGTAAATCAGTGTATAAGCCACAGGCTTTTCCAGATAAGATGTGGGTCAAGTCATGGAATAAGCACACAGGTTATAGTTGCTGATGGGCTGTACCGCAGATTATATTTTTGGCGGTGGTAAATAAACAACGCCCGGAGCAGTAGCACATGCTCCGGGCGCTATAGAAAAATCCCCGCGGGGGATGTTGCGCTATCCTGTTAGCCGGCCTCTCCCAGCAGGGCGCTACGCTCTTCCACACAGAGCTCGTAGTGATGATGGGTAGAACGTGCATTGGCGAGATAGACATTCTTCACTGCGGGATCGTCAATTTTTTCGGCCATCGCCAGCAGTTCCTTTTCCAGCTGCGCTTCCTGTTCAATGGCAAGCTCAATGGCTTTGCGTTCATCAAAGTCACCGAGCATGGCCCGCTGCAGCGCTTTCCACCAGCTTGACCCGGTGTCAGGTCCGCGTGCGATAAAGGCTTCAAAGTCGGGAATGTCATCACCCTTGTAAAACTCATAGAACATGTGCGCGTGTTGCTTTTCTTCCAGGGCCAGAATCTCGAAAGTACGCTTGGCCCTCTCGTCAAACATTTTTTCCGCCGCATATTTATAAAAGTCCATAGCGTCTTTTTCTGTCTGCATGGCTTCTTTTATAGCTTGTTGTAGATCAAGTTTTTCACTCATGAAAATACCCCTTTCGATACTAAAGCTACCGTAGACTGGCAATAAAATATGTTCCGAGAACAGCAATAAAGTCTAACGAACGGGGGATATTGTATACAATTGCGCGAAGGCATGCAATCGGTACCTGCAATTAAATCCAGTTTTGTCTGAAACCCCGGCACCGCGGTGATTTCTGGGTAAGGCAGTAACAAATAAATGAATCCTACCCCGTATCTCTTCGGGGCCCCTGCGTTGGCTGGGGAAGAAAAGTAACAAAAAAAGAGTCCTTCTGCCGCTGAGCTGAAAAGCTCAACGGCAGAAGGACTCCGAGGGTGGATCCATGGTGCGTTCAATGGCGGCGCTACTCAGCGATTTTTTGCTTAACCGCCGAGGTTTACACGCCTGTCATTGGCGCTGTCGCGCAAGGTTCTACTTACCCAGGTAAACCACTAAACCAGCTTGGTACAGCAAGTTGTTGGGTTCTCCACTGGTGTCGAGCATATGTTTTACTTCGGCATTCAGAGCAACGTCCTTGCTCAAAAAGTACTTAACTCCAGCACCATAGTTGAACTGTGCCTGGTTTTCGTCACTCAGGCCGTCTTTGCCGTTTATCCCAAGATAGCCCAGCCCCGCAGTGAGGTAGGGCACCAGGCGCTCTTCTGGCACGAAGTGGTACAGGGCCCCGACGGAAGCGGTAAAGAGGTCGCTGTCCTGCCCACTGCGCTGTGGCGCCCAGGAGACATCCGCGTAACTGCTTAGATTGGCTGAGTAGTTGTACCCACCGGCCAAGGTGTAGTTGATTGCGGGATTATAGCCTCCAGTACTTTCCTTGTGTAGCCCCCCAACGGTTGGGTTTATGAAAAAGCGTCCTTGCTGAGAAGCTTGGTTGGCTTCAAAAGCAAATGTGGCTGCCGGGACGCTACACAGCAAAACCAGTAGTAGAGCTAAGCGTTTCATAGTTCCTCCATATATAGAGTTAATAAAGTATGACACACATAAAGTAGAGAGAAGTGCCGGTGAGTCCGGCCCAACCTAAATCCACTGATTGCGTGTCAGGCGAATACGCGCGCTGGCAAATCCAGCCGCTAACATTTTGGTTTTTGTGGTGTTCGGTATATTCAATAATTTACATAATAGCATGCTTGCTGGCCGGATGCAAATGGGCGCAAGGGGCAAGAAAAATAACAAAAGAAAAGAGCCCTTCGACCGAGGGTAGAAAACCTCAGCGGGAGAAGGGCTCCGAGGGTAGATCCTTGGCGCGTTTAATGGGAGCGCCGCTCAGGTGCTACTTTGCAAAAACACTGAGCTCCACGCGGCGGTTTAGTTGTCTGCCGGCGGCAGTGCTGTTGTCGGCAATTGGTCTTTCTTCACCGAAACCTTTAACCATAAGATTGTCTGCCTTTATTCCTCCAGCAACAAGGCATGCCTTGACTGCTTCGGCACGGCGCAGCGACAGCTTTTTATTGTAGTCGGCCGCACCGACACTGTCTGTGTGACCGGCGATCTGGATCTTCTGGCTGGGGTATTTCTGGGCAAACTTGATCGCTTTAGCCATCTCTGGTTGGTGAGACGGCAAGATTGCAGCCTTGTCAGTAGCAAATTCAAGGACCAGATGCAGTTTTATCTGACAGCCATCGGCGTCTACCTGTGCTCCCGCTGGGGTGTTGGGGCATTTGTCCAGATAATCGGGTACACCGTCTTTATCGCTATCGAGAGGGCAGCCATACTTGTCTACCGGAGCACCCGCAGGGGTGTTGGGGCATTTATCCAAGTAATCGGGCACACCGTCGTTATCGCTATCGAGGGGACAGCCGTGCTTGTCTACCGCAACGCCCGCAGGGGTGTTGGGGCATTTGTCCAAGTAATCGGGCACACCGTCGTTATCGCTATCGAACGGGCAGCCGTGCTGGTCTACCGCAACGCCCGCGGGGGTGTTGGGGCATTTGTCCAGATAATCGGGCACACCGTCGTTATCGCTGTCGAGAGGGCAGCCGTACTGGTCTACCGCAACGCCCGCAGGGGTGTTGGGGCATCTATCATCTTTGTCCAGCACGCCATCATTATCACTGTCGTTGTCACGCTGAATTCCTTTGCCAAAGAAGAACACCAGACCGGTTTGGTACAGCAGACTGTTTGGTTCTCCGCTGGTGTCGAGCATATGTTTTACTTCGGCATTCAGGGCAATGTCCCTGCTCAAAAAGTACTTAAGGCCGGCACCATAGTTGAACTGTGCCTGATTTTCATCACTCAGGCCGTCTTTGCCATTTATCCCCAGATAGCCAAGGCCAGCGGTAAGGTAGGGTACCAGGCGCTGTTCCGGCATGAAGTGGTACAGGGCTCCGATGGAAGCGGTAAAGAGGTCGCTGTCCTGCCCACTGCGCTGCGGCGCCCAGGAGACATCCAGGTAACTGCTTAGATTGGCAGAGTAGTTGTATCCACCGCCCAGGGTGTAGTTTATTGCTGGATTAAAGCCTCCAGTGCTTTCCTTTTCCAGTCCTCCGACTGTTGGGTTAATGAAAAAGCGCCCTTCCTGAGCCGCCTGGTTGGCCTCAAGGGCAAATGTGGCTACAGGGACGCTGCACAGCAACATCAGTAGTAGAGCTAAGCGTTTCATGGTTCCTCCGATATTCAAATAGGGATAATAACGCCTGACACAGGCAGGCAGGAGAAAATGCAGGTGGTCCGGTTCACCTGAAGTCCGCTGTTGTGTGTCAGACAGATATGCGCGCTGGAACTTCCAGCCGCTGACGTTTTGGCGCCGACATAAACACTAGCGTAGCATACTCTTAATCTAACGCAACGGCTGCAAGGGCTAAATATTGATTGGTAACCAAAATAGGTAACCAAACGCTGCGGCCAAATTCAGCGGAACAGTTTCTGGTGTAGTTTGGTGACAGGCAGCAGGTGCTGAAGAAAGGGAGAATGGCGCCGGGGGGCAGTACAGAGGTGCTCAGAGGTGCCCTATAGAAGGAAATATGTAGAACAAGACAAGAGTAAGTAGCAGAGAAAATTCTGCACTATTCGAGAGGACGTTGTGCCACTTAATGGGACGCTACGCGATGGAACCGGACGCTACGCTAGGGTGCCTCGGAGTTGCGTTGCTGCAGATATTCTGCGAGTTGGCGGCGCTTGTCAGCGTCCATGGAGTCAAATTCAATCCCTGACAGGTGCATCCCGCTTTCTGCTATGCGCGAATAAATGACCACGCCGGTAAGGCTGAGAATATTGTCTGCCAAACCTATGTCCATCTGGACTTCCAATCCCTCTACCAGCGGAATCCTGGTTTCAATGAGCAGTCCGCGCTCACTGGCATCAAGGGTGCGTCCCATATCCTGGGTCAGGTAACTGTCGTCACCACGCACCACATAGTAAATAAGGTTCAGGGTTTCAACACGTGGATGTTCACGCCGTTCCTCCATTTTCTCTGTCCTCCAGGCAGTTTAGTACCGCACAGTTGTTTTGTTTTTAGTGGCCACAATGATATTGACCGGATTCTGCGCTTCGAATATTTTGTAGTCGCTGGAGTTGCTGGTGCGGGCGACATTGATGGTGGTAACCTGAATTGCATAGCCGTTGTTTTCAAAAAAATCAGTAGCACCACTCAGGGTGTCCAGGGTTGAAGCGGTGAGGACGATGCGGCCATCCGGTTTCAGGCGTTCATCTACGGTTTCCAGCAGACTCCATAATTTGCCGCCGGAACCGCCAATAAATACCCGATCCGGATCGGGAAGGTTTTCGAGGCATGCAGGAGCCTCTCCCTCGATAATTCTGACATTGCGGGTAGAGAATTTATTTAGATTGTGGCGCAGGAATCCAAGGTATTCGCTGTTGCGTTCAACTGCATATATACGTCCGTGGGGGAGGAGAAAGTCTGCTTCGATGCAGATTGAGCCGCTCCCAGCTCCAATATCCCACAGGGTCATATCCAGGCGTAATTGGAGCTTAGCTAAGGCTACAACCCGCACCTCTTCGGGGGTAATCTGTTTTTTTAAGCTCTGAAACTGGGAGTCAGCGATCCCCAGGGTGGGGCGGTATCGCGCCGCTTTCTTGTCGAAACGTTTTATGAAAATCAGTACATTCAGAGGAGATATCTGCATCTTAAGCAACGCCTTGACCGTTGTTTCTTCAATGCGCTCGTCTTCTCCGCCCAGGTCTTCACACACATACACGCTGTAACCCTCGCGGCCGCGGTAGAGGATCTCCTCGGCGATGGCGCTGGCGGGGCAGCTGTCGTGGGTCAGCACTGCGACTTTATCGTTGGCAATGATCCGGTTTACCACCATCCGCAGTGGTAACCCTTCAGCCGAGATGAAGACTGCGTCGTCCCAGGGCTGCTTTATGCGGGCAAAGGCGAATTGAGCAGAGGTGACATTGGGGACAAATTCCAGCTGTTCCTCGGGAATATTACGCAGTAGTTCCCGTCCGATGCTGAAAAAAAGTGGATCTCCAGAGGTTAGGACAACCACATCTTCATGGGCTACGCTGCGCAGGAGGTCATATAGGTCACTTTCGTCCTCCAGAAGCAGTTTCTTTCCCTGCAGATGGCTGAAGCGGGTCAGCTGCTTCGCGGTGCCGATAATGACGCCAGCCTGTTCTACCAATTGCAGAGCTCGCTGGCTGAAGCCCTCCTGCCCCTCAATGCCTGCCCCTACTACGTGGATGGTTCCCATGCTTTTTGTCCTTTTATCAGTGTTGGTGGTCATTCAGGTTTCTACTGTGGTCCTCTTCCGGACGGGCTTCAAGCGTCATGCCTCTGTCCGTTATGGCGGTTTCGATCAACTCCCATACCTCCTCGGCGCCGCTGCGTTTCAGCGCTGAGAACAGGGTAAATGCAGCAGCGGGCAGTCCAGTGGCGTCGGCTATGGTGGCGATGCTCTCTTTGTGCTGGCTGCGTTTTACCTTGTCCGCTTTGGTAATTACCGGAATAGTCATGATACCGCATTCTTCGAGCCAGTCGAGGAGCTGCAGATCTTCAGCGCGCGGGGTGCGGCGGATGTCAAACAGCATAACCACCGCGCACAGGGCAGGTCGATTCTGTAAGTAGGTGAGAACCATAGGGCCCCATTGCTTTTTTACCGCGACCGGAACTTTAGCAAAGCCATATCCGGGTAGATCTACCATGCTGATGCTGGCGTTGACGCAGAAAAAATTGAGCAGTTGCGTACGCCCAGGGGTAG
>CAYUJC010000020.1:0-36133 GCA_964444945.1 uncultured Desulfuromonas sp.
CTTTTACTACATTAAGGCAAAACAAAACACCGCGGTGGCAACTGCTGAAGCTGACATGCAGCCTGACTTGGCCGCAGAGCTGTCTGCTGGTTTGTTTATGTTTCTGTAAAGGGGGAGCAAAAGTCAGTGAAGCGAATGCGACGGAGCTGGCCCGGGTTCAGATTCTTGCGCGAATGCATGGGCAAAATCAACCTGGGGAATATGCAGAGGGGGAAATCCGGCGCGCCTGGTTATGTCGGCTATTGCTTCGCGCAGGTAAGGGAATATGGCAGGAGCGCAGTGGCGCTTTACCAGAGGCTGGAGAGCAGAGGCGGAAGGGGGATGTTGGAGCTTAAAGGTTGCAACACCTTCAATATTGAGGAGAAAAGGGACTTTATGTGTGGGGCTGTCTTTGAAAATGACTGCCATAAACACCTTGAGCCCGGTGCCCTGTAGCTCATGCCGAATTTTAAATTCAGTATGAACTTGGGCCTGCTGACTTGCGGCACTGAACTCTGGGTTGAGAGAAAAATTGAGGCGCGTGATACGAAAGTCAGTGTAGTTGATCTCTGGGGCAGGTGTATGCATATCTGGCTATTTAACATCGAAGTGTGGCAATGTTCAAGCATAAGTTTTTTCCGCAGGGTACGAACCACGGTATGTTATGTAATATTCCAGGTGGTGGCGGCTTTGGCGTACCGGCGGGTTTTGGTATTATTTCTTTACAAAGATTTTGAATCTGACTAGTCTTACATCCGATTTTGCCGCTGGCCGATCTGTACTCCTGGCTGATTTCGCTGCGGGTCTATTTTTTGCCAGTTTTGTTACACCTCTTGAAAGCCGGGTAGTTGAGGCCGGTTTCGGGGGGGCACGACAGCGGCAGGCATCCCATATAAGTGCAGGAGACTATGAAACAACAGAACATTCGCAATTTTTCCATAATCGCACATATCGATCACGGTAAATCCACCCTGGCGGACTGTCTGCTTGAAAACACCGGCGCCCTCCATGAGCGGCATAAAACCGAGCAGTTTCTGGACAAGATGGATTTGGAGCGTGAGCGCGGCATTACCATCAAGGCGCAGGCAGCCTGCCTTACGTACAAGGCCGATGACGGTGAGGAATATATCCTGAATCTGATCGACACTCCGGGGCATGTGGACTTCAGCTATGAGGTCAGCCGCTCGCTTATGGCGTGCGAAGGAGCTCTGCTGGTGGTGGATGCGTCTCAGGGAGTGGAAGCCCAGACCCTGGCCAATGTGTATCTGGCTCTGGATGCTGACCTGGAGATCTTCCCGGTGTTAAATAAAGTTGACCTGCCGGGTGCCGATCCAGAGCGGGTGAAGGAGGAGATTGAGGAGATTATCGGCCTCGACGCGCACGACGCTATCGCCGCCAGTGCTAAGGAGGGGATTGGTATCCACGAAATCCTTGAAGCTATTGTGCGCAAGGTTCCCGCCCCAAAAGGGGACCCGGATGCACCACTGAAAGCGCTATTGTTCGACTCCTGGTACGACCAGTATCAGGGGGTTATTGTGCTGGTGCGGATAGTGGACGGTACCCTGAAAAAGGGAGATAAGATTCAGTTCATGGCCAACCGTTGCAGCTATGAAGTGCTGCAACTGGGGGTATTTACCCCATATCCGCTGGAGCGGAAGAGCCTTCAGGCCGGAGAAGTCGGGTTTATGATTGCCGGGATCAAGGTGGTAAAAGATGCCAAGGTTGGTGACACCATCACCCATCTGCACCGTCCCGCGCAAGAATCCCTGCCGGGGTTTAAAGAAGTAAAGCCCATGGTGTTCTCCGGGATGTACCCCATCGATACCAATGACTATCCCTCCCTGCGTGATGCGCTGGAAAAATTGCAGCTCAACGACTCCTCCATTTCCTTCGAGCCGGAAAACTCAGCAGCGCTTGGGTTTGGGTTCCGGTGCGGATTTTTAGGGCTGTTGCATCTTGAAATTGTGCAGGAACGCCTGGAACGCGAATTTGGCATTGATCTCATAACCACGGTGCCCACGGTGGTGTATCACGTGACCACCACCAAGCAGGCGAAGATCAATGTCGACAGCGCGTACAAACTCCCCGATGTGCAGGATATTGCCCTCATCGAAGAGCCATTTATCCTTGCGTCTGTGCATGTGCCCAACGAATATGTCGGCCCGGTGTTGAGGCTGTGTGAGGAAAAACGCGGTGTTCAGCGCGAGATCCGCTACCTGACCTCTACGAGGGTGATGATTGTGTACGAGCTGCCCTTAAATGAGATCGTACTGGATTTCTATGACCGCCTGATGTCGTTGTCTAAGGGGTATGCCTCGCTTGACTATGAGCACCTTGACTATCGCCCCAGCCAACTGGTGCGGATGAATGTGCTGATCAATGGTGAAAGTGTCGACGCTCTGTCACTTATAGTACATCGAGATAAGGCTCAGGAGCGTGGCAGCGAGATGGTCTCGAAGATGAAGGAATTTATCCCGCGCCAGCAGTATGTCGTGGCTATTCAAGCTGCTGTCGGTGGAAAAATAATCGCGCGTGAGACTGTCAAGGCGTTGCGCAAAGACGTTACCGCTAAATGTTACGGTGGAGATATCTCGCGTAAACGTAAATTGCTGGAAAAACAGAAGGAGGGCAAAAAGCGGATGAAACGGGTAGGTAATGTGGAATTGCCTCAAGAAGCCTTTCTTGCCATACTTAAGACAAAAGATTAATTATTATGACTGAAATATCTAAAAACAAAAGCAAAAAACCCTGGTATCGTGAGTACTCAGAAGCCCTGATTGTAGCCGCGGTTCTGGCTTTGATTATTCGGGCATTTGTGGTGCAGGCATACAAGATTCCCTCCGGCTCCATGGAAGATACCTTGCTGATAGGGGATCATCTGCTGGTGTGCAAGTTTATCTACGGAACCAGAATTCCTTTTACGGATGTTTCAATCCCGGGGCTCAAAGATCCTGCGCGCGGGGATATAATCGTATTTGAATTCCCCGAAGATGCAGATGTAAGCTGGTGGAAGCGCCGTGATTTTATTAAGCGCATCGTGGGTTTGCCCGGCGATCAACTTGAGATCCGGGACAAAAAACTCTATGTGAATGGTGAGCGCTACGCCATAGAGCAGACTGTCCATAAAGATCCTCGCACCATCTATCCCGGAACCATGCCCTCGCCGCAAGACCGGCGCGATTTTATGCCAGCATTGCAGGTACCACCGGGGCACTATTTTGTCATGGGTGACAATCGGGATAACTCGTACGACAGCCGCTTCTGGGGTTTTGTCGCGGAAGATAAGATCAAGGGACAGGCGTTTATCAAATACTGGTCATGGGACAGTGACACCAGCCGCCCGCGTTGGGGGCGAATCGGGCGCCTGATTGAATAAAGTTATGCCAACACAAACTCCAATGATGCGCCAGTATCTGGAGATAAAAGAGCGCTATCCAGATGCAATTCTATTCTTTCGTCTTGGGGACTTTTACGAGATGTTTCTGGACGATGCGGTGCTCGCTGCGCGTGTTCTTGACATAGCCCTTACCAGCCGTAACAAAGGGGCCGCAGCAGAGATCCCTATGTGTGGTATTCCGTACCACAGCACCCGCCCTTATCTGGCGAAACTGGTGGCGGCAGGATACAAGGTTGCCATCTGCGAGCAGGTGGAAGATCCGCGTGAAGTCAAGGGGCTGGTGAAGCGCGAAGTGGTAAGGGTTGTCACTCCGGGCACCGCCATTGAGCAGGAGCTGCTGGAGCCGGACGTCAATAATTTTCTTCTGGTTATTTCCAAAGTAAATGCTGCGTACGGGGTCGCCTCTCTGGATCTATCCACCGGCCATTTCCGCGTAACCTCTGTGGCACATCTCAATGATGTCAGACGCGAAATAAGCGCCATTGCGCCGCGCGAGATCCTTGTGTCTGAAACCGAGCTGGAGCTGTTTCAGCAAGGGTTGGGCGATGCTGTAGATAGTGTCCGCCTCGATGCTCTGCCGCAAGATGTCTTTGTCCCCGCCGCTGCTGAAGAGCGTCTGCTACGCTTTTTTGCCACCGAACATCCAGGGGTGTTCGGCTGCGCAGACCAGCCCGCAGCTCTCAGCGCTGCCGGTGCTGCCCTGTATTATATAGAGCAAACCCAGTGCGGCTCTGTCGCTCATATCCGTTCGCTGCGAACCTATCACACGTCTGATGCCATGATCATTGACGCCGATACCCGGCGCAATCTGGAAATTACCGCGACCATGCGCGACAAAAAACGGCGCTGTTCACTCCTCGGTGCGGTGGACCGTACCGTCACCTCTATGGGGAGCCGCACCCTGCGTCAATGGCTCACCATGCCCCTGGTGCATACCGCGGCAATCTGCCGCAGACATGAAATGGTCGCGGAGGCGATCCGCCAACCGGTGCTGCGCGCTGACATGCATGCCGCGTTAAAGCAGATCTATGATCTGGAGCGTCTTAACGCCAGAATCTCCATGGGGAGTGCCAATGCCAGAGACTTGCTCTGTGTCCTGACTTCGGTACAGAATATCCCCCCCATCCTTGAACACCTGCACAGCTTCGCGGCCGAACTTGCATCCGAGTTGCGCAGCTCCATCGATCCGCTTGAGGACGTGGTTGAACTGTTAGAGGCGGCTCTGGCGCCGGAACCCCCCATAAGTGTGCGCGAGGGGGGGATTATCCGCGATGGTTATGCCCCGGATCTGGATGAATTACGCACTATTACCCGCGAAGGAAAAGGGTGGATAGCGCGCCTGGAAAAGCAGGAGCGCACTTCCACCGGAATCAGCACCCTCAAGGTGCGCTATAACCGGGTGTTCGGTTATTTTATCGATGTGCCCAGAACCCAGCTCGACAAGGTTCCACCCCGCTATGAACGCAAGCAGACTCTGGCGAATTCCGAACGCTATTTCACCCCTGAACTCAAAGAGTACGAAGACAAGGTGCTGGATGCGCAGGAACGCCTGAACGCCCTGGAATATGAAATATTTCAGGGCCTGCGCGCCTATGTTACGCAACAGGGGAGCAGGATTCAGGTGACGGCGGAATCTCTGGCGGCGCTGGATGTGTTACTCGGGTTTGCCGAGCTGGCGCATGAGCGCAATTACTGTTGTCCTTCGATGGACTCCAGCACCGTGCTGGAGATTGAACAGGGACGCCATCCGGTGGTTGAGACCATGACCCTGGGGGAGAGTTTCGTCCCCAACGATGTAAAGCTCGACACCGAAACTGCACAAATTCTGGTGATCACCGGACCGAACATGGCGGGCAAATCAACCTTCATGCGCCAGGTGGCTCTGATTGTTCTGCTGGCTCAGGCCGGTTCTTTTGTACCAGCGCAGCAGGCAAGGATAGGGGTGGTGGATCAGATCTTTACCCGGGTCGGCGCCAGTGACAACCTTGCACAGGGGCAATCCACTTTTATGGTGGAGATGAGTGAAACGGCCAACATTCTCAGCCATGCCACGCCGCGCAGCCTTATTGTCCTGGATGAGATTGGTCGCGGAACCTCCACCTTTGATGGTATAAGTATAGCCTGGGCAGTGGCAGAGTTTTTGCACGACAATGCAGATGTTGCGGCACGGACCCTGTTTGCCACCCACTACCATGAGCTTACGGAATTGGCCAATATCCATGCGCGCATCTTCAACTTCAACGTAGAGGTGCGACAGTGGAAGGACAAAATTGTGTTTTTGCGCCGCATTGTTCCTGGCGGTGCAAGCCACTCCTATGGCATTCAGGTGGCGCGTCTTGCCGGCTTGCCCGAGCGGGTGATCAGCAGAGCCAATGAAGTTTTGCACACCCTCGAGCTCGAACACGCAGGAGCAACAGGGGCGGCGTCGGGCGCAACGCCAGAGATGAAGGCGGAGGCGCATGGGTTGAGTCAAAATGCTGACTCGTGTCAGCAGCAGCTGTTCGATGGACATGAAGATGTAGTACGTGCGCGCCTGCATAGTATCGACATAGAGCGTATCACCCCCTTGGAAGCGATTTATGTTCTGGATGAACTCAAAAGGCTCCTTACTTAAGATTGATTCCGGTTTTATCCACCGGCCAGGGCCCCATTGTGCCCGGCTGACGGCGCGGTCGGTTGTTCAGTGGGTTGCCCAGATAATGGGCTTAAGTGTGGTGCTGCTTCTGTTAGGGGTGGCGCTGGCACAGGCGGGCCCGCAGCAGGAATATCTTGAAGCGCGCTCCGAATTTTATACCCTGCTGAAATCCAACACCAAGCAACAGTATCGGCATAATTGGGACAAAGTACTCACTCCGCTGCATACCTTTATCGAGACATACCCCCAGCATCCAAAAACACCATCGGCTTATTATCTGCTCGGTAAGGGGTATACCCGCCTGGCGGAAATTTCTCATCTGCGTTCAGACCTGGACCGGGCTGTTGCTCTGCTCACCAAACTTGAAGAGCAGTTTCCACGCAGCAGTCTGGCCGATGATGCCATGTACCTGCGGGCTAAGTTGTATCTAGAGCGCTATGCCGATAAAAAAGAAGCTGCGCAGCTGTGCTACCGTCTGATAGGGCGCTACCCCGACGGAGATATGCGCTCGGCTGCCGAGCGCCTGATTGAGCGCTGTGGCTTTACCTCTGCCCAACCCAAGCGTGCCTCCTCACCTGCTGCTGTACCGTCTACGGCGGGGAATTTTCTGACGGATATCCGCCATTCCATCTCCCCTGAGCGGATCCGCGTGGTGCTGGAAACCTCCGCCCCGGCACGTTTCAGCGCCGGACGTCTCAGTGCCCCCGCCCGGATATATGTGGATGTGCCCGGGGTGAAAAATCCCGAAACTCTGGCTGAGCGGTATTCCATAGAACAACGCGGCAGCGTACTGAAGACGATTCGGGTTGGCCACGATGGTGCTGCCGCTCGGGTAGTGTGTGATCTTGCCCACGACGCCGACTATAACGTCTTTACTCTGGATGAGCCTGCAAGAATAGTGATCGATATCTCCAACAGTTCCGGACCCGTAGTCACAGCGAACCATGATGAACTTCGCGCCGCCCCGCGTGCCGCAAAAGACCATGTAGATACCCTGCTGGCTGGCGCTGCAGCCGGGCATGTGGATATGGTCAGTCTTCCTTCCAAAGGTAGCAAAAACAAGCGCCTGTGCATTGTGGTTGACCCCGGGCACGGCGGCAAGGATCCTGGTGCTGTCGGACCGAATAATCTATATGAAAAGGACGTAACTCTGGCGCTGGGGAAAAAACTGGCACAGACGTTACGCCGCCATCTCGATTGTGATGTACATCTCACCCGCACGGAAGATATCTATCTCACTCTGCGGCAACGAACGGCCATGGCTAATCGCCTTGGAGCTGACGTGTTTATCTCGGTGCACGTCAATGCCAGTGTGAACAAAAGCGTACGCGGAACTGAGACCTATTTTCTGAATTTTTCCAAGAATGATCAGGCGGTGGAGGTCGCAGCGCGGGAAAATAATATGAGTCTGCAGGAGGTTGGAGATCTGGAGCTTATCTTATTTGACCTCATGGCTAATTCCAAAATAAATGAATCCAGCCGTCTGGCGACAGAAGTGCAGAATTCCATGGTCAGTAAACTGAATAGACGTTTTTCCGGCATTCGGGATCTGGGGGTGCGGCAGGGGCCGTTCCATGTGCTTTTGGGTGCCGACATGCCCTCGATTCTGGTCGAAGCTGCGTTTGTCAGCAACCCGCATGATGCAAAACTGTTGCGTAATCACGATTTTCAATCCACCGCCGTTGAAGGGATAGCTCTGGGGGTCAAGTCATACCTGCGTGGGCAGAACATGGTGGCGGAAAATTAAATGGCTGCGTTACCGAGATTCGAGCTTTCTGAACTGGATAAGATGATTGTCCAGCGCCGCCAGGGTGAAGATTTCAACACCCTGCGTGCCCCCTTTCTTGCCCACGCGCAGGGATACAGACAGCTCCATGCGGAAAAAATCAGAAATCAGCATCGACGCGGAGCCTCGGGCACCGATACTGTTACGCGCCTGATGCTGCTTACCGATGCCATGGTGACCAAGGTGTTCGAGTTTGCCTGTTGTGACCGGGATGCTTATCCCTGCGCCATGATTGCGCTCGGAGGGTACGGGCGGGGGGAGATGAACCCGTACTCGGATGTGGATCTGATGTTCTATGTCGCCGATTCCAAGCATGACATCTTGGGGGAACTGTCGGAGCGGATCCTCTATCTGCTGTGGGATTTAAGTTATAGCGTAGGTCATTGTATGCGCACACGCATGGAGTGCCTCGAAATTGCTGCGGTCGATCTTAGCGCATATACGGCTATGCTTGATGCCCGTTTTATCTGTGGGGCGCGGGAGCTGTATGATGAGTTCTCCAGCGCGGTTCTGAAGCCGCTGCTGTACCGCAATACCCGCACCTTTTTCACCGCCAAACTCGCAGAGAATGCACAGCGCCTGCAGCGCTACGGTTCCTCGGTGTATATCCTTGAACCCAATATAAAAGAGGGGGAAGGGGGCTTGCGGGATCTGCATATGGCGTTGTGGATATGTAAGGTCACCTATAAAGTCAATAGTCTGCGTGGCCTGCTCATGAAAGGGGTTATTTCGGAGTGCAGATACAACGAGTTTATCCATGCTCTCGACTATCTGTGGCGGATCCGCAATGAACTACACTACCTGTCCGAGCGCAAAAACGATCAACTTCACTTTGACAAGCAGGAAAAAATTGCGGCTTTTCTCGGCTACCGGGCCGATAAATCCGGGCTTGCAGTGGAGCAATTCATGCAGGACTATTACGCCACAGCGAGCCGGGTGGAACATATAGCATCAAGTATGATTGCCGCCGCGGAGGAATCACTCCGCCCCCAACTGCGCCATGCACGCCATCTGCAGCGCCGCAATATTGACCAGTTTTTCTTTGTATTGCGCAACGAACTCTATACCTTCCGCAGCGATTTGTTTGAAGCCGATCCGGCTCTGATAATGCGGGCATTCTGGCTATGCCAGCGCCATGAAGTGAAATTGAGTCTGGCGTTAAAAAGTATGATTCGGGAGCATCAGCAGCGCATTAATGACAGCATGCGGCGCTCAAACAAAATGGCCGGGGTGTTTCTGGATATATTGCGTTACAAAAAACATGTATATGAAATACTCGAACAGATGCACCACCTGCTGTTTCTTAACTACTTTATCCCGGAATTCAAGCGCATCTACTGTCGGGTTCAACACGATGCCTACCATATTTACACGGTGGATATGCACACCTTGTTTGCGGTTAAGGAGATTTCCCGTCTGTGGCAGGGAGAATATGCAGAAAGCCGGCCGCTACTGACCCGGTTGGCGCATGATATCGACAAGCCGGAATTACTGATTCTGGCGGTGTTACTCCATGATATTGGAAAGGGGCAGGGGGGAGGGCACGCAGCAAAGGGGGCAAGGATGGTGTCCACCATTGCGCGCCGCATGCGCCTGACTAAAGAGAGCAGCCAGCGCCTGCAGTTTATTGTGGCCCACCATCTGGAGATGGCGCATGTCTCCCAGCGCCGTGATATCAACGATGAGAACCAGATTAAACAGTTCGCCAATACCATGCAGATGAGTGAAAATCTCAACATCCTTTACCTGCTCACCTTTGCCGACATCAAAGCGGTGGGGCCAAGCGCATGGACCGAATGGAAGGGTTTTCTGCTCCAGGAGCTGTACCAGAAAACCTATGCTCAACTGGAGCGAGGCAACTTTAAACAGGAGAGCCGTTCGGAGAAGATCCGCGCGCGCAAACGTGCGGTGATCGAGGTGCTGCAGGATGAATATCCTCCGAAACGGGTGCGAGAATCGCTCCGTTTTTTCAGCACCCGGCATCTGATGGCGCACTATCCCGAGGAACTTGCAAATCAGGTCAGGGTGATTCTGGAACGGGGGAACAAGCCCCTTTCCATGCAAGTCAAATTTGACCCGGAACTGAACCTCAGTGAGGTTATAATTGTCACTCTGGATGTGCCCGGCCTGTTCACCACTATCGCCGGAGTGATGGCAGGCAATGGCATCAACATTCTCGGGGCACAGATATATACCCTGCGCAATGGAATGGCCGTAGATATATTGCAGGTTGATTCAGCCTCACACGGACCATTTCTTGAGGGTAGTCACGCTGGGAGCCGGAATGATGACTGGGATGCAATTGAACGGGATCTGCTCAAGTATCTGCAGGGGCGCGGCGACCTGGGTGCCCTGGTAGCACAGCGGCGCGAGTCGCTGCGTTTTTCCGAGTTAAAAGCCACCCCGGGTGTCCCTCCGCTGGTCAGCATCAATAATGAGGTCTCTGCGGACTACACCGTTATCGATATTACCGCCAAGGATAAAGTAGGGCTGCTGTACTCTATCAACTCCACCCTCAATCGGTTGGGTCTGTACATCGGAGTGGCCAAAATAACTACCCAGGGGAAACAAGCCGGCGACACTTTCTACGTCCAGGATATATTCGGAGAAAAAGTGCGGCAGGAAGAAAAATTGTCTGAACTGAAACAGGCGCTGCTGGAGCAACTGCAGTGATGACAAGCGCTACCTTTGACCCCCTGCTGGATGCATTTACCGATTATATCCGGGTAGAAAAAGGGTTGGCCCACAATAGTATTGTTGCATACAGTGCTGATTTGCTCCGCCATGTTGAGTTCTGCTGCTCGGTAGGGGCGCATGCACCACAGGACGTAACCAGAGAGCACATTCTGGCATTTTTTTCTCACCTCAAGACTCAAGGCCTAGGTGTGCGCAGCCGCGCCCGCTATCTGGCGGCGTTGCGGGGCTTCTATGCCTTTGCGCTGGAGGAAAACTGGCTTGATGGCAATCCTGTAACCGGAATCGAAACCCCGAAACTGCTCCAAACTTTGCCCCATATCCTGAGTTTGAAAGAGGTTGAAGACCTTTTGCAGGTATGTACTAAGAATGACGCCTTGAGCTTGCGCGACCGCGCCATGCTCGAAGTTCTGTATGCGTGCGGTCTGCGGGTTTCGGAGCTGATCTCTCTGCAGCTGGAGGATTACCACCCTGCCAGTGCCTATATCCGGACCATAGGCAAGGGGGATAAACAGCGCATTGTCCCGGTGGGGGAGGAGGCCATGGAGGTATTGCAACGCTACCTTGAGCAGGGCCGCCCTCTTTTACTGCGCGGACGCCGGAGCAACTACGTATTTCTTAATCGATCCGCCCAGGGGTTGACACGCCAAGGCTTCTGGAAGATTATTAAACGCCGCGCGGCGGCGGCCGGAATCAGCAAAAACGTAACCCCGCACACCCTGCGCCATGCGTTTGCCACCCACCTGCTCGAAAATGGTGCTGACCTGCGTGTAGTTCAGGTATTGCTTGGGCATGCGGATATATCCACGACCCAGATATATACCCATGTAACCCGGGCGCATCTAAAGCAGGTACATGAGCGTTTTCATCCACGTAATTAATACGTTACAAACAATCATTGAGGAAACACATGAAGTATATTGTCTTGCTGGGCGATGGAATGGCCGACGAACCCATGGAGGAGTTGGGCGGCAAAACCGTGCTGGAATATGCCAATACTCCCAATATGGATAAGCTGGCCGCCATCAGTGAAGTGGGATTGGCGCATACGGTACCAGAGGGCTTTCACCCGGGCAGCGATGTGGCCAACTTAAGCGTGTTTGGCTATGACCCAGCTACCTGTTACAGCGGGCGTTCGCCCCTGGAAGCGGCGAGTATGGGGGTAGAGCTCGGGCCAGAGGATGTCGCCTTTCGTCTAAACCTGGTAGATATTGTCCACAACTATGGCAAACTCTACATGTTCGATTTTACTGCCGGGCATATCGACAGCACTGAAGCCAGAGTTCTGCTCACGGCCCTGCAGGAGCAGCTGGGTGGAGCCGGAATTGAGTTTTATCCCGGTGTTTCCTACCGCCATCTGCTGGTATGGCGCAACGGGAAAGACCAGATGGTATGCATCCCGCCGCATGACATCATCAATCAGAGCATTGAAGATAAATTACCAAAGGGTGAGGGGGCAGACACCCTGATTCAGTTGATGACCTCAGCCCAGATGATATTAAACAATCATCCGGTTAATCAGGCTCTGGCCGCTGCAGGGAAGCCTGTGGCCAATTCGATCTGGCTGTGGGGGCAGGGCAAGGCTCCACAGATGCAGACGTATAAAGAAAAATTCGGCATTGATGGAACCGTAGTATCCGCGGTAGACCTGATCAAGGGGATTGGCATTTATGCGGGCCTTAACGCAGTTGACGTGCCGGGTGCCACCGGCTATGTCGACACCAACTATGCTGGCAAGGTAGATGCCGCAATGGATGCGTTGCAGAAAAAGGATTTTATCTATATCCACGTTGAAGCCCCGGATGAGGCCGGGCATAGTGGGGATATGGCGGAAAAAATTCAAGCCATTGAACTCTTTGACGCGAAAATTGTCGGCCCTATGCTCGACAGGCTGGCCGATTTTGCCCCCTATCGCATGCTCATTATGCCTGATCACCCGACTCCGCTGCATTCGCGCACCCACTCCATGGATCCAGTGCCCTATATTCTGTATGATTCAGCAGGGGCGTTTGCCAACGGTAGCACAAACGCCGGTTACAGTGAAAAATCTGCCCGTGCGGGGGGGGTGGTGTGCCCCGCTGCACATAGACTGGTTCCACGTCTGTTGCAACAGCCAGTGAAGGCAGCGGATTGATATGGGGCTGAAGCAATGGCTATAGTACAGAGCAGAATCCTCTCCAAGCTTCGGCGAAATACCATGGCTTTGAGTGGTGCAGCGGTGGTGGCGGTGATGTTTATCTTGGCCCTTAGCGCCCCTCTGCTTCCTGGTGACCCCGGCGCGGTGGATATCTCACGCCAGTTGCAACCACCGGACTGGAGTGCGTGGCTGGGCACTGATGACTTAGGCCGCGACGTGTTTCTGCGCATCGCCTATGGCGCGCGGATCTCACTGCTGGTGGGGTTTGTCGCTGTGGGGATAGCGAGCATTATCGGTGTCATGCTGGGGGCTGTAGCAGGTTACTACAGCGGTTGGGTTGACAGTGTGATTATGCGTTTTGTCGACGTGATGCTGTGTTTCCCCTCCTTTTTTCTTATTCTGGCGGTTATCGCATTTCTGGAGCCTTCCATCTGGAACATCATGACTATCATAGGTTTAACCAGTTGGATGGGGGTGGCGCGTTTGGTGAGAGCCGAATTTCTCTCTTTGCGCGAGCGTGATTTTATCATGGCGGCGCGCGGCCTCGGTGCTTCAGACCTGCGCATAATTCTGCGCCATATCCTCCCCAATGCGCTCTCTCCGGTTCTGGTTTCAGCAACGTTGGGGGTGGCCGGAGCCATCCTCACCGAGAGCGCCCTGTCCTTTCTCGGCATCGGGGTTCAACCCCCAACACCATCCTGGGGGAACATGCTCATCGCCGGCAAACAGACGCTGGGTACAGCCTGGTGGCTTTCAGTGTTTCCCGGCTTGGCTATTTTAATAACAGTTCTGGGCTATAACCTGCTTGGAGAGGGGTTGCGCGATACTCTGGATCCACGTCTGTAGCACGCACTTTAAGCCATGAATAATTTTGATTTCAGCCTAAAAACCCTTTCCCAACTGAAGCCAGCAGAGCTGATCTGCGCGCGCGCCGCCGCTTTGCAGAGTGCAGAATACAGGTTTATTTACGCCAGCTATCACCCCGACTCCAACTTCAGGCGCAATTTTACCAGTTGCCAGGATTATCTGGGCCACGTGCGTGCAGAATTATCTGTCGCGCCACGGATCGAAAGATGTACCGTGATCAGCGAAGAATTTGCCGCAGAAAATATCCCGCCAAGTCGTGCTAAGGTGCTGCATCGCATGGAAATAATCCTGCCGGATGGCAGTGATGTCAGTTACTTCGAAGTTGCCGAACTCAGCAGGGAGAAAGAGGGGTGGCGCTATCTGCGGGGGTACAAGGTACCGGTGACTGAACTATGCGGTATCGAAGCGGAAAATTTATGTTGTGAAATAATTGTGAAGCGCGGGGTCTGCTTTTAACCATGCCTGAACTCCCTGAAGTTGAAACGATCCGGTCCGGACTTGAACCTCTGCTTATAGACCGAACCATTGCGGATGTGTGTATCCGACAGGCACAACTTCGCTATCGCATCCCTGCTGATCTGGCTGCATCTGTATCGGGGCAGCGCATCACCGCCCTGCAGCGCAGGGCTAAATATCTGCTGCTCCAGGTTGAAGAAGGGACCATCCTTATCCATCTGGGCATGAGTGGTTCTCTGCGATATCTCCGCACTGAGCAGGCACCGGAGCGCCACGACCACCTCGATTTTGTCCTCGACACGGGTATTTTACGCTACCGTGATCCGCGCCGCTTCGGCCTGGTACTGTGGCACCCGGCGACAGCGCCAGGACATCGTCTCCTGGACAAGCTGGGGCCGGAACCCCTGGGAGATGTTTTTACGCCAGACTACCTTGCCCACCGGGGCGTGGGGAGCAAAAGGGCGCTCAAAAACTTCATCATGGATAGCCATGTAGTTGTCGGGGTGGGGAATATCTATGCCAATGAGGCCCTGTTTCTCGCCCGTATTCATCCGCTGCGCCCTGCAGGGACGTTGAGCCGGCCCGAGTGGGAAACCTTGCATCGACATATCGTGGGAGTGCTGCAGCGGGCAATTAAAGCGGGGGGAACCACCCTGCAGGACTTTGTCGACGGAAGCGGGAAACCTGGCTATTTCCAGCAACAGCTGCTGGTGTATGGACGCGACAAAGAGCCATGCCCTGAATGTGGCACCATATTGGCTAAACAGATGATCGGGCAGCGTTCGAGCTGGTTCTGCCCCGCATGCCAGAGTTAAATATCTTGTGAGAGAAACAGCGGAAAAGGATGGAGAGGACTATGCAGGGATTTGGTTTTTATATTGATTACAGGGTGCACATAAGCGACATCAACTACGGCGGTCATGTCGCGAATTCAGCGGTGTTAAATTTTTTCCAGGATGCGCGTATCGCTTTTCTGGCACATCTGGGCCCCTTCAGCGAAATGGATATCGGTGGCTGCGGTCTGATTCAGCCCGAAGCCCATGTCAAATATAAAGCGGAGATGTTTCACAACGATACCTTGAAGATCTGGGTTGCCGTTACTGAGGTGAAACGTTCTTCATTTGAGCTGAAGTACTGTATCGAACGCGCCACAGAGGTTACTGCCGAGGGGAGCACCCCCATGCTGGCTTACAGTTACACGCGCAAAAAACCCTGCCGCCTGCCGGAAGATTTTCGCGCCGCCCTCGAAAAAGTGTTGCTGCCTCTGCAGTAACTACCCGCCCCCCACACGTACATGACCTGCCCCAACGGGAATCACTCTGCCCCCACCCTTGTGGCATAACCGCTTCCTGCTGGTTGAAAGTCCCATACCTCCTGATATTATGGAGGGAAAATTTGGGAGGTTGAGACGTGAATATTCTTTTAATCTATCCGGAGTTTCCAGATACGTTCTGGAGTTTCAAACATGCGCTGAAGTTGGCCCACAAGAAGGCTTCCTCGCCGCCATTGGGGCTGCTCACTGTGGCGGCGCTCCTGCCGGCGGAATGGCCCAAGCGCCTTTGCGACCTCAATGTTTCCCGGCTCAGCGCCACAGACCTGGCCTGGGCTGATGCAGTGTTTGTCAGCGCGATGCTGGTGCAGAAGGAGGCGGCCCGCCAGGTGATCGCGCGGTGTCGCCAAGCCGGGCTGCGGATCATTGCTGGTGGGCCATTGTTTACCAGCGAATACGAGCAGTTCGGGGAGGTCGATCATTTGGTGCTGAACGAGGGGGAGTTAACCATCCCTCCATTTCTGGACGATTTGGCCCGGGGGCAGGCACGGCACATCTACACAACCACTGAATTTGCCGATATCCACAAGTCGCCCGCCCCGCTGTGGGAGCTCGTGGATATGCGGAGCTATGCCGCCATGAGCCTGCAGTATTCGCGCGGTTGTCCCTTTAAGTGCGAATTCTGCAATGTCACGGCACTGTTTGGCCATCAGCCCCGCATCAAGAGTACTGCGCAGGTTTTTGCCGAGCTCAACGGCCTCTACGACAGAGGGTGGCGCGGAAGTATTTTCTTTGTCGACGACAACTTCATCGGCAACAAAAAGCATCTCAAGGCAGAGCTATTGCCCGCCCTTATCGAGTGGCAGAAAACTCGGGGCGGGATTTCCTTTTATACCGAAGCATCCATCAACCTGGCCGATGACGAACAACTGGTGGAGATGATGGTCGAGGCCGGGTTTGACACGGTCTTTGTCGGGATCGAAACGCCCAGCGAAGCCAGTCTCGCCGAAGCGGGGAAGAGTCAAAACCGCGGTCGAGATCTGCTGGGGGATATCAAACGTCTGCAGCGGGCCGGATTGCAGGTGCAGGGAGGGTTCATTGTCGGCTTCGACAGTGATACTCCCGCCATTTTCCAGAGCCAGATCGACTTTATCCAGAAAAGCGGGATCGTTACGGCCATGGTCGGGTTGCTGCAGGCGCCTCCGGGAACGGCGCTGTACGAGCGCCTGCAACGGCAACACCGCCTGGTTTCGGAATCGAGCGGGGATAATGTCAGCATTTCAACCAACATCATTCCGACCATGGGCCTTGAGCCCCTGCAGGAAGGATATAAGAAAATTCTGCGGCACATTTACGCGCCTGAAAACTACTATCAGCGCATCAAGGATTTTCTGCAGGAATACCGCCCACCTCAAATTCGCTCCGCGCTGGGGCTTGGCTATAAGATGGCGCTGTTCCATGCCATTTACCGCATCGGGATCCTGGGCAAGGAGCGCTTTTATTTCTGGAAAGTCATGTTCTGGACCCTTTTCAAACATCCACGCTTATTCCCCCAGGCTGTCACCCTGGCGATTTACGGCTACCATTTCCGCATCATAAGCGAACGCTATATTTTGAAGTAAAATACTTCTGATCCATTACAAGAAGGTGCAGGCCAAATAGCCCTGGCGCTTCAGTCAGATACAAAGTCTGTAAACAGGAGATCAAAACCGCCGCATGGAGGGCAAATTGAGCGCCAAAAAAGGATCCATAACGGACCATTATACGATTCTATCTGGGAGTAAAATTAATGGGAGATCGAATCAGATTCTTTTTAAATCGTATCGGTGAGAGGCTGTGGGTTAAGCCACTCGCGGTGAGTATGTTATCCGCGGCCATCGTGTTTCTTGCAAAGACCGTGGATACTTACGAGATCAGCGGGTTTGTTCCGAATGTCACTTCTGGTTCATTGGAAACCCTGTTGGCCATTATTTCCACCAGCATGCTGATGATCGCCACCTTCGCTGTCGCATCGATGGTCTCCGCCTATGCCTCGGCCAGCACCACCGCCACCCCGCGCTCTTTTTCCCTGGTCATCTCCGACGACGTTTCTCAGAATGCGCTCTCGACTTTTATTGGTGCCTTCATCTTCAGCATCATCGCGCTTATGACGTTAAAAAATAGCTACTACGATAAAGCGGGGCGTTTCGCGTTGTTTGCCCTGACGCTAATCATCCTTGCCATGGTTATTATTACCTTTGTGCGCTGGGTGGACCGCATTGCCCGCCTTGGGCGTCTTGGGGGGACCATCGATAAAGTTGAGACCGTGACCGCCGCGGCTTTACGGCGAAGGCAACATGCCCCCACTCTGCGCGGCGTGCCCGCAGGACCACACCGGAGTGGGGGGCTGGCTGTGTATGGTGGGGTAGTTGGCTATGTCCAGCGCGTGGATGTCAGTGAGCTGCAGGCGTTTGCGGAAAAAGCACAGGTGCGAATCACGGTGGAAGCATTGCCAGGTTTTTTTTCGGCTCCGGGTCGCGCTCTTGCGTATGTCACGGCGGACTCAGGGGATTTGTCTGATATCGATACCCAGCGCATAGAAAAAGCTTTTTTGATTGGGGATGACAGAAAATTTGATGAGGATCCCCGCTTTGGTCTTATCGTTCTTTCTGAAATCGCCAGCCGCGCATTATCGCCAGCCGTGAATGACCCTGGCACCGCAATTGCCATTATCGGGACGTTTGTGCGCCTTTTTGTACCCTGGAGTGCGCCTGTAGCAGAAGAGGACAGATTGAGTTGTAAATTTGATCGCGTGGAGGTGCCAGAAATATCTGTGCGGGACATGTTTGATGATGCCTTCACCGCCATTGCCCGTGACGGGGCTGGTAGCATTGAAGTCGCAGGATGGCTGCAGAAAGCGTTGCATTCGCTGGCATCGACCGGCGATATCGCGATGCGAGAAGCGGCGATACACCACGCCCGCCTGGCCCTTGCCAGGGCAGAAAGTGCGCTGGAGCTTCCGGATGATCTTGCAGTGGTGCGCAAGTTGGCCAAGTTTACCCATTCGGCTTAAGGGAGCCTGTCGGGCTTTCCGAATTGCAGCGAGCCGGTCATTGGGCGGGATAATGGCATCCCCTTTATCGAACCCAATTATGGCGCTGAAGCAGGGTGAATTATCTCTTGACGCACAGGATTGCGCACGGTAGCTTGTCAGTCTGATAGTGTTTAAACAACGAAGAGTTGCACAAGGCACCGCCCTGAACACCAGGAAGCACCTGTGCCACCATATATCCTTTTAAGCTGATCCAGAGAGGTCTGCAAGGGGTTGAAATGTCTGAACATCCTGCTAAGTTTACGTCTGCATCATCCTTGCCGCTGCAAGCCGTTTTCGTGTTTCACCCACCCCCCGGATTAGAGAATAAATGCTGCCTGACCTGCACAATGTGGGTCGGGTTTTTTTGTGTCTGTTGTTTGTATCTGTATACATGCAGTGTGCAGATCTATCTGTTGTTGTTAAACCATGTAAGCCATTTACAGGAGGTTATATGCCCGGGCTCTGCACCATACTTCTGGATAAAGATGCGATCCGCCGTGCGGTCACCCGCATCAGTCATCAGTTGCTTGAAAAAAACAAAGGCTGCGAAAATATGGTGCTGCTGGGGATCCGTACCGGCGGAGATCACCTTGCGCGCATGATTCAGCAGCGGATTGCAGAAATTGAAGGGACTGAGGTGCCGCTGGGGATCGTCGATGTCACCATGTACCGCGATGACGTCGGCAGCACCAGCGAACTGCGCCCCGTCGGGAAGACCGAAATTCCCTTCAAGCTCGGCAAGCGCAATGTGATTCTGGTGGATGAGGTGCTCCAAACAGGCAGAACTATTCGTGCCGCTATGGATGCCATTATGGATATAGGTCGGCCAGCGAGTATTCAGCTCGCGGTGCTGATTGACCGAGGACACCGGGAGTTGCCCATCCGGGCTGACTACGTCGGACGCAATGTCCCTACCTCCAGTGAAGAACAGATAGAGGTTGAGTTTGACTCAAGCGGGCAGGCCCATGAGGTAAGACTGCTGAAACCCTGAAAAGGTGCCTTACACCTGAGCATGGAGAAAACACCTATGGCATTTGCACACAAACATATCATCAGCACCAAAGTACTGACGCGCGCAGAGATCGACCTCATTCTCACGACAGCACAGAGTTTCAAGGAGATCAACCAGCGCGACATCAAAAAAGTGCCCACGTTACGGGGCAAGAGCATTATCAATCTTTTTTACGAAAACAGCACCCGAACCCGAACCTCGTTCGAGTTAGCTGGCAAGCGGATGTCTGCCGATACCATCAACATCTCCGCCGCCTCTTCATCGGTCACCAAAGGGGAAACCCTTGAGGATACAGCCAAAAATATCGAAGCTATGGACGCTGATATCATCGTGATTCGTCATCCCGCCTCGGGGGCACCGGACTATCTCGCGCAGCGTTTAAGCCGCTGCTCGGTTATCAATGCGGGCGATGGCGCGCATGAGCATCCAAGCCAAGCCCTGCTGGATCTTATGACCATCAAGGAACATAAGGGAACCCTGGAAGGATTGACCGTTGCAATTGTCGGTGATATTGCGCGCAGTCGGGTCGCACGTTCAGACCTGTATGCGTTGCGGACCATGGGAGCGACGGTGCGCCTGGCTGGGCCGGCCACCATGCTTCCACCCGGGTTGGATAAGCTCGGCGCGCAGGTGTATACCGATATAAATGCCGCGATCAAGGATGCGGATGTAATTATTATGCTTAGAATTCAGCTGGAACGTGAGGGGGGGAGTAAGCTTCTGCCCACCAAGCGTGAATATGCCCAGTTCTTTGCGCTCAATCCAGAAAACCTGAAACTGGCCAAACCGGATGCCATCGTCATGCACCCCGGTCCGCTGAATCGTGGGGTGGAGATCTCGTCCTATGTAGCCGACGGGAAACAGAACGTTATCCTGGAGCAGGTAGAAAACGGTGTGGCAGTCAGAATGGCACTCTTGTACCTGTTGGCGGGTGGAAATGATGACTGATAAGCTATTTTTTATGCATAAAAGGTAGGTGCCATGAAAACTATTATAAAAAACGGAAGAGTAATAGATCCTGCGCAGAATATTGATGCGGTCCTGGATGTTGTGATCAACGCCGGGTGTATTGAAAGCATTACCGCACAGGTGCAGCCAGCAGCAGATGACCAGGTGATAGATGCCACTGGTTTACTGGTCACTCCAGGGCTGGTGGATATCCACGTCCATTTGCGCGACCCTGGGTATGAATACAAAGAGGATATTATCTCCGGAACCAGGGCTGCCGCCGCCGGGGGCTTTACCTCGGTCGCTTGCATGCCCAATACCAATCCCAGTAACGACAATAAAGCCATTACCCGGTATATGATCCAAAAAGCCCAGCTTGAAGGCTACGCCAATGTGTTTCCTATCTGCAGTATTACCAAGGGGCAAAAAGGAGATTCGCTGGTGGAGATGGGCGATCTCAAACAGGCTGGGTGTGTGGGGTTTTCCGACGACGGCCTGAATGTGGAGGATGGGGCGATGCTGCGCCATGCCATGGAGTATGCGCAGGGGTTTGATATGCCCATCATTGCCCATTCCGAGGATGAATCGATCAAGGACGGCGGAGTTATGAACGAGGGCGCGCTTTCTACCGAACTCGGGTTGACTGGGAATCCGTGGGTGTCTGAAGCGGCAAGTGTCGCCCGCGATATTATGTTGGCTGAACTTACCGGCGCCCACCTGCATGTATGTCACATCTCCACCAGGCGCAGCGTTGAACTGATCCGGGAGGCCAAACAGCGTGGGGTTCGGGTCACCTGCGAGGTTACCCCCCACCATTTTACCCTGACCGAAGAGGCTGTGCGGGGCTACAATGTCAATGCCAAGGTGGGTCCGCCGCTACGCAGTGCCGCCGATGTCGCCGCCATGAAAGAAGGTCTGCGCGATGGCACCATTGATGCCATCGCCACCGATCATGCTCCTCATCACATCGATGACAAGAATATGGAGTTCATTTACGCCGCATTCGGCATGATCGGGCTGGAAACTGCGCTTCCCCTGGCTCTGCGCCTGGTCGATGAGGGGGTGCTTTCTCTGAATGAAGTGATCGCCTGCCTGAGCTGCAAGCCTGCGAATGTACTCAGAATCCCGCGCGGAACGCTGACCACTGGCGCTGCAGCTGACCTCACCCTGATCGACCTTGAGTATACGTGGGAAGTAACGCGGCAGAGTATCCGCTCGCGCTCATTCAATACCCCGTTTGAGGATCAGAACATGAAAGGGAAGGCCGTTATGACCCTGTGTGCTGGAAAAGTAGTGCACAAAGAGATATAGAAAAGCAGCTTGTAGAGCTTGACCTTGGTCTTATGCATGGGTATAATCTCACTCAAGATTAAAAAAATCGAAGCGTTTTTGAAGTGCCACAGGCGTGTTCCTGAAGTCTTCTTACCTGGAGTCTTCTTATTATAGAAGGCGCCTCATGGAAAAGTGCCTGCGCTGGCATAGAAAATTGGACTGAAGAGTTAAAGTTACGGGTGGGCCAGGTGCCTGCCCGTAACTTTATTGCTTTAATACACAAAATAAAGAAAATAAAGGAACTTGCCATGACAGATTCAATTCCCATGACCCCGGAGTCATACGAAAAATTGCGCCAGGAACTGAAGCAGCGTATGCGCGTTGATCGGCCCAAAGTGGTGGAAGATATCGCCGAGGCCAGATCGCATGGAGACCTGTCGGAAAATGCCGAGTACGATGCGGCCAAGGATCGCCAGGGACATGTCGAAGCCCGCATCAAGGAGCTCAACGATAGAATCGCGCGTGCTGAAGTGATTGACCCCAAAAAAATTGAATCGGATAAAATTGTCTTTGGTGCCACCGTAACCCTGTTTGATGTGGATAACGACACAGAGGTGGTATATCAGATAGTTGGAGAGGACGAAGCTGACATCAAACAGGCAAAGATTTCTGTCACCTCACCCGTCGGCAGGGCCCTTATCGGTCACGTTGTAGATGATGAAGTTCGAATCAAGGTCCCCTCGGGGCTCAAGGTGTATGAAGTTACCGACATAGAGTACAAGTAACAGCCATGGCATCCATAGATTTAAACACCAAAATGGCAGACCTCCTTCGCCTCCACCCGGGGGCTCAGGCAGTATTGGCTGAATATGGGCTGCATTGTTCGGGCTGCTCCGGTTCCAAGCATGAATCTCTGCGCCAGGGGGCCATAAATCATGGGCTCGATCCAGAAGAGCTGCTTGCCCGCCTGCGCGCCCTGATGGCCGAATAGTCTTGATATGGAGGGCTCTGCCGTTCCTTGCCAGATTTTGGTCCCGGATCCATTCAAGTGCAGCCTGACTCAGACTCAGTTTAATCCAGGTACAGGTTTATTCAAAAGGTATGGCGCGTTTAAATCATGCAGATAACAAGCTTTTATCCCCCCTGGTGCAGCTCAAGGGGGTGGGTGAGCGCCTGCGCGAAAAACTGGCGCGCCTGAATCTGCACACCATTGAAGATCTGCTCTATCATCTCCCCGTTCGCTATGAAGACAGACGCCACTTAACCTCCGTGGCCAACCTCAGTGCAGGGCAGAGCGCCCCGTTTCGCGCGCGGATAATCAGTGCTGGTGAAGTTAAGCGGGGAGGGAGAGGTTCCAGGGCTGTTTTTGAAGCGCTGGTGGGGGACGATACCGGGCAGATCGTGTTGAAGTGGTTCCACTATCGGCGCAACTGGATGGAGCAATCCTACCGTCCTGGACGCGAAATCCTCGGCTTTGGTGAGGTGCGCCTCTTTGGCTCCAAGCGCGAAATCCTTCACCCGGAGGTGGAATTCGATCCGGGCACGCAGCAGGACGCGCGCATCCTGCCGGTGTATCCACTGACCGAAGGGATCAGTCAGCAGCGGATGCGCGCCCTGGTGCATGACGCGGTGGCAACATATGCTGGCTTTCTTCAATCTGAAATCCCTGCATATCTGCGCGCTAAACGTTCCCTGCTCGATCTGGATGAAGCAATTTTTCAGGTGCACAACCCGGATAACAGCGCCGCTATAGAGGTATTGCAGAACCGTACTTCGAGGGCGCATCAGAGCCTGATCTACGCCGACTTTTTTTATCTGCAGCTGGGTCTGGCCCTACGCCAGGCCCGGCATAACAGACAGAGTGGCCGTGCATTTACGGTCTCCCATCGCTACACGCGTCCCCTTATAGAACAACTTCCGTTTCAACTCACCCCAGCGCAAAAGCGTGTTTTAAGTGAGATCAAACACGATATGATGGCCGCAACCCCCATGCACCGGCTGCTGCAGGGAGATGTCGGTAGCGGCAAGACCATTGTTGCGCTCCTCAGCGCTTTGATCGCTGTAGAGAACGGAGCACAGGTGGGGGTAATCGCCCCTACGGAAATTCTGGCGGAACAGCACTACCGCTTTTTTGCCACCTGGCTGCCGTGCCTGCAGCTTAACACCGCACTGCTGACCGGCTCCACGCCAGGGCGCAGACGCAAAGAGATTCTGCAGCAGCTTGCCGCGGGCGAACTACATATTATTGTCGGAACCCATGCTCTGCTACAGGAGGATGTGCAGTTTAACGACCTTGGTTTGGGAATTATCGACGAGCAGCACCGTTTTGGGGTTAAGCAGCGCAATTCCCTGCGTAAAAAAGGGGATAATCCCGATATTCTGGTTATGACCGCGACCCCCATCCCGCGCACCTTGTCGATGACACTGTATGGTGAATTGCAGATCTCGGTTATTGATCAACTGCCTCAGGGGCGCATCCCTGTTGTGACGCGGGTGCTGTCTGAAGCAAAGCGTGCCGGGCTCTACAATTTTATCAAAGACCAGGCGCAGGCGGGGCTGCAGAGCTATTTTATTTATCCGCTGGTGGAAGAATCTGAAACCCTGGAGCTTAAGGCTGCACAAGACGCATTTGCGCAGTTGAAGGATGATCTTGGGGATGTGTGCCGCATTGGGCTCCTGCACGGACGGATGCGCAGTGCCGATAAAGATGCAGTTATGACCAGCTTCAAACAGGGCGAGCTGGATGTGCTCGTGGCCACGACAGTTATCGAAGTTGGAATCGACGTCCCCAATGCGAGCGTTATGGTTATTGAGCATGCGGAGCGCTTCGGCCTGGCGCAGCTGCACCAATTGCGTGGCCGGGTAGGGCGCGGGGCGCAGAAGAGTTACTGTTTTTTATTCCACTCCCACAACTGCTCCGCCCAGGGGAGAGAACGCCTGCACCTTATGGAAAGATACCGCGATGGCTTTAATATAGCCGAAGCTGATTTGCAGTTACGTGGCCCAGGGGAGTTCCTCGGCACCCAGCAATCGGGGTTGCCCGAATTCAGGGTGGCGGATCTGCGCGCAGACAGAGAGATCCTCGAATATGCGCGCGCTGATGCCTTTGAATGTATAGCAGCAGATGCAGCAGATGCTCTACAGCGAGTGGAATTGCGCCCCATGCTGGAAACCATGGAACGCCGCTGGGGAGAAAAGCTGGAGCTCGCCGATGTAGGCTAGGGTGTGGGTTGACGATGCAGCAGATTGGTGGAGAAAAACTCCACAATGTTGCGCTCGAACTGTTCAGCTCTGTCGGTATGGAATGCAACATGGGTCAATTCTGGTTCAAGCCAGAGTCTGGTTATGTTGCCCCCGGCCTGAAACAGTTGTTTCGCCCCTTGTGGTTCGACCACCTCGTCCGCTCCTCCCATCAGGATAAGTACTGGTTTTCCCTTGAGCGCAGGCATCATCGCCAGCGGCGAGATGTTGGGGTTGTCCAGATCCACGTACGGCAGGCTGAACATGCGGATTAAGGGGACAAACGGGAAGGGGGGCAACCCGGTGAAGTATTTAATCCCCTGCTTCAGACTATGGCGCACACTCGCATAGGGTGACTGCGCTACAACCGCCTGGATGCGCTCATCCTGTGCGGCGTAGCACACAGCCAGCGCCCCGCCCATGGAGTTGCCCAGGATTCCCAGGGTATTTCCCGGTTCGTGGGTGGCGATATAATCTGCCGCAGCTTTTACATCCTGCCACTCATGCTGCCCAAAGGTGATCAGCTCCCCTTCGCTCTCACCGTGAGCACGCAGGTCGGGTGCAATGATGCCAAAGCCATGGCGTACCAGCATCGCTGCAATGGGGGCCATCTCGCCGCTGTCCATCTTGTAACCGTGCAGCAGAATTATGGTAGCGCCTGTAGAAGAGGGAACATACCACCCCTTGAGGTTTATGCCGTCGTCTGTCTGAAGACTGAGTGGCTGGGCAGCGACGTCATACTCATTGAAGCGCTGTTGCGGACGTTGATCCGGCTCGGCCCGGTAGCGCGCTTGACGCGCCTCTGTCGGATTGAATAACAGCTCGTGGGTGTTTTTGTATGAAACGCCGAGGACGTACAGTCCTGCAGCGACAAGGATGGCTGTACCCAGCCAGAAGGATGTGGACATATGTTCACCTGATCTCTATGGTGCATGCTTTACCTGAAAACAGATAACTGCAGTGTTGATATCGGGCCGCAAGCTTGAGCTGCGCCGAATTGGTTGATGTTGTTGGTTAACGTATGGCGATGATTATCGCAGGAGAATAACACATGAGTGAAGACAGTAAGAAAATAATCTACTCCATGATGAGAGTGAGTAAGTACTATAACAAGCAGCCTGTTATCAAGGATATCTCTCTGTCATACTTTTATGGTGCCAAAATAGGGGTGCTGGGACTTAACGGCTCCGGGAAGAGTACCCTGCTGCGCATCATGGCGGGGGTAGATAAGGAGTTTAACGGCGAAGCTGTTTTGTCTCCAGGGTACAGCGTAGGCTATCTTGAGCAGGAACCGCAGCTCGATGCGGCTAAAACCGTGCGTGAATCTGTAGAAGAGGCGGTCCAGGAAACGGTAGATCTGCTTAAAGAGTTTGAAGAGATCAACATGAAGTTCGCCGAGCCCATGGATGACGATGCCATGGAGGCGCTGTGTGAGCGCCAGGCCGTGGTACAGGGGCGCTTGGATGATCTGGATGCGTGGGATCTGGATTCACGCCTGGAATTGGCGATGGATGCGCTGCGCTGCCCCCCTTCAGATATGCTGGTTGAGGTGCTCTCCGGGGGAGAGAAGCGGCGAGTAGCGCTGTGCCGCCTGCTGCTGCTAAAACCAGACATCCTGTTGCTGGATGAGCCTACCAACCACCTTGATGCCGAAACGGTGGGGTGGCTGGAGCAGCACCTGCAGCGCTATCAGGGGACAGTCATTGCGGTGACCCATGATCGCTATTTTCTGGATAACGTAGCTGGGTGGATTCTTGAGCTGGACCGCGGCGAGGGAATTCCGTGGAAGGGCAATTATTCCTCCTGGCTCGAGCAGAAGAACAAACGTCTGCAGCAGGAGGAAAAGAGTGAATCCGCGCGCCAGCGCACCCTGCAGCGCGAGTTGGAGTGGATTCAGATGTCACCGAAGGGGCGACATAGCAAAAGCAAGGCGCGCATATCATCCTATGAACAGTTGCTGAACGCGGAGGCAAAGGAGCGGCAGAAAGATCTGGAGATATTCATCCCCTCCGGCCCGCGCCTGGGTGATGTCGTAATCGAAGCTGAGCATGTTCGCAAAGGGTATGCCGACCGGCTTTTAATAGATGATCTGAATTTTATAGTGCCCAAAGGTGGGATTGTCGGGGTGATCGGCCCCAACGGCGCGGGGAAGACCACCTTGTTTCGCATGCTCACCGGGCAGGAACAACCCGACAGCGGTAACCTCAAAACAGGCTCTACCGTCGAGCTTGCGTATGTGGATCAGAGCCGCGACAGCCTCAACAGCGAACACACCATCTGGGAAGAGATCAGCGGCGGACAAGACATAATGCTGCTTGGAGAGCGTGAAGTAAATTCACGCGCCTATGTGAGTCATTTCAATTTTTCCGGCAGCGATCAGCAGAAAAAAGTGGGCAATCTCTCCGGCGGAGAGCGGAACCGGGTGCATTTGGCTAAAACCTTAAGTTCCGGCGCTAACGTTCTGTTGCTTGACGAGCCCACCAACGATCTGGATATCAATACCATGCGTGCGCTGGAAACGGCGCTGGAAAACTTTGCTGGCTGCGCCATGATCATAAGCCATGACCGCTGGTTCCTCGACCGGATCGTCACCCATATCCTCGCTTTTGAGGGGGATAGTCAGGTCACCTGGTTTGAAGGGAATTACACCGAATATGAAGAGGACAGAAAGAAACGCCTGGGGCGTGATGCCGAGCAGCCACACCGCATCCGCTATCGGCAGTTAACCCGGCAGTAGGGGTAGGCACGCTGGTAAGGGCGAAAAATTTTTCGCCCTTACGTCTTATCGCCCTTACCGCCTTACCATGCGCCTAGTGGCGTTTCTGGCGGCGCTTGAAAGGGCGCGGCCACCTGGAGATGCGGCAGGATTTCAGCAATGGCACCATACGCAGCACTATCGCATAGGATATTGCAGAGGCCAGCACCGCGAAGATAAGACTGCCCAGACACAGAGGGACAATCAGGTTGGAGCCGAATTGCGATATTGTTTCAAGGCTGAGTTCGGTCGGCAACAAAACATACGGAGTATCAAGGATGAAACGGCCTGTTTTGTATTCCGCCATATATATGAGTGGGGCGGTAATCGGATTACTGATCCATACTGCCAGGGCTGCAGCTATCTTGTCCTGCCCCAACACCACCGCCAGAAAAATCGCCAGCGGGGTCTGCAGACCAATGGTAGGGGTCATGCCGATAAAGATGCCCAGGGCAAAGCCTTTAGCAATTTCATCGGGGTTGGCCCTAATCCGTAAGAATCTGAGTAAAAACAGCTTAGACTGCCTGCTTATCCACCACTGTCGCCACATAAACCTGTAATTTATCCCCCAAATTGTTTCGTCTCAGGATGCAAATCCAGCATTTCTGCGCCGGCCTGTTCCAGGGGCCAGGTGCTGCAGGCGTTCAGATCCAGGTCTGAAGTTACGCCCCGATTAAGATAGTATTCACCTGCTACCGCAAGCATGGCGGCGTTATCCGCACACAATTCAGCCGTTGGAAAGAAAACATCCATCTCATCACTTACCGCAAACGCCTGGCGCAGGCCGCTGTTACATGCCACCCCTCCGGCGACAACAATGCGCTTGAGGTTGTATTCCTTTGCGGCGCGCAGGGTTTTTTTGTGTAAAACTTCTACCACCGCCGCCTGGAACGAAGCCGCCAGCCCCGCCAGGACCCCTGCATCAAGCGGAGACTTCATCTTTTTCAGTTGGGTCATCACCGCTGTTTTTAAGCCGCTGAAACTGAAATCGTAGCCCTTATGGTGCAGCATCGGGCGGGGGAAATCAAACATCCGGGCATCGCCTCTGGCAGCCAGTTCATCTATTTTTGCCCCACCTGGATAGCCGAGACCGCACATCTTCGCGACCTTATCAAAGGCCTCACCCGCGGCATCATCCAGGGTACGGCCAATCAGTTCGTAGACGCCTATCTGTCTGACAATATACAGATGTGTATGCCCGCCGGATACGGCCAACGCCAGATAGGGAAATTCAATATTGTGTTCCAGCAGCGGAGCCAGAATATGCCCTTCAATGTGGTGAACTCCAACTAACGGAATGTCACATGCAAATGCAAGGGCCTTTGCCGCCGAGACTCCAACAAGCAGAGCCCCGATCAAGCCGGGCCCTCTGGTGACACAAATTCCGTCTATCTGCTCCAGACCAACCCCGGCCGTGCGCAACGCTTGCTCAATCACCACCGGGCAGGACTGCAAATGGTGCCGTGCTGCCAGTTCGGGGACAACCCCGCCATACTCGGCGTGGATATCGACCTGGGAAGCGACGATGTTACTCAGCACTGTTTTACCATCGCGCACTACAGCGGCAGCGGTCTCATCACAGGAAGATTCCAGGGCCAACAGAAGCATGTTGAATCCATATATTAAAGTAGAATATTAGAGAAGGTTTGCCGCCAGTTCCGCCAGTCCCGAACGCTCCCCTTTGGTCAAGGTGATATGCCCGGCCGCTTCCTGCTCCTTGAATTTCTCCACCACATATGCAAGTCCGTTGCTCGATGAATCTACATATGGGTTATCAATCTGGTACGGGTCGCCGGTCAGGACAATCTTGGTTCCTTCACCGGCGCGGGTTATGATGGTTTTAATTTCGTGCGGTGTCAAGTTCTGTGCTTCGTCCACTATCATGTACTGGTTCGGGATTGAGCGCCCGCGGATGTATGTCAGTGGCTCTATCTCCATGATCCCCATATCAACCAGTTCGCGGTAACCGCGTTTGCGCTTCCCCCGGTCTTCTACTGAATTGAGGAGCAGGTCGACGTTGTCAAAGATGGGCTGCATCCACGGGGCGAGCTTCTGCTCTACGTCACCGGGCAAAAAGCCCAGATCGCGTCCCATGGGGAATACCGGGCGCGAAATCAGCAGACGGCTATACTGATTGTTATCGGCAACAAGCTGTAACCCCGCCGCTATGGCCAGCAGGGTTTTGCCGGTCCCCGCTTTACCCACCAGGGTAACCAGCTGGATATCGTGGTCTAAAAGGATATCCAGCACAAAGTGCTGCTCTTTGTTACGTGCCTGAATGCCCCAGATCCCCTCTTTACTCGGTTTGTACAGGGGCAGCAGACGTTTCTCCGCGGCGTGGTACCTGCACAAGGCGGTGTGGGATGGATTCCCGGCGTCGATCAGGGTGACGCATTCGTTGGGATATAAGCTGCGCTGCGTTTCAGTTCCCTCATTTGCGAACTCAAGGTAGCCCTGCCCATAAAAACGATCAACTTCTGTCGCAGGAACCTCCAGCTCAGCAACGCCGGAATAGAGCTCGTCGATGGAGACCTTGTCTGATTCATAGTCCTGCGCTATGAGCCCCATGGCATCCGCCTTAATGCGCAAGTTGGTATCTTTGGTGACAAAAATCACCGGATCGGCACTGTTTTCCATTTCGGCTACAGCAAGGGCAAGGATACGGTTGTCTTCCCGTTCAATCCTTAATCCGGGGGGAAGTTTGTCCGCAAAGTTTTTAGCGAATAGAACAACCCTAAGACGCCCGCCGTTTTCCAGCGGCACCCCCTTGATAAGGCTGTTGGTGTTGGTCTGCCGCAGCTGATCCAGCTGGCGTGAAACATGGCGCGCGTTACGCCCTATTTCATTGAGGTCCTTTTTGAACGTATCAATTTCTTCAATGACAGTGATAGGGATAATAACTTCGTTATCGGCGAACTTGTACATGGCTTGTGCGTCATGCAGAAGGACGTTGGTATCGAGAATGAATTTTTTTGGCATGCTCTCTCCGCGCTCAGGTGGTTGAAATGGCTATGAGGTAATGCTCTTAATGGCTTGAATCAATGTATGGATGTGCTGTTCGGTATTGAAGCAGCCGGGGCTGACCCGCACCGTTCCGCCGGGGAAGGTGCCGATGGTTCTGTGTGCATCCGGAGCACAGTGCAGGCCGGTGCGTACGTCAATCCCAAAGTGCTGATCGAGAAAGAAACCAGTTTCAGCTGGAGTCTGGTTGTCCAGGGTAAAGGATATCAGGCCGGAATGTCCGGGCCCCGGTTCCGGCCCGTAACGCCGCACTCCGGGGATTTCACCCAGGCCATCCCACAGCAATTGGAGCAGACGCTGTTCATGCGCGCGGATGTTTTCCATTCCCCGTTGAAGAATATATTCTATCCCTGCTCTGAGCCCGGCCAGGGCCGCGGTATTATAGGTGCCGCTTTCCAGCAGTTCCGGCATTGCGGACGGCTGCTGCGCCTGACTGGACAAGCTCCCGGTGCCTCCACGGATCAGGGGCTTTACCTTGAGTCCGTCGCGGACATAGAGGAAGCCGGTTCCCTGCGGCCCCAACAGCCCCTTATGCCCCGGAGCTGCAAGGATGTCAATGTGCATAGCGTCAACATCTATGGGGAGCACCCCGGCACTTTGCGCCGCATCCACCATAAACAGAATGTCGTGCTCGTGGCAGAACCTGCCAACTTCAACTACGGGTTGGATAGAGCCTGTCACGTTGGAGCAGTGGGTCATCACCACCATTTTGGTAGTGGCGTCCCTGCAGGCATTGCATATCGCTGCAGGAGCAACCAGCCCCTGGGCGTTGGCGGTTACCTTGAGCACCTCGACACCGTGGCGTTGCAGATGATACAGAGGCCTGACTACGGCGTTATGCTCCATGCTCGTGGTGACTACTCTATGGCCTGGTTCCAGTAAGCCGCACAGGGCAGTATTGATTCCCTGGGTTGCATTTAAGGTAAAGGCGATACGTGAGCTGGACGGGATATTGAAAAAATCGGCGATCGTCTCACGTGTGGCCGCCATGGTCTGAGCCGCCATGCGGGCAATTCCGTAGCTTCCACGGCCGGGGTTTGCTCCATAGTTTCTGGCGGCATGGTCCTGCTCTGCGTACACAGATTCGGGCTTGGGAAACGAGGTAGCGGCATTGTCAAGATAGATAGACAAGAGCAATCCTGAAGGTTGAATTGATATTAACGTAAGAAGAATATATTGAAAAATACTTGTTCTAAAAAGATTGTTTTTTAGCGTGGAATAGCGTCACGGGTCAAAAGGTCGCGCCAAAATATCACCTCACCCGCTCCAAAGGCAATGAGAAAGAAACGCACCCCCGCGCGCCTTCAGGCGGACCTGCAACAGGCGGCATCAGCCGCGCTTCAGTTTCACCCGTTCTTTATGGAAAGATGGTTGACTCTACGACATGTTGTGGTTTAAATTCACTTCAACCACCGCATGTGGTGCTAGGCCGGTATTGACCCACGTTGAGCACGCACGCCCCTTAAGTGCCCCAATTATCAGTATTGTCCGTTTCACTTCGGCCGTTCGACTTCAAATATAAAATCAAAGGACCAGCCACAATGACAGAGTACCGCAGTTCTGATGCTATTTCACTGACCAAAAACGCCCTTACCGTTCTTGAACGGCGCTATCTTAAGCGCGATGAAGCGGGGAGGGCGCTGGAAACGCCGGCTAACATGTTCGAACGTGTAGCTGATGCCATAGCCCAGGCTGAAGCAAAGTATGCCGAGCATCAGGATATTGCAGAGATTGGCTCTCAGTTTTACGCCATGATGACCAACCTTGAGTTCTTACCCAACTCTCCGACACTCATGAACGCCGGACGTGAGTTGGGGCAGCTGTCCGCCTGTTTTGTCCTGCCGGTGGAAGATTCGATGGAGAGCATCTTTGAGGCGGTCAAGAATACGGCGCTGATTCATAAAAGCGGTGGTGGTACTGGTTTTTCTTTCTCCCGCATCCGCCCGGCCAATGATGTTGTCCTGTCCACCAAGGGGGTTTCTTCGGGGCCGCTGTCATTTATGAATGTATTTGACACCGCGACTGAAACCATTAAGCAGGGGGGCACCCGACGCGGTGCCAACATGGGCATTCTACGGGTTGATCATCCAGATATTATGGATTTTATCATGAGCAAGCGGGATCAGAATGTTCTGACCAACTTCAACATCTCTGTCGGGATTACCGAAGAGTTTATGGAGGCGGTGAAGTCCAATCAGGATTATCCCATCATTAACCCCCGCACCGGCACCGAGGTCGATCGGATGTCGGCGCTAAAGGTGTTTGATCATATCGTTGATCTGGCGTGGAACAATGGCGAGCCCGGAATTATCTTCCTTGACCGCCTCAACCGTGACAACCCAACCCCGCATATTGGAGAAATTGAAAGCACCAATCCCTGTGGTGAACAACCTTTGCTCCCCTATGAATCATGTAATCTTGGGTCCATAAATCTGGGGAAGATGGTAACCAAAGAGGGTGAAGTTGACTGGGATAAACTCGAACAGACCATCGCGTTGGCCACCCGTTTTCTTGATAACGTCATTGATGTCAATAACTATCCCATCGAACAGATCCGCGACATGTCCCTTGCCAACCGGAAAATCGGGCTGGGCATCATGGGCTGGGCCGATCTGTTGATTTTACTGCAGATCCCCTACAACAGCACCGAAGCTATCGCCCTGGGAAACAGGGTAATGGGTTTTATAAATGAAAAAGCCCATGCAACATCACGCCAGTTAGCCGCCGAACGGGGTGCGTTCCCAAATTTCAAGGGGAGCAGCTACGATCAGCGCGGGATGGGAGAAATACGCAACGCTACCTGCACCACCATTGCCCCTACCGGAACAATTTCTATTATCGCCAATAGCTCCAGTGGCGTCGAACCGTTGTTTGCAGTGTCATACGTGCGTCAGGTTATGGATGATGATATTCTGGTCGAGGTAAACCCGTTGTTTGAGCGCATTGCGCGTGAGCGGGGGTTTTATTCGCTGGAATTGATGAAACTGATCGCCGAGAAGGGCAGTATCAAGGACTTTGAGCAGATTCCCGAAGATATCCGGCGGATCTTTGTCACTGCCCACGATATCACCCCCGAAGATCACATCAAGATGCAGGCTGTGTTTCAAAAGCACACGGACAATGCCGTCTCCAAGACGGTAAACTTCTGTAATTCCGCCTCCCGTGATGATGTCGCCAGCGTGTATCAGATGGCTTATGAAAATGGATGTAAGGGGGTCACGATCTACCGCGATGGCTCCCGGGATAATCAGGTGTTATCGGTTAAGAAAGAAGACACTGAGGGTATGGATATGCCCATGGAGAGCGGCAAACAAAGCCGCAAACGCAACCGCCCACGGAAATTGTCCGGCGCAACGTATCAGATGGAAACTGGCTGCGGCCCCCTTTACGTAACCATAAATGAAGATCAGCATGGTTTGTTTGAGGTTTTCACCACCATGGGCAAAGCCGGTGGCTGTGCGGCGTCGCAGTGCGAAGCCTTGGGGCGTTTGGTCTCTCTGGCGTGGCGCAGTGGGGTACAGGCACGGCAGGCGGTAAAGCAGCTGATCGGGATTTCATGCCATAAGCATGCTGGATTTGGGGCAAATAAAATTACTTCCTGCGCTGATGCCCTGGCTAAAGCTATCCACCAGCATGTTCAACACGAAGAGACGGTGGAAGGTCAAAACGTTCAAGGGGGCGCCTGTCCTGAATGTGGTGGCCCCGTAGAGCATGAAGGTGGTTGTTGCGTATGTCATGCCTGTGGTTTCTCGGAATGCGCATAAACGGGAGTTCCCTCCGGCTTCCCAGCTTAATCAAGATGAATAGATAAACAGGACTGCCGTATGGACTACAACTGTTTCCACCAGGTCTATCTGGATCAACCGAAGTTGGAAGGGTTCCGCAACTTCATCAATGCCTGGATTTATTCTGCTGACACAACAAGTTTTGTCCTCGATCCAGGCCCGCTCTCAAGTATTCCCGTGCTGCTGCAGGCCTTGCAGCAGCACGGGGTAGAGCGCCTTGACTACATATTGCTCACCCATATCCATATCGATCACGCCGGCGGGACAGGGGAGTTGTTGCGCCATTTCCCGGCTGCGCAGGTGATTTGCCACCCTGCCGGGATTAAGCACATGCTCGCGCCGCAGGCGCTCTGGGAGGGTTCCCTCAAGGTGCTGGGGAAGGTAGCCATGGAATATGGAGAAATTGTCCCGGTTCCAGAGCAAAACATCCATTACCGTCCTCTCCTTGGAGATAGCGGCATTACGGTACTGCAGACCCCCGGGCATGCTGCGCATCACTTGAGTTTTATGTTTGGCGACTTGCTTATGGCTGGAGAGGTTGCCGGCGTCTGCCTTGATACCCCCAGCGGGATCTATATGCGCCCGGCAACGCCGCCCCGTTTTGATCTGGATATTGCGCTTGAATCACTGCAGCGCGTAATGGCGCATAAACCGCAAAAAATGATCTTTGCCCACAGCACCATGCAGGATCATGCCATGGAGTGTTTAAAGATAGCTGAAAAACAACTGTATCTGTGGGTAAAAGGGATAATCGAGCTGACAGAAAATGGCGCGGACAATGGTTTGAAAGGTGGGGCAGAAGAGGGGGCCGATGAACACCTCCACGCAGTTATGTATCCATGGTTGCTGCAGCACGATCCTGTTTTTGCCACAATCGAAGCGTTACCCGATGACATAAAAAAGCGTGAACTCTATTTTTTCGGCAACAGCATCAAGGGGATGCGCGGCTTTGTGGCAGCGCTTGAAAAAGCCCGGCGCCGGGCTATGCTAGACCGGGCCGGGGCGGGTATCTGCGCTTGAATGATTTAACTGTGGGGCGTTAGCTGGGGCTATTGGATTTCGCCAAGGCGCTCAGGATTCCACCCAGTTACTTATGCTTCCGCCCAGTTGCTCAGCTTTTCCAGCACCGCATCCCGGGTTTTATAGGAGATCTCTGGCAGGGTGCCACCAAAGGCTTTTTCTGCTTCGGCAAACCCTTTCTCTATCCCTTTAAGGATTGCATCAAGGCGGGCTGGATCACCTCCGGCAATCCCAATGGCGCCTTGAAAGATCCGTTCTGACGTCTGTTCTATCCCGAAATATCCATCTTCCGCCACCAACTCCTGCGCCTGTCCCGGGGTCAGGCTTTTAATATCTATACTCCTGTCACCCATGGACAGCTTAGTCGCCAGCCCTTGCTCTTCAAAGATTTGTAACACCAAACTGCGCAAGAGGTTGAGTTGAGGGTCTTCGCTGGTGCGCATATCGGCATGATACAGGCCGGGAGCTGGGGCAGGTTTCCCCAGAGAGACGTTATCCACATACTGTTTTGCCGATTCCTCTGTGGATTTGTCTCCAGTTGAGCCAGCCTGCTGCTGCCGGCTTTGTTGCATTACGCGCTGGCTTTCTGCCCGAAATTGTTCAAGAGGGGTATTATTGATTGCCTGTGCCATGTCTACGCTCCCTTCCGTGGGTTGACTTGGATATATCAGATGCTACACGCGTAGTTTCGGCACAATGGGGATGAAACTTTAGGCTGGGAATCAGCGTCCAAACCATCTTTTCTTGTCGCTGTAGATGGTTGCAGCGTTGCGTCCCTTCTTTTTT
>CAYUJC010000021.1:0-34798 GCA_964444945.1 uncultured Desulfuromonas sp.
GTAATTCTTCCACTTTTTTTGTTTCGGCACGATAAAGGTAAACAGGGCCATGTCCTGCAGATAACCAGTGTAAAGAGCGGGCGGCAGGGTCGAGCCGCGCGGCGAAGAGTGTCATGAATCTGGTGTCTGCGCCATTATTGATGAGAAAGGTGTTCAGGCGCGCAAAAAGTGTTTCCAGCTCATCCTCGCCATTGGCAATGGTCGACTGCAAAATTCCTGCAACAGAAGTCATCAGCAGCGCGGCTCCAATTCCATGCCCGATTACATCCCCAACTACCAGGCACCATTTGCCGGTGGTCGTTTTGATGAAATCATAATAGTCTCCCCCTATTTCATCGCAATAGTCGAGGTGGCCATACAGATCAAAGCCTTCTATCTCTGGCGCTACCTCTGGCAGAATCAGTTGTTGAATTTCCTTGGCGGCGGCCAGAGCCTGTTTAATCTCCTGGCGCTCTTGCAGATGTGGACCAATGCGGTTGAACGCACGCCCCAATTCTTCAAATTCATCCTTGCTGCTGATAACAACCCTGGTGGTAAAATCTTCCTGTGCCAGGCGCTCTGCCGCCTGAACCAGCGCGGCAATCGGCCTTGTTACGGCTCTGGCGCGCAGCATTCCTATGATGGTCACACACAACAAAACGCCAAAGGTCAGCAAAGCAGTCTTTTTTAATGCGTCGGTAAATTGGTCTTCTACAAAGGTGGCGGCCTGATTGGCCGGTAAATTAATCTGGGTGTTGGGGATGATCAACAGTGGAAAAGGCTCGGTTTTTGACACCCCGGCATAAATCCAGGTTGATTCTCTGCTATTGAATTCAAGGTGAAAGAAACCTGCCGTTTTTTCTTCGAATGCGCGTATAAGTTTTTCTCGCGCTGAATTCAATACGCCAGCATCAAAGATCTGCTGCGGATTAATATCTTTTTCGTGCGGGGTTTTCTGGTTAAACATTTCCAGGTGAACATTAAGAGGAAGAGTGTGCCCAGGGGGGTCTGCAGCTATGCTCACGACAAATAATCTGCCATATTCGTCCCAGGGGTGCGGGAGCTGCCAGCCTGTAAAAAACTGCTGCTGATCAAAGTTTATTGCCGTGATACCAGCAAACGTTCCATCTGGAAAATGGACAGGGCTGCACACGGTAATCTGCAGCTGCGCGTTGTCTACTTTAAGTTGCCAGTGGATGCGCTGCAGCTTGTGGTTGTTCTCCAGCTCGATCCTCTGCGCTGGCGTGAGTGCCTTTGGCGGATAAACAGACTCCAGCCCTGAGCTCAAATAGGTTGCATGCCAGATAAAATATTCCGGATTTGCCTGTTGGATAGAACGGTAGGATGGCGTCAGTTCAGAAGCTGTGAGGATGTCTTTTTGGGCCAGAATATGCTCAATTTCGCGTGTTTGCGTACTGAGCGCCTGCAGGATAAAAGCACGATCTCGGTGTAACAGCAGCGCTTGATAGTGAACCAGAGCCTGTAACTGCGCAACGGTGTGCTCCTGCAGGGTGTCTCTGGTTTCGGTGGCTAATCTGGTGCTTATTTTGCGCAACGTGGCCTGATACAGCGCTCCGTTGAGGAGCAGTGGAACCAGACTTACCGCCAAGAGCAGGAGCAGGAGTTTGTAGCGAAAACGCATATGCATCTTTTTACCCGTTTGATGGTTTCTTTCAGCAGGTTCCTCTCCGCCAGTTTTTCAGCCTGGGGGCTATCCTTTTTTCAGGGCAAAGCGTTCGGTCAATTCGGATAGATGCTTACTGTGGGTGAGAATAAGTGCTTCATCATTTTCTTGCAGGTTGGTGTCTGAATCGGGGATAAGAAATTGGTTGTCGCGATAAATTCCGATTATCCGTGCCTCTTTGGGGAGATCGAAGGTGTCGATTTTCCCCTTGTTGTCGGCGGTGATCTGCACCGTGAGGAAGCGTGCTTCGTACTTGATGATCGAGGAGAGTTCGAGGATATCAACCCCGGAGACAGTATCGGCCAGGTAGCGGCTGATGGTTTTTGATGGGGTGACGGTGTGTTCGAGGTGCAACTCGCGGCAGATATTGAGATAGTCCAGGTCATGGATCTGCACCACGACATATCCATACCCAAGGGAGCGCCCGACCAGAGCGGCGATGATATTATACTGGTCATTTTCTGTCAGACAGAACAGGTAGTCGGCGTGTTCGGGTCCGGCATCCTGGAGGATGTTGGGGCGGCTGCCATCCCCGTGCAGAAAGCTGCAGTCAAGGGTGTCGCTGAGGGCTTCGATCCGCCCCTTGTCCTCTTCGATAATCACCACTTCATGGCCGCGGCTGATCAGGAGGGAGGCGGTTTCCACCGTGAGGTCTCCGGCGCCAACAAACACAATTCTCATCAGATATCTCGCTTTCTACCGAACCAGGTGCGGGGATAAAAGAAAACCAGCCAGGCGACACATTCGAGACGACCGAGAAACATATCCACACATAATACACTTTTAAGCACAAGGGGCAACTGTTGCGCGGCAATGCCGGTAGACAGGCCCACGGTAGCACTGGCGGAGACTACTTCAAACAGAGCATCCAGCGGCGTATATCCATAGGCGACGAATGGCAGCCACGACAGTACGATGACCCCTACAAATAGCAGTATGAGCATGAGCGCGTCTCTGGCCTCGCCAGGCTCAATGACCCGTTTGCCGAGTTTTTGTCGGATAACGGTATTGGGTGGCACGCATGTGGTGCGCACAAAGTGGCGAATCAGGCCGATGAACACTAACAGACGCAGGAGCTTAAAGCCCCCGGCGGTGGAGCCGACACCCCCGCCAATACACATGGACAGGATCAAGAGTAATTTGGATACATTATCCAGGCTGGCGGAATCGAGACTGGAAAATCCGGCGGTGGTCTGCGCCGAACACACCATAAGTGAAGCATGGTGCAAGGCTGCACTCCATGTGTAGCCGTGACTCCATAGCGTAAGGCTCATCAGGGCGGTAAAGCTAAATACGAGCAGGAACAACAGGCGTATTTCGAGGTTGTCCAGCAGGGGGCGCAGGCCACCGCGCCATGCCTGGTGATATAGCACCAGCGGGAGCGCTCCAGCCAGGGTGGTGAGGGTGGCAACCCAGGCCAGCCGCACGTGGGGCAGATCGGCAAAGCTGCCGGAGGTTGGGGCAAAGCCACCGGTAGAGACGGCAGACAGGATGTAGGGCACCGCGTCGCGCAGAGAACCGCCGAGCAGCAGCCAAAAGATAATCCCCGCCAGGGTAACCGCACTGTAGACCCTCAACACCCGCCGGGCATGAGCACGGGTGCCGCCGACCAGATCATCCGGTACGTCAAGGCTGGCCAGCCGCAGAGCTGACATGCCGGGGCGGATAACCAGCGCCAGTGAAAACACCACGATGCCCAAACCGCCATACCACTGCATCCATGCACGGGAAAAGCTGAAAATCAGCGGTTGACCTTCCAGGCCGGGCAGGGTGCTGAGCCCGGTGGTGGTGACCGCTGAGATGGTTTCAAACAGCGCATCCATGAACGGTATTCCGGCGACCACCAGCGGAATGGTCATAATGAACGGTACCACCAGAAACACCAGTGCCACCAGCACCATGGCTTCATTCCTCTGGATGCGGGTGCCAACCCGGATACGTCGCAGTCCCAGCCAGGTCAGCACCAGAGCGATAATGATCAGCAGGTAGCTCAGAGATACCTGCCATGAAGCTGAAAACAGCGCGACTGCCAGCGTAACAAGATTCAACCCGGCGATAATAAGGCAGAACTGGCCAAAGTAGTGGCCGATAAGACGTGGGCGTACCGCAAAAAACATTTCACTGCCGGGCGGGGTCATGGAAGCTCCTGAAACGGGGGTTGTGATCGAAACCACAAAATGTTGTCAAGTTGAATCTGTTGCGCGCACTGGAATACAGGCTCGTTGCAAACAAATCGAAGTCAGATCGCTTTAACATAGGTTTAGCACCAAGCGTGGTAGTCAGCCCGTCGTTAGCAAGAAAGCTGTTGCGCATAAGATAAGGTGCCCAGAATTGACGGCCGAATCAAGTGTTTAATTAAGCAATGATTGATTGTATCCCCCGCCCGTGGTCTCCAGCAGGTGGCGATTGAAAAAGCCTGTCAGAGGCCATATATTTTTGGCAGCACCACAGACAGAGTGCCCCAGAGAATTAATACCAGGGGAATCCCAATCCGCAAAAAGTCATTAAATGTGTATTCCCCGGCATTCATAATCAACAGGTTGGTTTTGTAGGCCATCGGCGTGGCAAAGCTCATATTGGCACCGAACAGCACTGCAAGCACAAAGGGTTCTGCAGGTTGCCCCATCTGGTAGGCGATTGAGACCGCAATCGGGGTTCCGATGACGGCGGTGGCGTTGTTGGAGACGACGTTGGTGAATACGGCCATCAGCAGCATCAGGCCACTGAGCATGAACCGTGGAGAAGCATCACCGGCAAGGTGGAGAAACAGCTGCGCCAGATAATCGGCCCCTCCTGTTTTCAGCAATGCCGAACCGAGGGCCAGGCTGGCGGTGACGATCAATACGACCTGGGCGCTCAAGGCATTGGTGGCGTCACGCCAGCTCAGGCATCCGGTGGCGATCATAAGGAGAGCGCCGCAGACCGCACTGATAGCTATCGGCAGTAGACCCGTAGCGGCAGTAAGAATAATCAGCAGCATGATACCCAGCGCCAGCGGCGCCTTTTTTGTGTAGGGGAGATCCGTGGTGGCATCGAGCACCAGGAAGCCCTGTTCTTTTTTAAGCTCTGCTATTTTGGTGCGCGCCCCCTGCACTAAAAAAATATCCCCGGCCTGGAGCCGGAGTTCGCTACTTTGACTGATCCCTTTCAGTAACGACTTCCCCGCTCGGTGGATGGCTAGAATGATGATGCCGTAGCGCTCCGCCATCCGAAGACCTTTGAGGGTTCGCCCCTGCAGGGGCGAACCTTGAATGACGGCAATCTGCGCCACCTGTTGATCTTCGGCCATAAGAGGGTGATCCACATCAACCGGTCGTCCCAACGATTCATCTGCATATAGAACCCCCTCCAGCACCTGCTCGAACTCCTTCAGCCGCGCGGGAGTATCGCGGATAATCAGCTGGTCACCGGCCTTGAGCACAACACTCGGGAGGGGCAGGGTGAAATTGTCGGGACCGCGCCTTATACTGCGGATTTTGATGGCACCATCCACCTTCTTCAGCACCTCAGCCAACGTCTTTCCGACACTACCGCTCTCTTCCATTAGCGCCAGATGGGCGGAAAAGACCCTTGGAGCGGTGTCGGCCAGCGCCAGTTTCCTCTCCGGAATAATGCGCGGAACGACAAGCCAGAGGTAAACAATCCCGACCCCGGCGGCAATGGCTGCTGGAAGCAGAAAATCAAACATCTCCATGCGGCGCAATCCCATGTCGGCAGCAACTGAAACCACCAGCAGGTTTGTCGAGGTTCCAATGGTGGTGCAGGTTCCCCCCAGCAGGGTTGCAAAGCCCATTGGCATCAGCATGCCGGCAGACTTGATTCCGGTGCGGACAGAGACACTGATGAGGATTGGCAGCATCAACACAACCACCGGAACATTATTGATAAAGGCGCTGATAAAAGCGCCGCTGAGCAGAGTGGCCAGCAGGGAAACACTTGGGCTGCTCTTCCATAACCGCGCCAGCCCTCGACCAACAGGTTCCAGTCCGCCAGTTCGCACGATGCCCTGGCCTGCGATCATCAGCGCACAGACCGCAACCAATGCTTCATGGCCAAATCCCTGAAAAAAATCGACCGCACGTAAAATCTTGCCATCCACCTGAAACGGAAACAGCTCAAACCCAAGGGCAAGAGAAGCCAGGATCAAAAGGCTCGATGTTTCCAGGGGGAGCTTTTCTCTGGTGAAAAGCAACAGCGCCAGCAGCGCCAGAGCAAGGACCGCCAGGGCATGAGGATTAGGGGGAAGGGGGAAGTCGGCCATCAAGGGCTCCATTGAGTTCAGGCGGAATAAAAGAGGGTGGGATAAGCGCCAAGGTAACAATTTTGCCCAGAATGTTTTGTGTGGGGCGTTACGTTCAATTCTGGCACGAAGCTAACGAATTGCAAATCGATAAGCTTATCCTTCAGAGGATGCCACCAGTTTTCTTGAGCGTTGATTACCGCTCGATCCCGCGCAGAGCATAAGAGCCAATAAGAAAATGGCGCCCCCTCACCAAGAGTTAAATTCCAACTAGAAAAGATAGGTATGAGACCAAAGATGAATGCGCTGACCCAAAGCCGCAATAATGGAGAGGATAAAAACAATGTAGGATAATCACAGGCTGTTTAATGCACCATTAAACAGAGCCTCCGGGAAATATCCGCAGAGGCTCTGTTATTTACAGGTCGTAATTAGGCTGTTGGGGACTTGAGCGGATCAGCAGTCGAAGTACAGAGAGAATTCTTCGGGGCAGGGGCGCATGCGTACCGGGTCAACTTCTGCCTCTTTTTTATAGTTGATCCACATGTCGATCACATCTTCGGTGAAAACATCCCCTTTGAGGAGGAATTCGTGGTCGTCATTCAGGCAGTTGAGGGCTTCATTGAGGGTGCCGGCAACGGAAGGAATTTCTCTGAGTTTTTCCGGCGACAGGCCGTAGATATCTTTGTCCAGCGGCTGGCCTGGATCGATCTTGTTTTCGATGCCGTCGAGGCCGGCCATCAACATGGCGGCAAATGCCAAGTACCCGTTAGCAGAGGGGTCCGGGGTTCTGTATTCAATGCGCTTGGCTTTATCGTTGTTCGTTATCGGAATCCGCAAAGAAGCAGAGCGGTTGCTGTTGGAGTAGGCCAGGTTTATTGGAGCCTCATATCCCGGCACCAGGCGTTTGTAGGAGTTGGTGCTTGGATTGGTGAAGGCACAGAGCGCCTTGGCGTGTTTGATGATACCCCCCATATAGTACATAGCCATCTTGGAAAGGCCGCCGTAGCCGTCGCCTGCAAACAGGTTTTTGCCTTCCTTCCACAGGGATTGGTGGCAGTGCATGCCTGAACCGCTGTCGTTGTACAGAGGTTTGGGCATGAAGGTTGCGGTTTTACCATGGGCAAAGGCTACATTTTTGACGATATGTTTGAACCACTGCAGATGGTCACCCATCTGCAGCAGGGAATCAAAGCGCATATTGATTTCGCACTGTCCGCCGGTGGCCGCCTCATGGTGGACACATTCGATTTGCAGGCCGATATTCTGCAGAACGATCACCATTTCATTGCGCAAATCCAGCAGCGAATCGATCGGCGCGCAGGGAGAATATCCTTCCTTGTGGCGGGGCTTATAGCCCAGGTTCGGATGCTCCTGGCGCCCGGTATTCCAGATCCCTTCTATGGAATCGACAGCGTAGAACGACTGATGTGATTCAGAGGCATAGCGTACATCGTCAAAGATAAAGCATTCCGGTTCCGGGCCAAAGTATGCGGTATCGGCGATGCCGGTAGATTTCAGGTAAGCTTCGGCTTTCTGGGCGATATATCGTGGGTCACGAGTGTAGCCTTCGCGCGTGATGGGATCGGTAATATTGCAGATCATGCTTAAGGTTGGGCGCTTGATAAAAGGATCAATTCTGGCCGTGGTCGGGTCCGGGATAATCAACATGTCTGACTTATGGATGGGTTGCCAGCCGCGGAGACAAGAGCCGTCGAATCCGAGCCCCTCTTCGAAGATGTCTTCGTTGAATTCACTGATTGGAGTGGAGAAGTGTTGCCACCTGCCGATAAAGTCCAAAAACTTATAATCGACAAACTCACAGTTGTTTTCTTTCGCGAAATCGAGTACTTCCTTGATTCCCATTCTATATGGTTCCTTTGTTGGGTTGAGTGTGAACATGTATCTGGGGGAGCAGGGCTGTAACGCTATAGTGCTTTATCCCCACGTTCACCGGTGCGGATGCGTAAAACATCTTCAACCGAAGTTACAAAAATTTTCCCGTCGCCAATTCTTTCGGTCTTGGCTGTTGCGGCAATCTGATCCACAACTTGGGTGGCCATATCGTCCGAGACGATTATCTCCAGTTTTATTTTAGGGATAAAATCGACGACATATTCAGCCCCCCGATATAATTCGGTGTGACCTTTCTGCCGCCCGAACCCTTTCACTTCGCTGACGGTCAGCCCCTGAATCCCGATTTCGCTCAGAGCTTCTTTGACCTCGTCAAGTTTGAAAGGCTTTATGATCGCTTCAACTTTTTTCATGGATTTACCTCCTGTGGGTGGCGTCGTGATGTTTTAATGTATATGTAAATAAGTTGATCAATGTGGGTGAAAGGCATTTATCCGGCCATTTGTTGCAACGCCAACCTAGGTTGAAAAGATCCAAGCCTCGTGTAAATGACCAGCCAAGGCAAAAGTTATTATAACCCCGATATTTCCCCTGCTCAAGGAAGGTTTTATGCCGAAGCGATGTTTTATGCGCTCAAATACCATAGGTACCAACTTACGCACTATATAAAAAAACAGACCACAGCATCAAAAGGCGGGTCTGTTTAATTCTAGCATAGATGACGTTCAGGCGCAGTTGGCATTAAATCAGGCCGAAGGCCACCATGGCTTTGGCAACCCTGGTAAAGCCAGCGATGTTGGCACCGCGTACGTAGTTGTTGGGGGTGCCGTATTGTTCCGCTGTTTCATAGCACACTTTATGGATTCTGCGCATGATCTGTTGCAGGCGCTGTTCGGTATAGTCAAAATCCCATGAGTCACGGCACGCGTTCTGTTGCATTTCAAGCGCGCTGGTGGCGACGCCGCCAGCGTTGGCGGCTTTGCCGGGTCCATAGGCGATGCCAGCATCAAGAAATACGCGGACACCTTCAGGGGTGGTAGGCATGTTTGCCCCTTCTCCAACCGCTATGCACCCATTTTTGATCAACATGGTAGCATCTTTACCGTTGATTTCGTTCTGGGTGGCGCATGGGATGGCAACATCGCAGGGGATCTCCCAGATGTTGCCTTTGGCGACGTATTTGGCTTCAGGATAGTGGGTAGCGTAGTCTTTGATGCGGCGGCGCTCTACCTCTTTGATGCGCTGCACCAGTTTGACGTCGATCCCCTGTTCATGGTAGACGAAGCCACCGGAGTCAGAACAGGCGACAACCTTGCCACCGAGCTGATGGATTTTTTCAATGGTATAGATTGCCACGTTCCCGCTGCCGGAAACCACGCATTTCTTTCCATCGAGAGAATTGTTTCGCACCTTGAGCATCTCTTCTACGAAGAAGGCGGCGCCATAACCGGTAGCTTCTGTGCGCACCAGGGAGCCGCCCCAGTCAAGCCCCTTGCCGGTAAGTACGCCTGCCTCCCAGCGGTTGGTGATGCGTTTGTATTGGCCGAACATATAGCCGATTTCGCGCCCGCCTACGCCGATATCACCGGCCGGAACGTCGGTGTGCTCACCAATATGGCGATAGAGTTCTGTTATAAAGCTCTGGCAAAAACGCATCACTTCATTGTCCGACTTGCCTTTAGGGTCAAAGTCGGAGCCCCCCTTGGCGCCGCCGATGGGCAGGCCGGTGAGGGCGTTTTTGAAGATCTGCTCAAAGCCGAGAAACTTTATAATGCCAAGATAGACCGTAGGGTGGAAGCGCAGCCCTCCCTTATAGGGGCCAAGGGCGCTGTTGAACTCCACCCGGAAACCACGATTGATCTGCACGTTGTTCTGATCGTCCATCCAAGGTACGCGAAAGATGATCTGGCGTTCAGGTTCGCAGATGCGCTCAATGATGCGATGATCGGCAAATTCGGGATGTTTTACCAATACAGGCCCTAGAGATTCGAGAACTTCCAGCACAGCCTGGTGAAATTCAGTTTCACCGGGATTACGGTTCAGTACTTCCCGATAGGTTGGCTTTATTTTTTCATCAAGTGTTATGTTCATAACGCTGCTCCGGGGAAATTAAGTTTTTATTCAGTGCACATAAATATCCACCGCATAGATATATTCAAAGATAATGCCAATATCATTTCAGCAAGGAATTTTGGCCAATTTCATGCGCAAAATGTATTGTGAAGGGGAAAAACAACCTTCTTTTTTAAAACTTGATTAGTTTAAATAAATGCAGAGTGTGTTTTTGTGTTACACAGTGTGTAGGTGCCCCAGGTTGGGCTGGGCGCTACACCGGAAACAGATACCGAAAAACAGATACAAAAGGGATGAAGCTGTTGCTGATATTGTAGAGGGATTGTTTCCCCGGGGCGAGCCAGTGCAGGTACGCCAACCGGGGAAACGCAGGTCCGATATCTGAGCTGTATGCTATTCCTGGGCGCTGTTCAGGAGTTGGAAATATTCACTGTTGGTGGACAGGATAACCCGGTTATTTTCCCCGAAGGTTTTCTGATACGCCTCCAGAGTGCGGACGAAGCGGTAAAACTCCGGATCCTGGTTGTATGCTTCGGCGTAGATTGCCGCAGCTTTTGCGTCTCCTTCACCCTTGATCTGTACTGCTTTTTGATACGCTTCAGATTCGATTGATTTCAGCTCCTTGAGCATCTGCCCGAGAATGTCGGCTTTTTCCCCTTCACCTTCGGAGCGGTATTCAGCCGCAACTTTTTTCCGCTCAGAGATCATCCGCTCGAATACGCTTTGGCGCACCTGATCTACATAGTTGATCCGCTTTATTTTAACATCAATCAGCTCTATGCCATATTCCGGGGTGCTCAGGCGTGCTTTTTCCAGCACGAAATCCATGATTTTATTTCGGCCGATAGTCGCTACTTCGCCGGTATCTTGCTCAAATCTTTGCTCGGTAATACTCAGGTTGCCTTCATAATCGATGCTGCGCACCACATCCACCAGGCGATGGGCTGAAATCTGGTCACGCACTACGGAGTTTATAATATCATTGAGGCGATTCCGCGCATTTTGTTCTGTGGCTACAGTGGTGAAGAATACCAGAGGTTTGCGTATGCGCCAGCGTGCGGTAGTGTCTACCCAGATATATTTTTTGTCGCTGGTAGGTATCTGATTGGGGTCAGCATCCCAGTTGAGGATTCGGTTTGAGAAGGTGTGGACCTTTTGCACAAACGGAATCTTGAAGTGAATGCCAGCATAACGTACACCACCCACAGGTTTACCGAATTGGGTCACAATGGCCTGTTGCGCTTCGTTAATAATAAAGAAGGAGTTCAGTGCAAGCGCCAACAATATAATTATAGGAATGATCAGTTTTTTCATCGGCTGCCTCCGTTGGTAATTGCTTTGTTACCCAGAGGTAACAGGGGCATAATTCCAGCTCCATCCTTATCGATCAAATAGAGTTCTTTTATTTCTGGCAGGATTTGTTCCATCCGTTCCAGATACAGACGTTTCCGGGTGACATCGGGAGATTTTTTGTATTCTGCCAAAAGCGCCTTGAAGCGCATGGCTTCACCTTCGGCCATATTGATGCGCTCCAGAGCATACCCCTGTGCTTCCAGAATTTTACTCCGAGCCACACCGCGCGCCTTGGGGACTTCACGGTTATATTGCTCCCGGGCCTGAAAAATGAGGCTTTCGCGCTGTTGTTCAGCTTCGTTGACTTCGTTGAATGCGCTCCGCACCTCCTTCGGCGGATTGACATCCTGAAACTTCACCGTGATCACGCGGATGCCGATATCGTATTCGTCAAAGGTGTCCTGCAGTCCTTGTTGCACTTCGATGGCCAGGCGTTCGCGTTCAGTGGTCAAAACATCGGTTACATTGGAGTTGCCGATAACGATGCGCAGAATAGCCTCGGACAGATCGCGAATGGTCGCCTTTGGATCAGCGATATTGAACAGATATTTAACCGGATCTATGATCTGGTATTGAACGATCCACTCCAGGTCGGTGACATTGAGGTCCCCAGTCAGGATCAGGGATTCATCGGTGTAATCTCGACTGCCATAAGTTGAACGGGTATCGGCACGAAAGCCAAACTCTTCATTCAGTACCCGTCCGGTTTTAACCAATAGCACCCTATCGATTCCAAAGGGTATTTTCAGGTGCAGGCCGGGAGGGGCAGTGCCGACGTTCACCCCCAGGCGCAGCAGAACTCCGGTTTCTTCGGTATCGACCTTGTAAAACGCGCTTTGAGCTCCGAACAGGACTACCAGCGCGACGATAATGCCTAATACTAGTTTTTTGGGGGGGCCACCACTGGATTTTATTTTTTTGATGAGCGCTTCCAGGGCCTTTTCTAGTGGGTCCTGGCGCGGCTGCCATGGATTTTGTGACATGTTTTTCTCCTCTATGTACAGGTTAGTCGGTGTCTTAATGCAGATGTTTCTATAAGAGTAACTGCGAACGGGTTTCCGGTATCGACGCTTATCCTACTTCATTGTAAATCCGTTCACGAAAATCAGCGCCAAGTTCGGCGGCAATAGCGGCGCAGGCGTCAATATCGACGCCGGGGACGGTGACGGCGGAGGCTGTCACCTGTGGAATGATTTTTACTGCCTCACGGATAAAATCCTTTACCCCCGCAAAGCCTTCGGCACCGAAGGTCGAACGGCACAGAAGCTGGTACTCCTGCGCACTTGAAGCATTCAGGGAGATAGAGATTGAATCCACCAGCCCTTTTAGCTCAGGAACAATATTACGCCCGTGCACCAGGTTTGCCTGACCGTCGGTGTTGATGCGTACCTGGACCTGATGTTGTTTGAGCCAGCGCGCCACTTCAATTACCGTGTCAAGACGCAACAGTGGTTCGCCGTAACCGCAGAATACCACCTCTTCATATTCACGCGGATCACCGATGGCATTGATGATCTCCTGCGCGTTCGGCTCATGCTCCAGCTTCAACTGGTGCCCCTTCACCTTGAAATCGTGAAATTTGGTGCAGAAGGTGCAGCTGTTGGTGCAGCGATTGGTGATGTTCAGGTACAAAGAGTTGCGAATGCGGTAGGCTATTTTTACCGCCTGATCCACTTGACCGACACCAAAGAGTTCATAGGCGTTAAGGCTGGTTATGCGGGCTATATCATGCAGAGTGAGGCCGCGCAGTTCTGCAATTTTAGCCGCAGTTTCGACCGTATACGCAGGTTCATTGCGTTTGCCTCGCATCGATTGCGGTGTCAGGTAAGGGCAGTCTGTTTCCACCAGAATGCGTTCAAGAGGGATATTGCGCACCACATCGCGCAGCTCTTCACTTTTAGGATAGGTGATATTGCCGGCAAACGAGAGGTAAAAGCCCATATCGAGACAGGCCTGGGCCACCTGCAGGTCACCACTGAAGCAGTGTAGCACCCCACCACATTCATGTGCTCCTTCGGACCGCATGATCTCCAGCACGTCGGCGTGGGCAGCGCGGGCGTGAACTATCACCGGTTTGCCGCATTGCCGGGCCAGTTGAATCTGCTGGCGAAAGGCCTGTTGCTGTAGTTCGTGGGGCGAACGGTTGCGGAAATAGTCCAGGCCTGTTTCGCCGATGGCTACCACTTTTTCATGGCCGGCGAGCTCGTGCAGTTGTTCCAGGGTCTGCGGGGTGAGGGTGTGCGCCTCGTGGGGATGTACCCCGACGCTGGCGTATATTTGGGGTGAACGCTGCGCATAACTCCGGGCCAGGGCCACACTTGCCTGCGAACTCTCCAGATCGCAGGCAACGGTAATGATGGTGTGCACTCCAGCTGCAGTCGCGCGCTCAAGCACTGCGTCAAGGTCAGTGGTGAACCTGGGTCCATCCAGGTGTGCGTGGGTGTCGACCAGGGCCGGTCGTGTAGTATGTATATCCAAACGTTACTCCGTGGGTCTGGCATGGGGCTGATACAAAACCGGGCGCAAAGCGCGCCCGGGGAAAGCTTATTCCTGCTCTATCCGCGGAAACAGAGGCGGCGCTTTTCTGATATGGCTGCCAGGTTTTAATTGCCCCCATTCACCTGAGTTTTTCAGCTTTTCTGCTGCGCTCAAACCCAGGATCTCTTTTATTTTATCGCCGGTGGCGGGCATGAACGGTTCGATGTTCAAACCTACCAGGCGGATAACTTCGATGAGATTGTACATCACCGTCCCCAGACGCTCGCGTTGACTCTCATCTTTAGCCAGCGCCCATGGGGCATTGGTGTCAATGTAGCGGTTTGCGGCGCTGATGATCTCCCAGATGCTTATCAGAGCCTTGTTGAATGCCAGCGCATTCATGTGCTGTTCCACCGCTTCCATTTTTTCGCGACACAACTCTATCAGGGCCGCATCAGCTTCGGTGCCTCTGTGCGGCGCAGGTAGAACAGAATCAAAATACTTGCTCACCATCGCAGTCGATCGGCTCACCAGATTTCCTAAGTCGTTTGCCAGATCTGAGTTAATCCGGTTGATCAACGAGGAATGGGAAAAGTCGCCATCGAGCCCGAATGGAACCTCGCGCAGGAGAAAATACCGGATGGCATCAACTCCATATTTTTCCACCAGCATGTTGGGTTCCACCACGTTCTGCAGGCTTTTGCTCATTTTTTTACCTTCAACGGTCCACCAGCCATGGGCAAACACCTTTTTGGGCAGAGGCAACCCAGCGGCAAGGAGGAACGTCGGCCAGTAAACGGCGTGGAAACGAAGAATGTCCTTGCCTATGACATGGACATCAGCGGGCCAGAATTTGGCCAGGTTACCTTTTTCATCGTCAGGATATCCAAGCGCGGTGATGTAGTTGCTCAGGGCGTCGAACCAAACATACAGCACGTGTTTTTCATCATCGGGGACTTTTATCCCCCAGGAAAAACTGGTTCTGGAAATGGACAGGTCGCGTAAGCCCTCACGCACGAAGCTGAGTACTTCATTCCGGCGCGAACGCGGTTGAATAAAGTCTGGATTGGCTTCGATGTGGTTGAGAAGTTGGGTCTGATATTTGCTCATGCGGAAAAAATAGGATTCTTCCTGCAGTTTTTCGGTCGGACGCCCACAATCCGGGCAACAGCCGTCAATCAAATTTGTTTCAGTCCAGAATGTTTCGCACGGGGTACAGTACCAGTCTTCGTAGGTGCCCAGGAAGACATCCCCCTGCTCTTTAAGCTGGAGGAACATCTTTTGCACCCCTCTTTGATGGCGCTGTTGTGTAGTGCGGATAAAATCAGTGTTTTCTACGTTGAGTTTTTCCCAAAGCGCTTGAAAGCGGGGCATAACGCGGTCAGCCAGTTCCAGCGGAGTTTCCCCATTTGCCAAGGCCGCTTTTTCAACTTTTTGCCCGTGTTCATCAGTGCCGGTGAGGAAAAATACGTCATAGCCACACGCGCGCTTGTAGCGCGCCAGCGCATCGCAGGCCAGAGTAGTGTAGGCGTGGCCGATGTGCGGCACATCGTTGACGTAGTATATAGGGGTAGTGATATAAAATGAATTTTCCATGCGAGCTCCTGCTATTCTTGTGGCTTTGGTTTTGGCCGACGTTTGTTGCGGCGCCGCGGGGGTCTTTTTTTCAGCTCTTGCTCGGTGCTGCCGGGGCTGACAGATGTTTCAACTATGCCACGCGTGGAGCTGCTTTTGTTACCCTTGCTTCCCGTATCCGCCAGGGTGGGACTTTTGTCAGTCGGTTTAGTTGTCTGGCGCTGCTTCGGCCGTCTGCGTCTGGAATCTGGTTTTGCTTTTTTCCCTTCCGGACGCGCTGGCTCACGTGCGCCACCACCTTTTTTCGTTTCTGCATCACTTCCACGCCCTTTGGTCGGGGAGGTTCCGGTGCGCTTGGTGCCGGGGCCACCTCTGTCGCTGGTGTGGGCGTCGGTGGGGCCGGGTGCAGATTCACCCGAAATATCTGCAGTCTGAGGTTTAACCGCGTTGCCGTGCTTGATGTTACCCCGGTCTTTGTTCAACTGCGCAACCGGGACTTCAATATTTTTTCCATCAATGCGCAGGGTCACGCTCTGCCCCAGAATGTTAACTGCGGTGACTGTGGTTTCCTGTCCTTCATATTGAACTTTGCGTCCCGGTTTAGGGAGCTTTTTTGCCATGCAGCAGTAGGTGTCGTATTCATAGCCTAAGCAACATAGCAGGCGTCCGCACTGACCGGAAATTTTGCTGGGATTCAGCGCCAGACCTTGCTGTTTGGCCATTTTGACCGAAACAGGTTGAAATTCGGTGATGAAGGTGGAGCAACACAGCTCGCGGCCGCAGATACCTAACCCTCCCAGGAGTTTAGCTTCGTCGCGTACTCCAATCTGACGCATCTCTATGCGGGTATGGAAATGGTGCGCCAGATCTTTTACAAGTTCACGAAAATCGATGCGGTTTTCGGCGGTAAAGTGAAACAGAATCTTTGACCCGTCGAACATGTAGTCGGCCTTGACCAGGTTCATGGGCAGATTGCGTTTCTTTATCCGTTCCACGCAAAAGTCGAACGCTTCAGCCTCCTTTGCGCGGCTGATTCGCGTCATGTTGATGTCAGCTTCTGTTGCCAGGCGTAAAACTTTTTTCAGTTCCAGCTGCCGTTTTCCTATGTCGATAATGCTGCGCGGAGCGCGAACCACCGTGCCAAGAGCGCGGCCACGGCTGGTTTCAACAACAACCTGATCCTGTTTCTTCAGCGCATAGCCGTTGGTGTCAAAATCATATTGCTTGCCGGCATTACGAAATTTGACCGTGACAACTTCAGTCTGCTTTTCGGCCGCTGGTTGTTTTTCCGGGGTGGTGGGCTTTGTTTCTTGCTGGCGCTCAGGAAGTTCAGCGGAATCGTTATTCTGTTTATTCTGCATATATTTAGAATACTTATGATGAATGCGTGCGATCAATATTTATAGAAAATGTTGGATTGGAGCTGCATTTTCTGCTACAGCACATAGGTAGCACAAGTGGCTTGTGCGGTCGTGCGTGCCCAAGAGAATTTTTGTATGGTAACGTATTCGTCAACGACAGGCAACGTTATGTTAGGGCTGTGCCCCTTTCTTGCCCCATTCTTGCTTGGGTACCGACGCTGAAAACCAGACGGGACAGGAGCCATTCCATGGCCAGCAGCGGGTTTACGTTGTGCTGCAGATAGGCGCGACAGCGTAGGATGCTTTCGAGCATGGCTAAAGCTGAGGAGGGGGTGTGCCTGCGCGCCAGGTGCTGCAGATTCTGTTCCAGATCGATGTTGACCAGCAGGGCGCTGGAGCCGCGCGCGGTTATTATGAACAGGTCGCGATAGCAGCTGATCAGAATGTCTGTAACTGCTTCGGCGTATTCCCGGTCGGGCCCCAGCTCTGTGGCGAGGTCAAGCATGGGGAGGATGGATCCCGGTTGCAGGCGGCTTATGCGGGTGAAAACGTCGCGGCGGGTATTCAGGTAGAAATTACGATCCGAGCCAAAGGCGTTGTTCAGGCTGCCCTGCGCCAACGCGGCGAGGATGTTCCGTTCGGTTTCGTCGGCAACCTGGCTTTGCAGCACCTTGTCAATATCGGCTTGGCGCAGGCGTGAGAACGGTAAATGCTGGCACCTCGACTTCACGGTAGGGAGCAGCGCCTGTGGCTGCGAGCTCAGAAGGATGATGATGGTGCCATGGGGCGGTTCTTCCAGGGTTTTCAGCAGCGCATTTGCCGCACCGGGGTGCATCCGCTCGGCGGCATCGATGAGCACAAAGTGCCGTGCCGACTCTAAGGGGCGATAGGCGAGCTTTCTTTGTAAGGCACGGACTTGTTCAATTTTTATAAACTGGCCATCAGGGTCAAGGGTATGCAGATCCGGGTGGTTGTTGTGATCGATACGCCGACAAGCGCCGCACTTCCCACAGCCACTACCTGCATCACAGAACAGCAGCCGCGCCAGCGCTAGCGCCATAAGCCGTTTGCCGATCCCGTCAAAGCCGCTGAACAGGTAGGCATGGGCGAGTTTGTCGCTTGAAAAGGCGTGCTGTAACAGCTTTTTCTGGCGTTCGTGCCCTACGATGGTGGCAAAGGTGTCTGGAGTGGGCATGAAGTCTGGGCCTATTGCTTCCATGTTGCGATGTAGGGCTCAACCACAGCGGCAATCCGCTGTGCGACCTGTGCAGGGGTGCCGCTGGCATCAATACGCTTTATCCGCTGCGGATTCTGGAGCTGGAGCTCTGTATAGCCACGCTGTACCCGCAGATGGAATCTGAGAGATTCTTGCTCGAAGCGTGCTTCGGCATCAAGATCCTCGGTGTGGTTACGCGCCAATGCGCGCTTCAGGCCGATTTCAGCGGGAAGGTCGAGCCACAGAGTCAGTTCCGGTTCAACCTCTCCACATGCCAGGAGCGCAAGTTTTTCTATGGTGGTGCGTTCCAGCCCTCTGCCGTAACCCTGGTATGCCATGGTAGCGTCGGTAAAGCGATCACATATAACCGCTTTGCCGGCATTGAGGGCAGGGCGTATAACCTGTTCTACATGCTGGGCTCGTGCCGCTGCATAGAGGAGCAGTTCGGTGGTGGGAGCCATCTCCACATAGGTGGGATCGAGGAGAATGGAGCGGATTTTGTCCGCAATGGCGCATCCGCCCGGCTCTCGGGTAGCAACAGTCGGGATGTTGCGCCTCTGGAGCAGATCATCCAAGCGCATGATCTGGGTTGTTTTGCCACAACCTTCGATTCCTTCGATGGTGATGAATTTATGCATTGGTTTATTCCATATAGTTTTATGCGGGTTGCCCAGTTTTGGACGGGCTTGCCTGCTGTGTCAGTTAACTCAATTTGCGTAATAATGTGATATTACAGTACAGGTTTCGCAGCACATGAATCAAGGTGAAAATCCTCTCTCTGCCCGGCCTCTTGCCCACGGGAGGCCAGCGGGGGAGCTTGGCGGGAGCCACTAGCAGAACGTTTGGCGCCAGTGTGGCCTTAAAGGGCACAGCCCGATTATTTTTCTGGTGCGTTTTAACCAGTCACGGTATGGTGCAAGTTTTGGTTTCAGGATGGTAGAAGTATTTATAACATGGATAACTTTCTTCACAAGACGCAGCAGTGCCCCATGCTGGAGGACCTGGAACGGGCATTGGGGTATCGTTTCGTTACCAGAGCACTGCTGGAAAGGGCATTGGTGCATAAATCTTTTGCCAATGAAAAGCTCAGGGATCCCGCGGCTTCCAATGAACGCCTGGAGTTTCTTGGCGACGCAGTGCTTGATCTGGTGGTCGCTCGCCATCTGTACGCGATGCTTCCGGCGTTATCCGAAGGGGAGTTGTCGCGAGTGAGATCCGAGCTGGTCAGTGCGTCAGCCCTGGCCGCCCTGGCACGCACCCTGAAGCTGGGGAGTTATTTACGTCTGGGGCGGGGAGAAGAGCACAGCGGGGGACGCGACAAAGACAATATCCTCGCGGATGCGCTGGAGGCGGTGTTCGGGGCGATATTTCTCGACTCTGGCCTGAAACGGGCGACTGAGATAATAGTAGCGCTGCTTGATGACAAGGCGAATGAACGTGTCCAACACGAATCATGTGACTATAAAACCCGTCTGCAGGAGGAGGTTCAGGCTCGTTTTGGAGTGACGCCGGAATACATTCTGTGCGGCCAGAGCGGCCCGGACCATGCGCGTTCTTATCAGATGCAGGTGTGTTGCGCCGGCCGTGCGATTGGGTGCGGAAGTGGTAAAAGCAAGAAGGCCGCGCAGCAAAAAGCGGCACAGATGGCACTGGATAAAATTGACCTTGAACCTGAACATGATATTGAGAGTACGCTTAAATGATAGAGGATAAAGAACAGACAGAGCAGAGGGGGTTTCGCTGTGGGTTTGTCTCCATCGTAGGACGTCCCAATGTTGGTAAGTCAACCCTGCTGAACAAGATTCTGGGGCAGAAGATTGCCATAACCGCCAACAAGCCCCAAACTACCAGAAACAGAGTGCTGGGGATTCACACAACCGAGAATGCGCAGACCTTGTTCCTCGATACTCCAGGGATCCACAAGGCGCACGGCAAACTGAACCGGTATATGGTGGATCAGGCTCTGTCTGCTTGCAGCGGTGTCGATCTTATCCTGCTGGTTACCGATGCATCTGCGCCGGGCAGCAGCGATGATTTTATTCTGCAGATTCTGGCGCAAAACCAGATCCCGGTTGTTCTGCTGATCAACAAGATTGACCGGATCGATAAAACCGCGCTCCTTCCGTTGATGGCGCATTATCATGATGCCTATGATTTTGCTGGGATAATTCCGGTGTGTGCCGCCGACGGCGGAGGGGTAGATGAGCTGCTGCGCCAGGTGGAGGGGATGTTGCCGCTTGGCCCTATGCTTTACCCGGCAGACAGTGTGACGGATCTGCCCGAACGTTTCATCGTAGCGGAGATGATCCGGGAAAAGGTGTTACGCCGCACCCATCAGGAACTCCCTTATGGAGTTGCCGTTGAGGTGGAGAGTTTCACTGAGCGCGAGCGCGATGGCCTTGTTTCTATTCAGGCGGTTATCTACGTCGGGCGCGATGCCCATAAACGAATTATGGTGGGCAAGGGGGGTAGCATGATCCGCGCCCTGGGTATCGATGCGCGGCACGAAATTGAACGTTTTTTAGATACCAAGGTGTATCTGGAGTTGTTTGTCAAAGTGAAAAAGAACTGGATGGAATCGGAGCGCGCGCTCCGAGAGCTGGGTTATAACTAGATTCAACGTTATGGCAGGAATCAAACTCTGCTGGATTAAAACCAGCAGACTTAAACATATCTAAAATGAGGACAGAGCATGCCTGTAGTAGCGATAGTTGGGCGCCCGAATGTGGGCAAATCGACCCTGTTCAACCGGATTCTAGGCCAGCGCAAAGCTATTGTGGAAGATTTTCCCGGTGTTACCAGAGACAGAAATTATGCTGACGTCACCCGGTTTGATAAACATTTTACCCTGATCGACACTGGCGGTTTTGAACCTGCCAGCACCGACCGCTTGTTGGCGCAGATGCGCGAACAATCGCAACTTGCCATAGAGGAAGCAGATATTATCCTGTTTCTCCTCGATGGGCGCGAAGGTCTGACGGCATCAGACCATGAGGTGGCGCAGCTGATGCGGCGGGTCGATAAGCCGGTGCTATATGTGGTCAACAAGGTTGATGGCCCGCAACAGGAGGAGGATGCTGCAGAGTTTTACGCCTTGGGAATTGATGAATTCTACCCAGTTTCCGCTGAACATGGGCGCGGCATCGGTGAATTGACCGAAGTGCTGCAGAGCTTGTTGCCCGAACAGCTTGAGCAGAAAGATGCCGAAACCGAGGTGCGCATCGCGGTTATAGGTCGCCCTAATGTGGGCAAGTCATCCATTGTCAACCGCATGCTCGGTTACGAACGGGTGGTGGCCAACCCCACAGCCGGCACTACACGCGATAGCGTCGACACCCCCTTTATGTACGATAAGAAACGCTACGTTCTTATTGATACTGCAGGGATCAGGCGCCGCGGCCGCGTAAGTCAGAAGCTGGAGAAGTACTCCATTGTTCACGCTCTGAAGGGGATGGACAGGGCGCATGTGGTGATGCTGATTATCGATGCTGAAGCGGGGATAACTGATCAGGATCTCACCATCGCGGGTTATGCCTATGATAAAGGGCGTGCCGTGGTGCTGGTGGTGAATAAGTGGGACGCCGTCGAAAAAGACAACTCTACGCTGAAAAACTTTACTGAGGATGTGCGGGATAAGTTCAAGTTTTTGAGTTTTGCCCCTATCATGTTTGTCTCCGCCCTCACCGGGCAACGCGTGGCCAAGATAATGGAGACGGTAGCCGAGGTTGCGCATCAGTATAACCGCAAGGTCGGCACTTCTGAACTCAACAAGATCTTACAGGCTGCAGAGCAGGCGCATCAACCCGCTATGTATCACGGCAAACGGGTCAAATTATTCTACATGACCCAGACTGCAGTGCGACCACCTACGTTCACCATCTTTGTGAATAAGTCTGCCGGGGTGCATTTTTCCTACCGTCGCTACCTGGCGAATAAAATCAGGGAACCTTTCGGCTTTACCGGGTGCCCTATTCGCATCAACTATAGAGACAGGGAACACTGAAGCCATGGTTCATCTCAACCTCTTCCCCCGTGTAAGACCAGTTTTTGCTAAGGCGGGCAAAAACCTGTAGTTGCGATTTTAACCGCACAGCGCGTGTGTTAAGATTGGGGGCCAGAAGAAGTGCAGGTGGAAGCTGGGCAGGCACTTTTTTTATGCTAGAGTTCATACTGCTAGTTGGCGCAAAAGTCAGGCCGCAGCTAATTGTCAGGTGCTGCCAGCTCTAAAAGGAGGCTCGGGTGAGGGAAAAAACGATTCTTGTTGTTGAAGATGAAGAGAGCTTGCTCAAGCTTGAAACTATTCTCCTTACATCCAGAGGATTTGAGGTGATAGGGGCGACCAACGGCAGAATAGCGCTGGAAATTCTGGAAAAAGAGAAGGTAGACCTGGTGTTGCTGGACATAATGCTTCCCGAGATCGATGGGTTTGAGGTGTGTCAGCGCATCAAATCCAATCCGGAAACAAAAAAACTGCCGGTAATTATGCTTACGGCCAAGAAAAGCCAGGAAGACCTTGCGCGTGGAAACGAAGTTGGCGCAGACTGGTATGTGACTAAACCGTTTAAGTCGGCCAAGGTTATCGAAATAATAGAGCGCCTGTTAATGTAGGGGTTTTGCGTAGCTCCCTCCGCTTTGCGCAGGGGCCGCACCCCTGGTTCTCCTTGACATGGCGGGCAATTTAATGCTATACGCAATCACTTTACACTAAAGATAAAGTGATTTTTTATATCAGCAGGAGGCACTCTTGGCAAAAGAAGAAGCAATAGAGGTTGAAGGCACCGTGGTCGAGCCGTTACCCAATGCCATGTTTCGGGTGAAACTGGATAATGATCATGTGGTGCTGGCGCACATCTCCGGGAAGATGCGTAAGTTTTACATCCGCATTTTGCCGGGTGACCGGGTAACCGTTGAACTTTCTCCCTATGATCTTTCCCGCGGCCGAATCACTTACCGTGAAAAGTAATATGTGATCGGAGGCAAGCTCCGGCGTTCTACCGTAGCACCGACTCAGGGCAACGTGGCAAAACAACGTGCCAGGGCAGCGTAATTCAATGCTGCGGTGCCGGGCGCTGGAGAAAAATCTTGTGTCTATAGACATGAAAGCCGGCTGTTGCCGGTTTTTTTATCTGATTAGCAAATAGGTTTGTCAGGTCCGCAGACCTACGGCACGGAGGAAATAGAGGCGTGATGGAAGAGAATTACACCCCCGCACAAATTGAGCGGAAATGGCAGCAGCGCTGGGAAGAGACTTCTCAATACAAGGTTGATATCTGCAAGGATAAAGAGAAGTACTACGTACTGGAGATGTTCCCCTATCCATCCGGGCGTATTCATATGGGGCACGTCCGCAACTACTCTATTGGTGATGTGGTTGCCCGCTTCAAGCGCCTGCAGGGCTTCAATGTGCTGCATCCTATGGGCTGGGATGCTTTTGGCATGCCGGCAGAAAATGCTGCCATTCAGCACGGCATCCATCCGGCCAAGTGGACCACCGAAAACATCGCCAATATGCGCAAGCAGCTGAAAAAGATGGGGTTGTCCTACGACTGGGAGCGCGAGTTCGCCACCTGCGATGCAGACTACTATCGCTGGGAACAACTCATGTTTCTGCAGATGTTTGAACGCGGGCTGGCGTATAAAAAAAGTTCCATAGTTAACTGGTGTGAATCGTGCCAGACCGTCCTTGCCAATGAGCAGGTTGAAGATGAGCGCTGTTGGCGTTGCAGCACCGAGGTGAGCGATAAAGAACTGGATCAGTGGTTCTTCAAAATCACCGCCTACGCCGAAGAATTGCTGGAGGACACCTATAAGCTCCCTGGCTGGCCGGAATCGGTTCTCACCATGCAGCGCAACTGGATCGGGCGCAGCACCGGATGTGAAATTACGTTTAAAACCGAAGATGGTAGCGAGAACATCCCCGTGTTTACCACACGTCAGGACACGCTTTACGGCGCTACCTTCATGAGTCTGGCGCCGGAACACCCCCTGGCACTTAAACTGACCACACCTGAGCATAAAGCTGAAGTGGAAAAGTTCATCGCCAAGGTGAAAAAGCAGGACCGGAAAAATCGCACCAGCGAAGATTTTGAAAAAGAGGGGGTGTTTACCGGCACGTACTGCATCAACCCTGTAAGTGGGTGCAAAATGCCGATATTTTTGGCTAACTTTGTTTTGATGGGCTATGGAACCGGTGCCGTTATGGCAGTCCCGACCCACGACCAGCGCGATTTTGACTTTGCCCGCAAGTATGCCCTGCCCCTTGTAGTGGTGGTCAGCCCGGAAGGGGAAGAACTCAAAGCACAAGAGATGACCGAAGCCTGGACCGCTCCTGGTATTATGGTTAACTCTGGTCAGTTCAATGGGCTGGACAACGAGACCGCCAAAGAAAAGATAGCGGATTACCTTGCGGAGCAGGGTATGGGGATCAAGAGTATCAACTACCGCCTGCGTGATTGGGGTGTATCCCGCCAGCGCTACTGGGGCACCCCCATCCCTATCGTTTACTGTGACACCTGCGGCCCGGTACCCGTTAAAGCAGAAGACCTCCCGGTTGTTCTGCCCACCAACGTTGAATTTAAAGGGGAGGGGGGCAGCCCTCTGGCCCAGCATGCAGAATTCTACCAGACCACCTGCCCGGTGTGCGGGGCTCCAGCCCGGCGCGAAACCGACACCTTTGATACCTTTGTTGAAAGTTCCTGGTACTTTGCCCGTTACGCGTGCCCCGATTACACCAAAGCGCCCCTGGACAGTGCTGCTGCCGATTACTGGTTGCCTGTCGATCAGTATATTGGCGGGGTAGAACACGCGGTAATGCATTTGCTCTACGCGCGCTTTTTTACCAAGGTGATGCGAGATCTGGGCCTGCTGCATATAGATGAACCTTTTACCAACCTGCTTACCCAGGGGATGGTGTGTAAAGAGACCTACTCCTGTGCAGAACATGGCTGGCTCTATCCGGAAGAAGTTGAGAGCGGGACCTGCACCACGTGTGGCGCTGAGGCGATGCGCGGGCGGACGGAAAAAATGAGCAAATCAAAGAAAAACGTGGTTGATCCCGACCATCTTATCTCCACCTATGGGGCGGACACCGCACGCCTTTTTTCCCTGTTTGCCGCACCACCGGAAAAAGATCTGGAGTGGAACGAGCAGAGTGTAGAGGGCTGTTATCGCTTCCTGAATCGGGTGTGGCGTGCAGTATACGAGCATAAGGGGGTTTTTGCCCTGCCGATCGAAGGGGAAGAGGGCAGGGAGGCGCGCGCGTTGCGGCGCAAAACCCACCAGACCATTGCCAAGGTGACAGCAGATATTGAGGGCAGCTTCCACTTCAATACCGCCATCGCTGCAATCATGGAGCTGCTCAACAGTGTTTATGCCCTCAAGGACACTTCATCCTGTCAAGGCGCAGTGCGAGAAGCTTTAGAAACTACCGTTCGCCTCCTCGCCCCCTTTGTGCCCCATATCTGCGAAGAGCTGTGGAGCAATATGGGGCATCCATCCAGCCTTGATGCAACCGGTTGGCCTGTGGCGCAGCCTGCGCTGATGGAGGAGGAAGAAAGGCTTATTGTGGTGCAGATAAACGGCAAGGTGCGGGCACGCATAACTGTTCCGGCCAGCGCCTCTAATGCGCAGATCGAAGAGCAGGCACTTGCACACGAACAAATAAAGCACTTCAGCGCGGATAAAACGATCCGCAAGGTTATCGTAGTTCCGGGTAAACTCGTAAATGTGGTAGTCGCATGAGCAGCGTCTGGAGGTATACGGAACAACATCTGGGCCGCTATCTGGCTCGGTATGTGAGGGTCGGTATCAGTATATGCATAGGGGCATGGCTCCTGAGCGGATGTGGGTATCATCTGCCGGGGCGTGGCGACGCTATCCCCGCAGATGTGCAAAAGATATATATTGCCTTGCTCGATAATCGCACTACCCAACCATTTATAGAAAACACCCTGACGTCCGAGGTGCGCGATCAGTTTACGCGCCGCCCCGGCTTTGAGGTGGTGTCTGAACGGGACAAGGCTGATGCGGTAATCACAGGAGCTATAACCAGGTATACCACCAGTGCCATCGCGTATGATGAGAAAGATAATATAAGGGAATATCGAGCGGTTATGACCGCTGAATTCCGTTTTGAACGCATCGACGGCAGTGAAGTTCTGTGGCAGGGCAATGTGACCTGGGACGAGGAGTTTATGGCAGACAGAGACCGCGCGTTGCAGCTTAATTATGAAACCGAAGCGCAGGAGACCCTGAGCTCGCGTTTGGCAAGTGAGTTATTCAATAGAATTGTGGACAATTTTTAAGCGGAGTCACCCATGAATGCGGCTGAATTGTCTCGTAGTGTCGCAGCCGGAAAGCTTCCTCCCCTGATTTTACTCCATGGTGAGGAGGCTTTTTTGTTGCAGGAAGCGCTGACGCAAGTGAGCAATGCCGCTGTAGCGCCTGTAGATCGCGACTTTAACCTCAATCAGTTTTCTGCCCAGGATAATTCTGTCGACGAAATTCTGGAAGCTGCATATTCCTACCCGGTGTTTGCTCCCCGCCGTTGTGTCATAGTCAGGCAGGCCCATTGCTTTAATGCCACTCAGTATGAACAACTGCTCCTGTATATAAAGAAACCTCTGGATTCAACCTGTCTGATACTGTGTGCCGAAAAAATAGATAAACGCAAAAAGTTCTTTACAAACTTTAAAAAACAGGGCGCACTGGTTGAATTTAAACGCCTGTTCCCAGATAAAATCCCCTCCTTTGTTGAACGCCGCGCGGCCGAACGGGGCAGGCGCTTTACCGCAGATGGCCTGCAGTTGTTCTGCCACCGGGTAGGGACGAACCTAAGTGAAGTGATCGCAGAACTGGAGAAGCTGATCAGTTACTGCGGCACAGATGAGACTATCCTTGATGTTGCTGATGTCGCGGCGGTGGTGTCAGATACCTGCCTTGATAGCATCTTTGATCTTACCGCTGCTGTCGGCAGTGGCGATTTGAGAACAGCTTTGCTTCTCACTGAGCGCCTGCAGCATGATGGGGAGCACCCACTGAAAATTCTGACCATGCTGGTACGCCACTTTCGCCAGTTGTGGAAGATCCATGCCCTGCTTGAGGCTAAGGCTACACAGCCCGAGATTTGCAAACGTGTGGGAATTCATCCCTATTTTGCGGGCAAAGCCATTGCACAGGCGCGCACATTCAATGCTGCGGCATTTGTGGCTATATTTGAGCTCTTTGTGCAGTTGGATATGGATCTTAAGTCTGGCGGGGGAGAGACTGGCGCCCTGATGCAGCAGGGTGTTATGCGCCTGGTGGAGTTTGGTGGCGCGACAGCAGTGCGCCAGGAGAAATAGTGGAAATAGTGGAAGATGGGGGGATACAAACTGGGGGGATTCAAGCGCAGGGAAGGTCTGTGCTGTGGCATTAAGAAAAGGGGCCGAAGCCCCTTTTTTTGCTGTGCCTAAGCCAGGGTGTTGACCAGTTTGGTCAAGCGTCCGATTTTACGGCTGGCAGTTGCCTTATGGATAACCCCCTTACTCGCGGTTTTGTCGATATAGGGGATCGCTTTTTCCAGCGCTGCAGTTGCAGCTTCCTTGTCTTTTGCGGCCACAGCGGTGCGCACATTTTTAACCAGAGTGCGCATAGTGCTGCGGACATGTACGTTTCTGGCGGTGCGGACAATGCTCTGGCGGTTGCGCTTAATAGCTGATTTGTGATTGGCCATGTGTGTGTACTCCATATTTCCAAGTGGTGTTTAAATGAAAACATTCAGGGTTTATATAAGATTTTATAAGAGTCTCTTGCCAAAGGCGTCATCCGCGTGAAAAAGGAGGGCAGTGTTTAGACTAACCCAACAGGCCACTGGATTATACAGAGTTCTGCAAGAACCTCATGAATCTCTACATGCCGTGAATGATCGACTGCTTACAGGGCTCGGTTTATAGCACCGTGAAGCACTGCTGTCAAGATAAGAGTTCAATCATGTTATTCAGAAAATCCTGGTGTAACAGTAACTTGCATAGCTCTTATCGTGAATTAAATATAAATAATCCCATGCAGACACAGGTAAATTTATGAGTCGCGTACAGATGTTGGCCGCAACCGCAGTTCTGGGTTTTTCAACGCTCTTGAGTCGCTGCGCCGGCCTGGTGCGGGACATGGTAATCGCAGCGATGTTCGGTGCCAGTTATGGTACAGATGCGTTTTTTATTGCCTTTACCATTCCAAATCTGTTGCGGCGTTTTTTTGCCGAAGGTTCACTGACTGCGGCGTTTGTCCCGGTTTTCTCTGGAATTTCGCGCACTAAAGGGCACCAAGAGGCGGTCATTGTGGCCAGGCAGTGCTGGTCATTGCTGGTTGCGGTTGTGGGAGTTCTCAGCGCTCTTGGAATTCTGTTTGCACCGGTGATTGTGTCCATGGTCGGGCATGGTTTTACCCACGTACCCGGGAAAATGGCGCTTACCATCGACCTTACCAGGGTGATGTTTCCGTACATTTTTTTTGTCAGCCTTTTAGCCCTTGCCACCGGGGTGCTGAATGTATACGGACATTACTTCATGCCGGCATTCTCTCCGGTATTGTTGAATCTCTCCATTATTGCAAGCGCTTTATTTCTAAGCACGCACATGACGCTGCCTATAGAGTCCCTTGCCTGGGGTGTGGTCGTTGGGGGGGTGTTGCAACTGCTCATCACCCTGCCGGTACTTAAGCACCACGGTTTTCGCATAGCCCCGACGCTGACCTTTGATCACCCGGCGGTTAAGCGCATCGCCGTGCTCATGCTTCCGGGTATTATGGGGGTGGCCATCTATCAGATCAATGTGGTGGTCACGCGCCTGCTCGCCTCATTTCTCGAACAGGGGAGCGTATCCTGGCTCTATTACAGTCAGCGTCTGTTTGAGTTTCCACAGGGAATCTTTATCGCGTCTCTGGCGCAGGCGCTATTGCCGGCGATGAGTCGTCAGGCTGCGGACGGGCAGGAGTCTGAGCTGCTCGATTCTCTGCGCTATGGTCTCAATCTCATCATTATTATCACCCTGCCGGCGGCGGCCGGTTTAGCTTTGTGCTCCCATGCGTTGTTCAGTCAATTGTTCATGGGGGGTGAATTCACCTATACTGATGCGGGCAACAGTGCTGCCGCGCTGATCGCCTTTGCGCCGGGCTTGTTCTTTGTCGGGATCAGCCGGGTTATTGTACCGCTGTTTCATGCGCGCCAGGATACCCGCACTCCGGTATTGGTCTCCTTCTGGACCCTGCTGATTAACGCCGGCGCCGGCCTGTTTCTGATGCAACATTTCAGCTATATCGGTCTTGCTGCAGCCTTAAGCCTGGCTTCATGCTTTAATGCCCTGGCTCTGTTTATACTGCTCAGGGGTAAATTGACGGCGGTCCTTGCCCTGAAGCCGTTTGCCGGTGTATTGCTGCGCGCAGGAACGGCGACCGTCCTGATGGGTTTTGCCGTCCATAGAATCCTTCAGTATGGAGTGTGGGAGCAGGGTTTTAACCTCGGAAACATGTTGAGTCTTGGTGCCGCAGTGGGGGGTGGGATGGTTATATATGTGCTGGCCTGCTTGGTGCTGGGGCTTAAAGAGGTGCTTGAGTTCTGGTCTTTGGTGAGAAAGCGGCTGCACCGCTGAATGCTGAACGCTGAACCGGTAATTCTTGCTGTTATCTTTCCTCACAGAAAACCAGCATCAATATGGCATTAACCCGGTGATCCACCCGGGAGCAGACTTTCAGGAGATTCTCCATCCGCTTCGAACTGACGCAGGGCCTCGTAGAGGATAATTCCCACGGAGTTGGCGAGGTTGAGGCTGCGCACGACCGGGCTGTGCACCGGGATGCGCAGACATTGTTGCGGTGGGTGAGATGCGAGGAGCGTTTCCGGCAGGCCGGCGGTTTCCTTGCCGAACACGACAAAATCGCCACGGCAGAATTTTGCGCTGGTGTACGCTGCCGGCGCTTTTTTGCTCGCCATCCACCAGGTTGATCCCGGATACGCTTGCTGCAGTTGGGCAAAGCTGTCCCAGCGCAGTAACTTCACATGGGGCCAGTAGTCCAGGCCGGCACGCTTTAAGTGCTTGTCGTCCAGGGAAAACCCCAGTTTGCCAACCAGATGCAGGTGGGCGCCGGTGGCAACGCACAGCCGCCCGATATTGCCGGTATTGGGGGGGATTTCCGGCTCAATCAGGACAATATGCAAGATTGGTCTATTACTGGGCATCGGGTTGTTCTCCACGCACGCGGCGCCAGCGCCGATGAACCCAGAACCACTGTTCCGGCTGTTTTCTGATCGCCGCCTCGGTTACGCTGGTCATCTGCTGGGTATATTTCTGGATGTTCTCCGCGGTGGCTTTGCCTTCGAAGTACATGGGCGCGCCTATTTCAACGTGGTAGGTGAAGTCAGGCTTTCTATACACAAACACCGGCACCACAGGGACGCCGGTCTTAAGAGCCATCTGCGCGATTATTGGGGTCGTGTAGGCGGGGCGTCCGAAAAAATTGGCCAAAATAGCCTCATCCTTTGAGAGATGCTGATCCAGCAACAGGCACACCATCCGTTTATCCGCTAGAGAGCGCAAGATCTTGCGCGCGCCGCGTTTGCTTTCGATACAGTGCCCCCCGGCCGCCTCACGCTGACGTTCAAAAAACCGGTGTACCACCGGGTTATGCACCTTCTTGGCGACAAAATCTACCGGGAAACCAAGCATGGGCATAAAAAACGTCCCCACTTCCCAGAAGCCGATGTGCCCTGAGAGGATGAACGCCCCCTGTCCCTGGCGCTGGAGGTCTTCTAAGTATTCAAGTCCTTCAAAGGTGAAATAGGTGTCCAGATCCTGCCTGGAAGTAAATTTGTCGAGGCGCAGCATCTCAATGCCACTGATGCCAAGATGTTCAAATACACGCACCACCTGCTGCTTTAGCCAGGTTTCGGTTTGCTCCGGGTAGGCGCTTTTAAGGTTCTCATACGCAGTTTTTCGCCGTTCTGGCTGCACAAAACGGCTCACACGCCCCAGTAGACCACCCAGACGCAGTGCTGTTGTGCGTGGAAGGATCCGTGCTATGCTCGCAATGAGCAGAAACGGTATGGCCTCAATAATATTGAATATCTTCCGTTTTTGCAGTTTTTTCTGTCTTTTCTCGCTCAAAACTTAAATATCCTCTTTGCGCCAAAGCCGTGCCAAGTCGTGCCAAAGTCGTGTTATACGGGCAGGGTACTTTGGGTTTGAAGTGTCGGAATTCTACGCCGATTTTTATTATGCGCAACCTGTAATGTAAGCTGGGTGAATATAGCATGAATCTGGATTATTTTTTTATCGAAGCGCTTGTCGCGCAACTCAATACCGAACTTCAGGGGGCACTGGTCAAGAAAATTCACCAACCTCGCCCCGAACTGATGGTTATTGTCCTCTGGAATGGGCGGCAGGAACAGCGCCTGTACCTGAGCGCAGAAGCGGGGCGGGTGTTTTTAGGGCTATGCGCCTTTAAGTTCCGCAATCCTATGCAGCCGCCGCGCTTTTGCCAGTTGTTGCGTGCCCACCTGCACCGCCTCGAAGGGCTCCGCATCCTGGGCTATGACCGCCGGGTGGGGTTGTTTTTCACCTCCAAAGAGGGGCGCAGATTGTGTCTGGTGTTCGATATGTTCGGGCGCAACACCAACATGTGTCTGTATGCCGAAGACAACGGCGTGCTGGACTGTATGCGGCGCGTCCCGGAGACAACAGCTGCTGGTGCTGCCGCGTCCACGCTACCCGGGGATATTTTCACCCCGCAGGACACTCCTGTGGTTGCGCCAGGTTTTGTCTTCCTTGGCGCCACCGCCATCCAATCTGCAGATGAAATGGGTGACAGTCCAGCAACCTGGCTGCAGGAGCACATCATGCCCATGAGTAGAAGCGTTGCATGCCGTATCGGCGCTGAAATTCAGCAGCGCCACACGCTGGAACCTCTATATACTTTCATTGCGGCGTGGAAACATGGAAAACTGGTGCCCGAAAAACAGGGGAAAGTACTCACCATGTGGCCCGGAAAACGTGCAGAATCCGGTCCAGCTGCTCCACTTGAAGACAACACAGCTACAGATATAAACGGGTTTTTAACCCAGCACCTGCAGGAGCCGAGCAGCGCAGCACGCCCTTTTGCCTCTAATCCCGAATTGTTATCTGCCGCCGCCAGAGCCCTTAAAAAACTGCGAAAGCGCAGGCGCAATATTGAAAAAGAGCTCACCGCTTGTGCCCGGCATGAGGAATATCGCCATACCGCCGAGCTGCTTGATGCCCATCGCTATCTGCTGCAGCGCGGCATGGATGAAGTTGAAGTGCAGGATTACTATCGCGAGCCGCCGGAGAACATAACCATTGCCCTCGACCCTGCCAGGACTGTGCAGGAAAATATTGACGCTGCCTATAATCGCGCGCGCAAAGCACGGCGAGGGATAGAACATTGCCACCGGCGCATGCAGGAGACCGAGCGGGAGCTCAACTGGCTTGAAGAGATACTCGAGCAGTTGAATAGTGTGGAGAGCGCCGGGGATGAAGAACTTCTGCGGGCGGAGCTGCAGGAGCATGGCTACCTGCGCGCAAGGGGTAAAACACAGGTGCAGCAACGCAGAATAAATCCGGCGGATCTGGTGCGCACCGCTATCTCTCCGGGGGGATTCCAGCTCATGTGGGGGCGCAACAGCAAGACCAATGCCTACATCTCCCGCCAGTTGCTCAAGCAGGATGATCTGTGGTTTCATGCCCACAACACCCCCGGCTGTCATCTGGTGCTGAAGACCGGCGGACGGGAGCCCAAGACAGAGGATATTGCCAGCGCTGCTGCCATTGCCGCGTACTATTCCGCCCAAAAACAGGAACACAACGCAGAAGTTATGTGGACCCGGGGTAAGCATGTAAAGCAGATCAAGGGAGGACGCCCGGGCATGGTCACAGTTACCACCTATTCGACTCTGAATGTCACGCCGCATCCGGAGCATAAGATGTGCATACCGCAGGATGTGCCCACCCCCGCAGGATAAATATTTTCCTGTCAGCGCGGGTCTGGTTATTCCTGGTTTGTTCGCTGCGTAGCGCTTCCCCCTCTTTAGAAATTCCTGCATTGATCCACAGAGTATGCTACAAACACACCATTTGAGGCTGATGCGCATAGTAACAAAACCTCCAACCACCAATCCGGAACGTAAGGATACCACGTATGAATGAAGAGACGAACGCCCCACAGGAACTGAATGAAGATGAAGATTTTGCCTCCATGTTTGAGCAGAGTATTGCGCGGATGGGGACGAAACTGGAGCCGGGGATGCAGATCGAAGGCACCATTCTACAGATCGGCCCCGAATGGACCTTCCTCGATGTAGGACAAAAAGGGGAGGGGGTGCTGGCCAGCGCTGAAATTATAGATGACGAAGGGAACGCCACCCGTGCCGCAGGGGATAAGATTTCGGTGTATTTTGTGTCCCGCGCCCATGGTGAACTGCGTTTTACCACTAAAATTGGTGGGGGCACTTCGGGATTAGAGCAGTACGAAAGTGCCCATGCGAGCGGGATTCCGGTTGAGGGCACTTTTGAAGCTGAGGTCAAAGGTGGGTTCAGTGTAAAGCTGGCGGGCAATATCCGCGCGTTCTGTCCGTTTTCGCAGACCGGTTTTCGCCAGGCCGAGGGAGAGAGCCTGCCGGGGCGCAGCGCGGCGTTTCGGATAACTCAGTTTGGCGAGCGCGGGCGCAATATCGTGGTTTCGCACCGAGCGGTGCAGGAAGAAGAGCGCGAATGGCTGCGCGAAGAGTTGCGTTCTACCCTCAAGGAGGGGGCGATTGTCAAGGGGCGGATCACTAATATCCGCGAATTTGGCGCCTTTGTCGATATCGGTGGAATTGAGGGGTTGTTGCCCATATCCGAGGTGAGCTATGGCCGGGTTGAGGATATCAACCAGGTGTTGAGCATAGATCAGGAGTTGGAGGTTGCGGTTAAGAAGCTGGATTGGGATAACAATAAGTTCTCCTTCAGTTTGCGTGACACCCAGGTTGACCCGTGGAAGAAGGTGGGTGGCATTTATAAAGAAGGGGAACAGTATCCCGGCACCGTCAGTCGCCTGGCCCCCTTCGGCGCCTTTGTAACCCTTGAAGATGGCGTTGATGGCCTGATCCATGTTTCCCGTCTGGGGGAAGGCAAGCGGATATCCCATCCGCAGGATGTGCTGCAACCGGGACAGAAGCTCGAAGTTACGATAGAGAAAATAGATCTGGAGGAACGGCGGATTTCCCTGATACCGGCGGGTCAGGTGGGGAGCGAATCTGAGGTGAAGAGCTATGCCGATCCTGCCCCCGCCAGCGGCCTTGGCACCCTGGGGGAGCTGCTCAAAGCCCAGCAGAATAGAAAGAAGAAGAGGTAACTTTGCCCTGCGCCGGTTCCTGGCTGAGCAGTTGATCTGCACTGCAGGTGGTGGGCAGAGATAAAATAGATATGGATAAAATCAGTGAAACGTCTATGGATAAAGCGTCGCGCTCAACCCTGTTGCTTGCGGTGTGTATCGCGCATTTTATGATGCCCTTCATGCTGTCGGCTGTTGGGGTGGCTCTGCCCGTGATGGGGCGCGATCTTGGTGCCACCGCATTACAGCTTGGGCTGGTAGAGACCACCTACGCTCTGGCCGCAGCAGTGTTTCTCTTAGCTATGGGACGGCTGGGGGACATCCATGGGCGGAAACGTGTTTTCTTAAACGGGCTGCTGGTGTTTTCGGTTCTCGGGGGGCTGATATCCTTAAGTCAGAGCGTTGAAGCGGTAATTGTGCTGCGATTTTTTCAGGGGATCGGCGGTGCCATGGTTATGGCTACGACAGTAGCTATGGTCGTGTCCGCGTTTCCCCCTGAGCAGCGGGGCAGGGCCCTTGGTATAGTGGTTGCGAGTGTATACGCCGGGATCTCCTTCGGGCCGTTGGTGGGCGGTTTTCTGGCGCAGAATTTTGGCTGGCGCTCCCTGTTCTACATGGTGCTGCCGCTG
>CAYUJC010000022.1:0-34766 GCA_964444945.1 uncultured Desulfuromonas sp.
TAAGCACTAAGTACTAAGTACTAGAGCACTAAGCACTAAGTACTAAGTACTAGAGTACTGAATCCACAGGCAGATATCCTGCGTGCACCACACCCGCAGATAACAGTGTGAGCCGCAGATAAAGTCAGTTGGGATAATAACCTGTTATGCTTAGATGTGCCAATTGCTTTTTTGAAAGGGGCTGGGCTACAATACGGCGTATGCAGATTCTAATATCTGCTCCATTTTATTCAAGAGGTAACGGTTTATGTCCGAACAGATGTGGCTTGATCTGGCCACAATGCTTTTGTTGTTTGCGCTGTCTGCGTTTTTTTCCGGTTCTGAAACAGCATTGATGGCCCTTGATCGCAGCAGGATGAGCTATCTGGTCGAAAAAAAACACCCTGGCGCAGTGGAACTCGAGAAGATGCTCCAGCGCCCCGACTGGCTCCTTGGCGGACTGTTGATAGGGAATAATGTTGTTAATATCGCCCTGTCGGTGTTGGCGACCACGTTTTTTGTGCGGATCTATGGCGAGCGGGGCGATCTGCTTACTATTGCGATTTTAACCCCCATGGTTTTGATTATATCAGAGGTCTGCCCGAAAACGTTCGCGGCTCGGCGGGCGGAACTGGTAGCCTTTATCGTACGACGCCCGATTCAGTTGATTCTTTGGGTGCTGAGCCCCTTTATATGGTTGGTGACCAGATTTTCCCTGCTGTTGACAAGATTGCTGAAAGCAGATGCGGAACAGCCCCAGATGTCTTCGGATGAAATTCAGACCATGATTGCTTTGGGGGCGAGGGCAGGAGCCGTTCCCGGGGATCAGCACAAAATGCTACATGGAGTGTTCGAGTTGTCACAGATAAGGGTGCGGGATGTGATGATCCCCCGCACCGAGGTTGATGGGGTGGAGTTCAGTGCCAGTTTCGCGGAGGTTATGGACCAGATTACTGCGGCGACCCACTCGCGCTTTCCAGTATATAAAGGTGACACCGACAATATAGTTGGGGTGATCCATTCCAAGGATATCTTTCGCTATATCAACAAGCCGGAAGAATTCGACATGCTCAAAGTGATGCGCGAGCCCTATTTTGTCCCCGAAGTGAAGCAGGTGCAGGCGCTGCTGCAGGCGTTTCGGCGCCGCAGAGTGCATCTGGCCGTGGTGCTGGATGAATACGGTGGTGTTGAAGGGATCGTAACCCTGGAAGATGTCCTGGAAGAGATTGTGGGGGAGATCCAGGATGAATATGATATGGAGGAACCCGGCATCACCGCCATGGGGGGTGGAGTTTATCTCATTGATGGCGGGATTTCACTGCGCGCCTTCAATCGGCGTTTTCAGCGCGAAATAAATGAAGATGAAGCAACCACCATAGCCGGCCTTATGCTCTCACGCCTCGGAAACATCCCCGAAGAGGGGCAGAGCTGTCAGGTAGATGATATGACCCTGACTGCGCATAAGGTGGTGATGCATCGCATCCAGATGATTGAATTGCACTTGCCCCCGGCCTGATGGCGTAGATATCTTTGCGGCGGTTTTCCCGTGCGGGCCCCATGCAGGCCCCATGCAGACCAAATAGCGCCAGGCGTACCGCGGGATTGTGCAGATGGCAACGGGGGCATTTCATCATCCTCTTTCTCTGCAATGTCTCCCCCCCCGTCCAAATTTTTTTACCTATTTATGCCTCCCTCCATTTGATTTATCTCTTCACTGCCGCGGCCCTGCCTCTAAAAATCCAATGTTTTCAGTGTATTGTCCAATCTTTCATCTCCCTGTTTTCTATTTTTTACGCGCCATTATTCTTTTGCTCCAAGCATGATTTAACCCTTCTCATATCTTGACACAGATATCGGCGGAGGCTATAGTCTCACGTATAGGTGTCAAAGTGTGTCAAAAGGTGTATTGAGGGGTGTGAACAGTGGGTCTGTCGGGCGAATTCTTTAACAATATAGATGCAAAGGGACGTTTGAGCATTCCGGCAAAAATGCGCACCCTGTTGCAGGAAGAATTTGGCGATACCCAGCTGGTGGTCACACGTACCAGCGAGGCTTTGGTGGCATACCCTCTTTCACGCTGGGAGAAAATCAAGGCTGATGTTGAGGCCATGCCAAATGGCGCGGATAAAGATGTGATCTATCGCAGCCGTATCAGCCCTGCAGCGCAGAGTGGTTTTGATTCCCAGGGGCGCATCGCCATCCCGGCGTCGCTGCGCTCTATAGCACGGCTGGAGAAGGAGGTCGTCATCGTTGGGCTTTCAGACAAGCTTGAGCTTTGGAGCCATGTGCGCTTTGTAGAGCAGATGGAGCGTTCGGAAGAGCGGTTACGCTCAATGTCTGATCAACTCGGCTCCCTGGGATTTTGATGATGGAAGATACAGCGTTCAGACATGAGCCGGTGTTGTTGCATGAAGTGCTCGACCTGCTCCACCTTTTTCCCGGAGCGGTGGTTGTGGACGGGACGGTTGGAGGGGGCGGACATAGTCAGCACATCCTCGCAGCTACCGCACCTGACGGACGGTTGCTCGGCCTGGATCGCGATGCGCGCGCGCTGGCGGCCGCCGCAGAGCGGCTGGCTCCTTTCGGGAAGCGGGTAACGTTGCATCAGGCAAATTATGCGGCGCTGGCCGCTGTCCTCAGGGCCGAAGGCTTTGCCTCCTGTGATGCCATTCTGCTCGATCTGGGGGTGTCTTCGCATCAACTGGATTGCCAGGAGCGTGGCTTCTCATTTCAGCACGACGCCCCCCTGGATATGCGCATGGATCAAACGGAAGGGATCACCGCAGAACAGGTGGTAAACGAACTTACAGCCGCTGAACTTGGCACCATCTTCAAGGAATATGGAGAAGAGCGCTGGGCAAAGAGGATTGCCCGTCGGATCGAACAGACGCGTGCGGACGCCCCGATAAAAACCACGCTGCAACTGGCCGAACTGGTAAAAAGCGCGGTCCCCGCCGGGAAGCCACAGCGCATCCATCCGGCCACCCGGGTGTTTCAAGCCCTGCGCATATATGTGAATGATGAGCTTGGTTATCTGAAAAAAGGGTTGGAAAGCAGTCTGGAGATGTTGCGCCCGGGCGGAGTCCTGGCGGTCATAAGCTTTCATTCCCTGGAGGATCGAATAGTCAAACAGTTCTTTCGTGCCCAGACCCAAACCTGCGAATGTCCTCCCCGCTTGCCGGTGTGTGTGTGTGCCAGGCAGGCGCGGGTGAAACTGCTTACGCGGCGGGGGATACGGGCCGGGAGTGCTGAGATTGAACATAATCCGCGCGCACGTAGCGCGACTTTGCGGGGTGCAGAAAAATTGCCGCACCCGGGACAAGGAGTGAGCAATGCTTGATATGGTCTGGTCCCCACCGGGGATAGTGCAGGCGCGGGTGCGGGTAACCACCGTCGTTACCGCAATATTGCTCCTGTTGTGTATCGGAGTGTTCCATGTATGGCTCAGGACCGAAGTAACCCGGCATGAATACGAAATATCCCAGCTGGAAAGTCAGATTCGTAAGCAGACCTACGCCAATAAACAGCTCCAGGTCGCTGTAGCCAGATACAATAGCGCAGAATATATAGAAGGCGTCGCCACGCGACGTCTGGGTTTGCAACAGCCGAATCCTGAGCAGGTTATAACCGTGGCGGTGCAGGGGAGGAACAGGCTATGAACAGTAGAGATGTTGCCGAAAAACAAGACTTGTGGAACGAATTGAATGATCTGTGGATGCAGCGGCAGCTGCGGCGGCGCAAGGGGCGGCTGGGCTTGCTTGCTGTGTTGTCGGCAGTAGCAGTGGTCGGTGCGCTGCTGTACGTGACCAGCATTCCGGCACCTCAGCAGACGTTGTTCATGCAAATCAAAGGGCAGAAACTCGATGGCAGGGGAATAGAGCGCGGCGCATCGGAGCAGAACACATACCGGGCGGAAGGCAGCGTTGAAATCGCAGAGACCATCACGATCTAAAGCTATTATACAGAGGCGAGGACCCGCGGACAAAAAGCGGGAACTCAAGGCGATCCAGCGCCGGATTGTTGGCTTTGTCGTTCTGTTTGTTCTGCTGGCCGCGACCCTGATTGGGCGGGCTTTTTATCTGCAGGTGCTGTGTGCGGATGAGTGGCGCGAGCGTGCAGTCGGACAACATCAGAAAATAATCAGACTCACCCCGCAACGTGGCGCGATATATGACCGCAGCGGCGAACCGCTGGCGCTATCTCTGGAGGCTGAATCATTCTATCTGGATCCGACCCGGATGCGGCAGGAGCTGGATATCCCGGTTACGAGCAAGGCATATCGTACCTATGCCGAAGATCTGGCCCGCGTCCTGGATCTCGACCCGGCCGAGGTGTTGGATAAAATGCAGATGGACAGACGTTTTGTCTGGCTGCGCCGCCACTTAACCAGAGAGCAGGCCCGTCGCGTGGAAGCCCTGGCGATACCAGGGGTCGATGGCATCCAAGAGCATAAACGCTGGTACCCCAATGGCAAGTTGGCTGGACAGGTGGTGGGGTTTTCCGGGGTGGATAATCACGGACTGGAAGGGCTGGAACGGTACTATAACTCCATCCTGGCGGGAGGGGAGCGCTACCTGGTAACCCGGAAGGATGCGACTGGCAGAAGTTTTGGCAGCAGTCGACATGTCATCAAAGGCAAGGTGGGACGGGATATCCACCTGAGCATTGACAAGGTGGTTCAGCATATTGCCGAGCGCGAACTCAGGAAGGCAGTTGTCGCCACCGGGGCACGCTTTGGTACCGCCCTGGTGATGAATCCGATCGACGGCGGAATCCTCGCCATGACCACATATCCAGACTACGACCCCAACGATTTTGGCCGTTATCCAGCAGGACAGCGGCGCAATCGCATAATATGTGACACGTATGAACCCGGTTCGACCTTCAAGCTCTTTACCATTGCGGCCGCGCTGGAAGAGGGGATAGTTACCCCCGATACCCAGATAGATTGCGGCCGGGGTACCTATAAGGTTGGCGGTAAAGTTATTCATGACTACAAACCCATGGAGATGTTGTCAGTCAGGGATGTGTTGAAGTACAGTTCCAATATCGGGGTGGTAAAAATAGCTGAGCGTCTGGGGATAGAACGTTTTCATCGTTATCTGCGTCAATTCGGCTTCGGAGAACAGACCGGCATCGGTTTTGATGGTGAAGCCGACGGGATCCTCCATCCCGCATCCCGCTGGTTTCCCATCGACCTTGCCGCTGTCGCCTTCGGCCAAGGGGTTACCACTACCCCGCTACAACTGGGGCAGGCGCTGTGTACCGTGGTCAATGGGGGCGAACTTGTTGTTCCGCATCTGGTGGAGAAAATTGTTGACCATACCAACGCGCAGACCACAACAGTGGCGCGGAAGGTCAAGCGCCGGGTAATCAGTGCGCAAACAGCGGCACAGCTGCGTGAGATGATGGTAGGGGTCACAACTGAAGGAACCGGTACCAGGGCGCAAGTGGCCGGATTTGCCGTTGGCGGTAAAACGGGCACAGCCCAAAAGGTCGACACGGTAACGGGGGGATATTCTCCCGATAAATTTGTGAGTTCTTTTGCCGGTTTTGCGCCGGCAGATAAGCCGCGCCTGGTGGTTCTGGTAACCCTTGATGAACCCGTCGGGGACGCATATGGCGGGGTGCTGGCCGCGCCGGTGTTCGCTGAGATTGTAGAGCAGAGCCTGCGCTATATGCATGTGGCGCGTACCGACAATGGCGCGACTGCAGCGCCCCAACCTGAACCTGAAGCGGCGCTCGCACCTTTTACTGCTCTGGGGCCGCGGTTGTTGCAGGTTGATAGTGAATCTGGCATTATGCCCGATTTTGTCGGCATGAGCGCGCGGCAGGTGTTACAGATGATGGAACAGACAGATCTTAATATCCACATTGAAGGATATGGGCGTGTAGTAGAGCAGACACCAGCGCCTGGAAATGGCGTTGACCCTGATACTCGTTTGCAGGTTTTGCTGCAGCCACCGAGGTAGCCACTGGAGAAACCGGAGAAAAATATGATAATTTCGGCCCTGATAGATGAACTTCGCCGCAATGGCATAGATATGGCGAGTGTGGCAGGTACAGACGGGGCAGAAATAAACAGTTTGTGCGCGGACTCGCGCAAGGTTACGCCCGGCAGCGTATTCTTTGCGGTGCGCGGAGGCACCACGGATGGACATAACTACCTCCGCCAAGCGGTAACTGCAGGTGCATGCGCGGTAGTGGTAGAAGAGTCACCCCGGATAGACCTCGCCAGAATCAACCCCGCCATCTGTGTAATTCAGGTGGCTGATGTGCGTATCGCCATGGCGTATGCAGCACGCTTCTTCTATGCTGACCCCCCCCTTGAGACCCACCACAAATCCCACCAGAACATGTATATCGCCGGGGTCACCGGCACCAATGGTAAAACCACCCTGACCTATATGCTTGAAGCTCTTATGCGGGCCCGCGGCCTGACTCCCGCCGTGATGGGAACGATCTCCAACCGGATGAACGGGCAGGTGTTTGCGGCCAGCCACACCACCCCCGATGCCTTGAGCCTGTACCAGATGCTGAAGGCGTTTAAAGCCTGCGGCGCCGACGCACTGGCCCTTGAAGTTTCATCCCACGCCTTGGAACAAAAACGGGTTGTCGGGCTTGATTTTGACCTTGGGATATTTACCAATTTAACCCCGGAACATCTGGATTATCATCCCGATATGGAGGCCTACTATCGCGCAAAAGCCCGTCTGTTCTCTGCCGCGGGCGGATATGGGTGTCGCAAGGCTGTTATCAATATCGCCGACCCTTATGGAGAGCGGCTTGCCACCGAAGTTCCAGCGGCGCTTCTGGTTGACCCCAGGCCCGGAAGTGCTTCTGCTGCGGATATTCGGGTTGTCAGCGCAGAGTTCAGCCTCGCTGGAGTCAGGGCCATAATTCACACCCCCGCAGCCACGGTAGAGCTCCATTCAAGCCTGATTGGCCCCTTCAATCTGGAAAATCTGTGCTGTGCCATGGGGGCAGGACTGGCCATGGGGTTAAGTGCGGCAGAGGTAACCGCCTGTCTGGCGCAGATGCCACCCGTTCCCGGTCGCCTTGAGCGGGTGGAAAACACCCTGGATGCCCTCATTCTGGTGGATTATGCCCACACCCCCGATGCACTGGAGAAAGCGCTTGAGGCGGTTGTTGCGCTCCAACCGAAACGCTTGCTCAGCGTGGTTGGGTGTGGTGGAGACCGGGACAAAAGTAAGCGCCCTCTGATGGCAGCGGCGGCCGTTCGTGCCTCGACGTTGGCGTTGATAACCTCGGATAATCCCCGCACCGAAGACCCAGCTGAAATTATCCGGCAGATGGTCGTGGGGGCGACAAAAACCGGCGCCACACATCTGAGTCCTGATGAAGCCAGAGCAGGCCGCGGCGGCTATTGTGTTATGCAGGAACGGGCAGAGGCCCTTAAATTTGCTGTGTCCGTGCTTCAGCGGGGGGATGTTCTGTTGGTGGCGGGTAAAGGACATGAAGATTATCAGATTATAGGAACCACAAAACACCATTTTGATGACCGCGAACATCTGCGTGCGGCGTTAAAGGAGCGTGAGGCAGCGGTAGTCTGACGAAACGTTACTTAATCCAACAACTGCTTCAGTGTAGGAATGCACCATTTCCGCAGATTATCCACCTCTGATGTAAGGAACACGTATGCAGTGGAATAGTGAAGAGATAGAGCGCATAGTAAGCGGGCGCCTGCTTAGTGCTCCTTACGCTCCTGCGATTACCGGGATCTCAACGGACAGCAGAACGCTGCAGTCCGGCGATTTATTCGTAGCCCTGCGCGGCCCCAACTACGATGGACACAACTATTTACGCCAGGCGGTGGAATACGGAGCTGCGGCCTGTTTGAGTGAAGAGATTATCGGGGGCTTGCCGGTGCCGGTGATTCAGGTAGATAACACCCTCGAAGCACTGGGAACGCTGGCGGCATCTATTCGTGCAACATTCACCGGGCCGGTGGCAGCCATAACCGGCACCAGTGGCAAAACCTCGACTAAAGAGATGCTGGCTTCGATTCTGACCCAGTGCAGTCCGGGGCTGAAAACGGCGGGGAACTTCAACAATCTTATTGGGCTACCCTTAACCCTTGCAGGGCTTACGCCGTCACATCGCTGGATGGTTCTGGAGATGGGGATGAATCAACCCGGCGAAATCCGCCGTCTCAGCGCCATTGCCCGCCCCAATGTGGCGGTGATTACCAACGCCGGCGCGGGACACCTTGAAGGGCTTGGGAGTGTAACTGCGGTCGCCAAGGCAAAAGCAGAGATCTTCGAGGGGCTGATGCCGGCTGGGGTGGCGGTCCTCAATGCGGATGATCTGGAACTGATGGCGTTGCCGCTCCCCGCGGGGGTGCGCCGCGTGACCTATGGGATTGAACAGCAGGCTGACGTCATGGCCACCAATATCAGGCTTGGGCGTCAGATTGATTTCAGCCTGCATCTTGGGGATGAAGTGGTTGAGGTCAGCGTGCCTCTGCCCGGGAGGCATCAGGTGTACAATGCCCTGAGTGCCGCCGCCGTGGCCATGATTTTGCGGATCAGGCCAGAACAGATAGCCGCTGGACTGCGCCAGGTCAAAATGGCGGCCGGACGCCTGGAAGTGCGGGAGCTCGACGCGGGGATTACCGTTCTGGATGACAGTTACAATGCAAACCCGCAGTCGATGCTGGCAGCGCTGGAGGTGCTGGAACATTGGCCTGCAAGCGGGCGCCGCATCGCTGTTCTGGCGGATATGCTCGAATTGGGGGATGCCGCAGCGTATTGCCACGCCGAAGTTGGGGGCAGAGCGGCGCAGGTTGCAGATCATCTATTGAGTTACGGACAGTGGAGTGCTGAACTGGTCGGGGGCGCGCGCCAACAGGGCCTTGAACCTGCGCAGGTGAGCAGAATGGATGATCATGCAGATATCTGTGGCTGGCTTGCGCATAATATCCAACCACACGACTGCTTGCTTATTAAAGGTTCGCGCGGAATGAGAATGGAGAAGGTTGTCGATTTCTTGTTGCATAAATTCAGAAAGGTGGCGTAGATACATCCTTTTCCAGCCCGGAAAGGATTGCCATTTAAAGGTCTGCTATGCTTTATCATCTGCTTTTTCCATTACACACTGAATTCTCCGCCCTCTACGTTTTTCGCTTTATTACCTTCCGCACCATTTATGCCACTATAACCGCACTGCTCCTGGCTTTCATGCTTGGTCCCTGGGTTATTGAGCGCCTGAGTAAACTTCAACTGGGGCAGACCATCCGCAAGGTTGGCCCGGAGTCTCACTTCAAGAAAGAGGGGACCCCCACCATGGGTGGCACCCTTATATTGATGTGCATTGTACTGCCGACATTATTGTGGGCTGATCTTACCAACCCGTATATCTGGATCGCCATGCTGGTTACAGTTGGGTACGGTGCGATTGGCTTTGTGGATGACTACAAAAAGATAAAATTTAAAAACAGCGCCGGGATGTCGGCTAAAGGCAAGCTGGTATGGCAGGTTTTGATAGCTGGTGTTGCCGGATTTTTGCTCCTTACATATACCGATTACACCTCGATTCTGGCGGTGCCATTTTTCAAAACCGTGACTCCTGAACTCGGCTGGTTCTACCTTGTCCTTATTGCGGTGGTGGTTATCGGGACGGGTAATGCCGTTAACCTGACCGATGGCCTGGATGGACTCGCCATAGGCCCGGTGATAGTGGCCTCCGGCACCTATCTGCTCCTGGCATATCTGGCGGGGAATGCACGCCTGGCCGATTATCTGCAGATCAGCGGAGTGCCTGGAGCCGGCGAGCTCTCCATTATGTGCGGCGCCATGGTGGGCGCTGGCTTGGGGTTTCTGTGGTTCAATACCTATCCGGCTCAGGTTTTTATGGGAGATGTGGGCAGTTTGTCCCTCGGCGGTGCCCTGGGAATCATAGCGGTTATTGTCAAGCATGAGCTGGTTCTGGTTATTGTGGGGGGGCTGTTTGTGGTGGAAGCCCTGTCGGTTATCGTTCAGGTGGCCTCATTTCGCCTGTGCGGGCGGCGGGTGTTTCGCATGGCCCCGTTGCATCACCACTTTGAACTTAAAGGCTGGCCTGAGCCCAAGATAATTGTGCGCTTCTGGATTGTCAGCATCATCCTGGCGCTGGTGGCGCTTTCGACCCTTAAATTGAGGTAACATGGTTGACTTGCGGGGTAAACATATAGTTGTCGCCGGTGGCGGCATCAGCGGGGTGGCGGCGGCTACTTTCTGCCACCGCCGCGGCGCCCACGTGGTTTTGAGCGACGTGCGCGCACCCGCCGCCATAGACATGACCCGGCTTGACCCTGGCGTAACCCTTGACTGTGGCGGGCATACAGTTTCTCTGTTTGCACATGCCGATCTCATTGTTCTCAGCCCTGGGATACCCCTGGATATTCCGGTGCTGCAAACTGCGGCGCGCAGTGGAGTTAAGATCATAGGGGAAGTGGAGCTGGCGAGCTGGTTTATCCGGGCACCACTCATCGCGGTTACCGGGACCAACGGCAAGTCCACAGTGACCAGCCTCATAGGGCATATCCTTGGACACTGTGGGGAAAAAGTCTTTGTGGGGGGCAATATCGGCACCCCCCTGCTCGAAGCGGTAGACGGAGATTATGCCGTGGTAGTGGTGGAGTTATCCTCGTTTCAGCTCGAAACAGTGGCACACTTTCATGCAGCTACAGTGGTCATGCTCAACGTTAGTCCAGACCACCTTGATCGCTACCCCGATATGTGCAGCTACATGCAGGCCAAGAGGAACGTATTTGGCAACCAGACCTCTGCTGATCTCATGGTGTTGAACCGCGATGACGCACAGGTGCTGGCGCTGGCGCAAGAATCCCAGGCGCAGCCGCTATATTTTTCTTCGACCGTACCGCTGGAAACAGGTTTCAGTCTGGTGCGGCCAGATTCGTCAAGTCAGCCAGAGGGAGCAGGGCAGAGTGGACCTCCATGCCAGCTATGCCTACGGTGGCGCAGTTCTGCAGAGGAATACCGCTTTGATCCCGCTGAACTGCAACTTAAAGGGATCCACAACCTCGAAAATGTGATGGCGGCCATGGCGGCCTGTGCTCAGCGCGGCCATAACCTGGACCGCATATGGGTGGCTGCGTGTACCTTTACCGGCTTGCCCCATCGCATGGAGTTGGTGCGTACCCTGCGGGGGGTGTGCTGGTATAACGATTCCAAAGGGACCAATATCGGCAGTGTGGAGAAAAGTCTGCGCGGGCTCGATGGCCCCGTAACCCTTATCGCCGGGGGGAAGGATAAGGGGGGCGATTATGCTCTGCTGCGCCCGCTGCTGGAGGAGAAGCGCCCGCACCTGGTTCTGTTGGGGGCGGCAGCACAGAAAATGGCGGTAGCCTGGGCGGATATCTGCCCGGTAACCATAGTTGCCTCCATGGCAGAGGCGGTCCAGCAGGCGCATACACATACACCCGCGCCCGGCAGTGTGCTGTTGTCGCCCGGCTGTTCGAGTTTCGATATGTTTCAAAGTTTCACTCAGCGCGGCGAGATTTTTACCGCGCTGGTCATGGGGCTGGAGTAGATCCTATGCCGGAGAAGCTGACACCTGCGCAGGCGAAAAAAGAGGCAAAAAGGGGGGCAAAAAAACGCGAGTTCAATGCCACCATCCTCATATTGACGCTGGCGCTTACGTGTTTCGGCATTCTTATGGTGTACTCCTCCTCTTCACTTATGGCCTTGCGCGACTACGGCGACAGCCTGTACTTTCTGAAACGTCAGGCGGTATTTGCCGCCTTGGGAACAGGGGTCATGCTGCTGGCGATGCATATAAATTATAATGTATGGCGCAGGCTTGCGATCCCATTGCTTATTTTAAGCACCATCCTCCTCGCGGTGGTATTCATCCCCGGGGTGGGGAGTAAGGCTGGCGGCGCGGCGCGCTGGATCCGCTTTTCGGGATTTACCTTTCAACCTTCGGAAGCTGCTAAAATTGCGCTGATATTTTATCTGGCCCATTCCGCAACCAGAAAAGAAGACCGGATACGCGAGTTCAAGTACGGATATATCCCCTACATGTGCATATTGCTGGTGTGGCTGGGGTTGATGCTGGCTCAGCGCGATCTCGGTGGGGCGGCAATGATGGTGGTAGTGACAGCGATGATGCTTCTTATTGCCGGAACCCGCTGGCGTTTTTTGTTTTACAGTTTTGCGACCGTCATCCCCCTGGGGGTGGTTACGATTATGACCAAGGAATACCGCGTGCAGCGGATCATGGCCTTTCTCGACCCCTGGGCCGACCCTTTAGGGGCGGGCTTTCAAATAATTCAGAGCTGGATGGGGTTCGGCCTCGGGGGGGTGACCGGAGCCGGACTTGGCGAAGGGGAGCAGAAACGTTTTTATCTGCCTGAGGCGCACACCGATTTCATCTTCTCCGTCATCGGAGAAGAGCTTGGTTTTATTGCCGTGGTTCTTATTATCTGCATGTATCTGAGTATTGTGGTTATGGGATTGCGGATCGCCATGCACGCCGCGGACGGATTCGGACGTCTGAGCGCGTTTGGGATCAGTCTGCTCTTAGGGATGCAGGCTTTTGCGAATATGGCGGTGGTGATGGGGATAGTGCCGAATAAAGGGCTGGCGTTGCCATTTTTATCCTACGGGGGGAGCAGCCTCCTGTGTACCATGTTCAGTATGGGGGTACTGTTGAATATCTCCAGCCAGGTGAACAGGGAGGCAGTAAGGTGAAGATCCTTTTAAGCGGCGGTGGCACCGGCGGGCATGTATTTCCGGCGCTGGCGTTAGCGCGGCGGGCGCTGGCCCATAATCCAGAAAATGCAGTGCTCTTTGTGGGAAATCCGCGCGGAATTGAGGCGAGCCTGGTTCCCACCCACGGTTACCCATTTCAGGGCCTGGTCTGCAGTGGCTTTGCGGCACGCTCACTTAAGCACAAGGTGGATGCGCTGAGAGAGCTGGTGCAAGCGGTCTGGCAAGGGTGTGGCATTATTCGCCGGTTTTCCCCAGATGTCGTAGTGGGGTTCGGCGGGTATGCTTCCATGCCTGTGGTTATTGCTGCCGCGCTGCTCAGGGTTCCGGTTGTTCTGCATGAACAGAATGCTGCAGCCGGACTGGCGAACCGGATGGCTGCCCACTGGGCCAGACGCATATGTGTTGCGTTCCCCCAGACCCTGAAGGCTTTTCCCGCCAAAAAGGTGTGTCTGAGTGGTAATCCGGTGCGCGCGGAGTTGTTCGGCCTCCCGTATGGACACACAGATACCATGCAGCTGCTGGTGTTTGGGGGGAGCCAGGGGGCGCGCCCCTTAAACGACTGTATGGTTCCGGCGCTGGGGCTATTACTGCAGCAGTTTCCACAGCTGCGCGTGGTGCACCAGACGGGGAAAGCCCAAAAAGAAGAGATCACGCAGGCCTATAATGCCGCAGGATATGGAGACCGGGTTGAAGTGGTGGATTTTATAACCGACATGGTGGGCGCTTATGCCCAGAGCACCCTGGTGGTTTGTCGTGCCGGGGCGACCACGGTAGCAGAGCTCGCTGCCAGCGGCAGACCTGCGCTGCTCGTGCCGTTTCCACAGGCTGCAGCTGATCATCAGACCGATAATGCCCAAGCCCTGGTGGAAGCCGGGGCGGCGGTAATGCTCGCCCAAAGTGCCCTGACGCCCGAAACTATGGCGGCCCAGATCAGCCGACTGTTGCAAAATCGCTCTGAGTTGTTCATGATGGCGCGGCGGGCGCGTACCGTTGCAGCGAAAGGTGCCGCAGATTTAATTCTTCATCAGTGTCGCATGGCGGCACAGAAACGTTAGTATTCTATATGTACGGAAGATTCAGACGAATACATCTGGTTGGTATCGGTGGCATCGGCATGAGCGGTATCGCTGATGTATTGCTGACCCTGGGATATGAGGTTAGCGGTTCAGATCTGCGTGAAACTGAGATAACCAGGCGCCTCGAACAATACGGCAGCAAGGTCTATTATTCCCACCGCCCAGAAAATGTGCGCACCGCGCAGGTGGTCGTGGTCAGCTCTGCAATTACGTCGGATAATTCTGAGGTTACTGAAGCCAACAGGTTGATGATACCGGTGATCCCCCGGGCGGAAATGCTCGCCGAGCTGATGCGGCTTAAATATGGGATAGCCATTGCCGGAACCCACGGTAAAACTACCACCACCAGTATGGTTGCCGCCCTGCTCTACCACGCGGGGGTCGATCCCACTGCGGTAGTGGGAGGGCAGGTCAACTCCATGGACTCCAATGCCAGACTTGGCCAGGGTGATTTCATGGTGGTTGAAGCGGATGAATCTGACGGTTCCTTTTTGAGCCTGTCGCCGGTGATTGCGGTAATTACCAATATAGACAGAGATCATTTGGACTATTACGCAGACATCCAGGCTATTCGCGAGGTGTTTGTCAGTTTTGTAAATAAAATCCCCTTTTACGGTCTGGCAATCCTGTGTCTGGATGATCCTAATATCCAGACCATGTTGCCGCAGCTCCAAAAACGTTTTGTCACCTATGGCATGAATCGGCAGGCGGATTATTTCGCCACCGATGTTGTGTACAAAGATGGTGGGGTTGAGTTCTACGCTAACAGCCGCGCAGGAAATTTAGGCAAAATAAGACTGGATATGCCGGGACAGCACAATGTCCTGAATGCGTTGGCGGCGATGGCAGTAGCGCGGGAGCTCGACATCGACCAGCGCGATATTGAAGTCGGGTTCCGCACCTTTGCCGGGGTTAAGAGACGGTTTCAGATCAAGCACACTGACGGGTTCATGCTGGTGGACGACTACGGACATCACCCGGCTGAAATAAAGGCAACGCTCAACGCGGCTCGCACCGGCTGGGATAGACGCCTGCTGGTTATTTTTCAACCCCATCGATACAGTAGAACCAGGGCGCTGTTCAGTGAATTTATCCCGGCGTTTAATCAGGCTGATCTGGTTTATATCATGGATGTCTATGCGGCGGGCGAGGAGCCTCTCGAAGGTGCACACGGGGAGGACTTGGCGAATTCTATCGCAGAACATGGGCACCGGGGGGTGAGGTATTGCGCCAGTGCCGAAGAGGTGCTCAGGCACGTGAAAGAGCAGCTGCAGCCGGAAGATATGGTGCTCACCCTTGGCGCTGGGTCGGTGTGGCAGATCGGGGAGCGCTTGCTGGAGGAGCTTAAACAAAGGCCATGATATGAACTGGGATAGCGGGAAAGTACAACATATGGCGGAGCTGCTGCGGCAGCAGGTGGATGCCGACATCAGCGTGTGCCACCCTCTGACAGGGCTTAATAGCTGGAAGGTTGGGGGTTGTACGGACTTGCTGGTGCGCCCACGCTGCCTGGCAGCGGCACAACAGTTGTTTGCCTTCCTCACTGCCCATAGCTGGCCCTGGGTTGTGCTTGGTTCCGGTACCAATGTGCTGATACCGGATGCCGGTTTTCCCGGTGTGGTTGTGCAGTTGAGCTACCTTAACCATATAAAAAAGACGGCCCCCGGACAATATCATGTTGAGAGTGGTGCTTCTCTGCGCGAACTGGTGCGGGAGAGTGCGGAACATGGGGACAGCGGGATAGAAGATCTTGCCGCCATCCCCGGCAGTGCAGGCGGGGCGGTGGTTATGAATGCCGGCGCCGGGGAGCATACCTTTGGCGCAGTGGTGACAGGGGTTCATGCTATGTTACACGGACAGCCGGTGTATCTTGAGAGTGCCGAGCTGAAGTTCGGCTATCGTTCCAGCGCCGTTGAGGCACAAATGTGTGTACTTGCGGTGGACATTCAGCTGCATACGGCCAGGCGAGATACCTGTGTAGCGCGGTGGAGAAGGGCATTAGAATATCGGAAAAAAGCGCAGCAGATCTGCTTGCCAAGTGCCGGAAGTGTGTTTCGCAACCCTCCGGGCATCTGCGCCTGGAAGTTGATTGACACCTGCGCCCTGCGCGGATTCAAAGTAGGGGGAGCGCAGATATCACCACAGCATGCGAATTTTATCGTTAACACCGGCAATGCCGCAGCAGCAGATGTGGCGGAATTGATTGCGCATGTGCAGGGTGAAGTCTATCGCAAAACCGGGGTGACGCTGGAAACGGAAATACGTTTCCTTAATTTAAGACAGGATAAAGGATCATGACGCCGGAGGAATTAAAGGGTAAAGCGATAGCCGTGGTGCTTGGTGGCGATTCCGCCGAGCGCGAAGTCTCGCTGCGCAGCGGTGAGGCGGTGTTGAAGGCGCTGCAACAGAGGGGTTATCAGGCTTTTCCGCTCGATTCCGCAGAAGATGTGGCACAGCAACTTCTACTCTGCGGAGCCGAAGTTGCTTATCTGGCGGTGCATGGTCGGCACGGCGAAGATGGAACCATCCAGGGGCTGCTTGAGATGTTGCGCATTCCCTACACCGGTAGTGGTGTTCTCGCCTCAGCCATGGCCATGCATAAATTTGTGGCCAAAACCATGGTACAGGCCGCCGGGGTGGTAACCCCGGCTTCAGCATTGATCGAGGCAGATACTGCGCTGGATCCTTTTTGTGCGGCCCACGCGCTATTTCCGTGCGTGGTAAAACCGGTACGCGAAGGTTCAACCCTGGGGATCAGTATTGTAAGAGATCGGGGCGAGCTGAAGAAAGCGATCACCATGGCGCGTACTTATGATTCCAGCGTTTTAGTGGAAGATTTTATCGCCGGACGCGAAGTTACCGTGGGCGTTCTGGATGGGCAGGCTTTGCCGGTGGTGGAGATTGTCGCTCAGGGAGGGTTTTACGATTACGCCGCTAAATATACCCTCGGACAGACCGAATATCTGGTGCCGGCGCCGATGCCCGAAGATCTGTACTCCCAGGTTCAGGCAGCGGCACAAAAGGTGTATGCCGTTATTGGCTGTAAAGGCGCGGTCCGGGTTGATTTTATGCTGCGCGGGGAGGAATTTTTCTTTTTAGAAGTCAATACAATCCCCGGCATGACTGAAACCAGCCTGTTGCCCAAAGCAGCGGCGTGTGAAGGAATGAATTTTGCAGAGATCGTGGATCGTATCCTGTATGGTGCAGCACTGGATAAATAAGGCGGGTGATAATTCTGCGGAGCGCGCGGGCAAATGGGAGGACTCCATGAACCGGCAGTACAGACCGTGACTACATCCGGTCGCAGACTTCCCGGCAAAAAGAAAAAAGACATTAAAAACAGACGTGTTGAACCAAAAAAGGATTATAAAAAGATATTCAGCCGGGTTTTATATGCACTGTTGCTGCTGGTATGTGGCGCCGCACTTTTTACCGGCGCGGGTTTTGCCATGTATCTGCTCAGTGCCTCGGATGCATTCAAGGTGGATAACATCGAGGTCGATGGCAATCTGCATCTGACGCGCGAGGAGATCCTTGCACTGTCAGATATTCGACTCGGACGCGGCACTTTTGACTTGGATCTTGAGCTGATAGGCAAACGTCTGGAGGAAAACGAATGGATCAGGCAGGCGCAGGTTGAGCGTCAGTTGCCACGTGGAATAAAGGTGAGGGTTGCTGAACACATTCCCTGTTGTATTATTAATCTCGGATATTTGTATTACGTTGACAGCGAAGCCCAGATTTTCAAGGTGTTGCACCACGGCGATTCACTCGATTATCCCCTGGTGTCGGGCTTTAAACGCGAAGATCTGGCGCAGGAACATACGCCCGGAATCCGCTGGCTAGAGCAGGTGGTCGAGGTGGTCAAAGAGCTCAGGCGGCGGACGGTGTTCGATATCACCCAGGTTGCCCAGGTTCATGTTGATTTTGAGCGTGGTCTTGAGTTGTTTACCGTAGCACACGGAGTTGCGTTACGTCTGGGGCGTGATAAATTCAGCCCTAAACTGGATTTGCTTGAGCGGATGTATCCCGAGCTCAAAACAGAGCTGGGGCTGATTGAATATATCGATCTGAATGTTCCGGGCAAACTCATCGTGAAAAAGCTGGATGAGAAGCGGAAATGACCCCAGAAATGGACAAACAATCGGCTGCGTGCCGAAAAAACATAACACCTGCGTGATACTGTTATCTAGATGACACAGGGAAGGACTGGAATGAGCAACCAAAAAGAAAATCTAATTGTAGGGCTGGACATAGGTACGACAAAAATCTGCGCCATCATTGGCAGTGTTACCCAGAATGATCTTGAAATAGTGGGGATAGGAACCAGCCCATCCAAAGGGATACGAAAAGGTGCGGTAATAAATATCGAGAGCACCGTGGCGGCTATTCGCAAGGCCGTTCAAGAAGCAGAATTAATGGCCGGATGTGAAATAAACTCCGCCTTCGCCGGTATAGCCGGGGCACATATAACCGGAATGAATTCACAAGGGGTCATTGCGATTAAAAACCGGGAAGTGACCGAGGAGGATATTCTCCGGGTGATCGACGCCGCCAAGGCTATTGCCATCCCCATGGATCGTGAAGTGATCCATGTGCTGCCGCAGGAATACATTATCGATGATCAGGACGGAATCAAAGAGCCGCTGGGGATGAGTGGAGTGCGCCTGGAAGCGCGGGTCCATGTAGTCACTGGTGCAGTGGCCAGCGCCCAGAATATCATCAAGAGTTGCAACCGCGCCGATATCAATGTCGCTGATATCGTCCTCGAACCGTTGGCTTCGGCAGAAGCGGTGCTGCTGCCGGAAGAAAAAGAGCTCGGTGTCGCCATTGTCGATATTGGCGGAGGGACAACCGACGTGGCGATTTTCGTGGATGGCGCCATCAAACACACCACAGTGCTTGCCCTGGGGGGCAATCACCTTACCAACGACATCGCCGTTGGACTGCGAACCCCCATGGCCGAAGCGGAGCGGATAAAGCAGGCATACGGATGCTGTTTCACTGAGATGGTTGGGAAAAATGAAACCATTGAGGTCCCCTCCGTCGGCGGACGTGAGCCCAGGGTGTTGTCGCGTCAGCTGCTGGCGGAAATCCTCGAACCCAGGGTGGAGGAGATTTTCAGCCTCGTTAACCGCGAGATTATAAAAAGCGGCTATGAGGATATGATCACTTCAGGGATAGTGCTAACCGGTGGAACCAGTATTTTGCCCGGGATGCCGGAACTTGCGGAACAGATTTTCAGTATGCCGGTTCGGCGTGGAGTGCCGCAGGGCGTTGGTGGTCTCATAGATGTGGTTAATTCGCCCATATACGCCACTGGCGTTGGCCTGGTGATATATGGGAGTAAACACCAGGCTATGGAAAACTTCAGCCGCGGAGAACAGGGGCTGTTTGACAAAGTTATGCGGCGGATGAAAGAGTGGTTTGGAGAGTTTTTTTAGGACGTATCATGGGCGTATATATAACGAACGGCCGGAATCCCGCCGGCGTGCGACGTGCGGGTAGTGCTGAGTCGGTTAAACATCAGGGGGAGCTATGTTCGAATTTGACGAAACGTTAGACCAGTCTGCAAAGATAAAGGTGATAGGTGTCGGTGGTGGTGGCGGTAATGTGGTTGATGCTATGATATCCGCCGACATAACCGGGGTGGAATTTATCGTGGCCAACACCGATGCACAGGCGCTTAAGCGCAGCAAAGCACCGACTAAAGTGCAGTTGGGCACCAAGCTGACCAAAGGTCTTGGCGCTGGGGCCAACCCCGATACCGGGCGCGAAGCGGCTATGGAAGATCGCAGCCGGATTGCCGAACTCCTCAGTGGCGCCGACATGGTGTTCATTGCTTGTGGTCTCGGTGGTGGCACCGGCACCGGCGCGGCCCCAGTTATCGCAGAAGTGGCGCGCGAGATCTGCGCCCTTACCGTCGGGGTAGTGACTAAGCCCTTCTCCCGCGAGGGGCGCCAGCGTATGGCTAAAGCTGATGCCGGAGCGGCGGAGCTGAAGGATGTTGTCGATTCCCTGATTGTAATTCCCAATGATCGTCTGGTAGGGCTGGCCGGAAAAAACACCAGCATCCTCGATGCCTTTAAACCATCGGATGACGTGTTACGTCAGGCGGTGCAGGGGATATCCGACATTATCACCACCAGTGGGGTGATTAATGTCGACTTTGCCGATGTGAAATCAGTTATGAGTGAACGTGGCATGGCCATGATGGGTATCGGTGTAGCCTCAGGGGAGAAGCGCGCCAGTGAAGCAGCGCATCAGGCTATCAGCAGTCCGCTGCTGGAGGATATTGATATCTCCGGGGCGAAAGGGGTACTGGTGAACATCACCGGCTCCAGCAACATGACGATGGAAGAGTTTGATGAAGCTTCGCGCATTGTGCATGATAAGGTGCATGAAGATGCCAATATTTTTGTCGGCCTGGTGGTAAACGAGGAGATGGGAGATTCCCTGCAGATTACTGCGATAGCTACCGGCTTTGGTGCTTCCTTCGAGAAGGGGCGCAATAAACTCGACGCTGTAAAGGAAGAAGCTGCCAGAAGGATCGGCACCAATGTGGATCTGGATGTACCCACCATTATCCGGAAGCAACAGCGTGACAGTGCCCGAAAATTGCGGATGCAGGCAGTTGAAGAAGATGAATACGATATTCCCACATTTTTACGCAAACGGGTAGATTGAGTTTCAGGGCACCTTAATAAGAAGAATACTTCAGGAACAAATGGATAAAGACGGGGGCGTGTACTTCATGAGGTACCTGCCCCCGTTTTGCTTTGAGAGCAAGAGATGGTGAGAGAAGTAAATGGCGATGGCGAATATCTACGCACATAAGCGTCTGCAGCGCCTGCAGCAGGAGCAGGCCGCTACCAGCACCAAGCAGGGCGCACGCCTGCGGGTGGCGCTGGTGTATCCGAATACGTACTCCAATGCCATGAGTAATTTGGGCTTTCAGGGGGTGTATCATTGGATAAACCAACACCCGGAGTGTGTGTGCGAACGGATATTCTGGCCTGATCCGCAAGAACAGCGCCACCTGCAACAGACTCAAGGGGTGCTGCGTTCATTTGAACATAACCGTACCCCTGCTGATTTTGACGTCGTAGCATTTTCTCTGTCGTTTGAAAATGACTACCTGCATCTGCCTCCCATGTTTGAGATGATGCGGCTGCCCTTGGATGCACAGGAACGCAGCGCCTCCGACCCCCTGCTGGTGGCCGGTGGGGTCTGTACCCTGATGAATCCAGAACCTGTGGCGCCCTGGTTTGACCTTATGACCATCGGCGAAGCCGAAGTGCTGCTCCCCCCTCTGCTCGAAGCGCTCCTTGAGGGCACTTCACGCGCACAAATTCTGCACGAGCTTGCAACCAGGCCCGGATTCTACGTGCCGGCGCTATATGTCCCTGAATATGGAGAAAATGAGGTGCTGCGGTGGGAGGTGGAGCCGCAAGCGTGTTTCCCGGTGAAACGGCAGTGGCTGGCCGACCTTGATAGCAGCGTATGTCGCAGCTTCATAACCACGAATGACACAGCTTTCGGTGACATGCGCCTGGTTGAAGTCTCGCGCGGTTGCGGGCGCGGCTGTCGTTTCTGTGCCACCGGCTTTGTGTATCTGCCCCCGCGCGAGCGCAGCGCTGCAACGGTGCTCGAACAACTGCACGCGGATATGCGCCCCGGCGTGACGGCCGGATTGGTTGGAGCGGCGGTGTCAGACTATTCGGCCCTTGACGAGGTCGCCACCCATATATGTAGTGCTGGTGCTGCGGTCTCTGTTGCCAGTCTGCGGGTAGACAGCATGAGTAAGGAGCAGGTTGAGATGCTGCGCGCGACCGGACAGAAGACTATTGCTCTGGCTCCGGAAGCGGGGAGCCAGCGTCTGCGCGACGCTATAAACAAAAACCTGCGCACCGAACAGATTGTCCGTGCCGCACAGATGATCGCAACCGCGGGCATACCGAACCTAAAACTCTATTTTTTATTCGGGTTGCCTACCGAAACAGATGCAGATATCCAGGCTATGATCGAGCTGGTGGAAGAGGTGCGGGCGGTATGGCTTCAGGCGCAGCGTGCGCTGGGGCGTCTGGGTGAGATAACCTTGTCGGTCAATCCGTTTATACCCAAAGCCATGACCCCGTTTCAGTGGCATGGCATGGCAGAACTTGCGCTCTTGAAGAAGAGGGTTGCGCTGCTGCGTCAATACGTCAAGAGCACCCCCAACCTGCGGCTGCAGGTGGAGTCACTGAAGGGCAGTCAGCTTCAGGCATTTCTGTCCCGCGCTGATCGCCGCGCCGCCAACGTTATTCGTAGCATGGCTGCGGGGCAGAATTTAAAAGCGGCGTGTCGCGCACATGAAATCAATCTCGATGCGGTCGTACATCAGGCCTATCCATACGAGCATCAATTCCCGTGGGATATTATCGACTCCGGGGTGGCGCGCACCTATTTGTGGCACGAATATCAGACGGCGTTGAAACATACATTGACTCCAGCATGCCCTTTGCCTGCCAGCGGTTGTACCAGGTGTGGGGTCTGTCCCTGAAAATATTCAGCTGCCTCAGGATGCTCCCTTCTGGTGACCCCGCATAATTATTTTCAATAACATCCGCAACCAAAGGAGAATACAGATGAAGCAATCTCTTGGCGCAAAACCTCTGGCATTTCCCACCCCCGTATATCTGGTTGGAACATACGCTGCAGATGGACAACCAAATATGATGAATGCGGCCTGGGGCGGTATCTGCTGTTCCGAACCCCCCTGTGTAATGGTGTCAGTGCAGAAAAAACGTTACACCCATGCCAGCCTGGTAGAGCAGCAGGCCTTCAGTATCAACCTGCTGGGGACCGATCATGTCATCGCGGCCGATTACTACGGTATCGCCTCCGGCCGGGATATTAACAAGATAGAGGCGTGCAGCCAGCATGTCAGGCGTGCGGAGTATGTTAACGCCCCCTGTCTGGAAGAAGCCTATCTGATATTGGAATGTCGCTTGAAGTCCACCATCGAGCTTGGCTCTCACACCATGTTTGTGGGGGAAATTGTCGAGGTGAAGATTGATTCTTCCTGTCTGGATAAAAAGGGAGATATTGATGTAAGGAAAATGGATCCACTGCTGTTTATCCCCGGAACGCGTGAATATTACGCGGTCGGGGAATTTATTGGGAAGGCTTTTGCGGTTGGTAGTGGGATAAAAAGATCTAAATGATTGCGGCAGCGCGGTGCAGGCATAAGGCGGTTTTTCTGTGGGACTTTTTCGCGGAATAGCGCCTTTTGCCGCGAAGTTTTCACTCTTGCTGTCTCCTATGCCCTTGCGGATTGTTTTTGCCCGCCTGCACACGGGGATGGCAAAATGGTTTCAGCGGATGAGTACTCTCCCTGCAGGGATGGCGCTCTGGGTTATTTCCCCTATGATGGTGGCAATCTCCCCCACTTGCTGCAGTTCTTGGCACAGCAACTGCGCCTTGCCTGGGTCTACCGCTATCAATAACCCCCCTGAAGTCTGCGGATCGCACAGGAGATCGAGGGCAAATGGAGCCACGGCCTCCGTATTGGGGAGGTCCCTGCCATAGTACTGGCGATTCCGGTAGCTTCCTTCTGGAATCAGCCCGCTGGCGGCCATTTCTGCCGCACCTGGATACGCTGGCAGGGTCGCGGTTTCAAGCAGGATTTCAACGTTGCTGGCTGCAGCCATTTCGCTGCAGTGCCCTAAGAGACCAAAGCCGGTTACATCGGTACATGCGTGGACTCCCACCTCAACCATCGCTGTGGCTGCATACTTATTCAGTCTGGACATCCCCGTAATAGCAGATTCAAGCTCATGTTCGCGCAAAATTTCAGCTTTAAGCGCGGTAGTGAGGATGCCGCTGCCCAGCGCCTTGGTCAGGATCAGTTTGTCGCCGCGGCGGCACCCACGGGTGGTGATGAGCTTATCCGGGTGGACCGTACCGGTTATGGCCATGCCGTATTTGGGTTCATCGTCTTCGATGGAGTGCCCACCGGCCAGAACCGCCCCCGCTTCGTGAACCTTGGCTGAGCCGCCCTGCAGAATCCGGGTCAAAATCTCGATATCCAGACAGCGCGGAAACGCGACAATATTCATGGCGGTTATCGGTTGGCCTCCCATGGCAAACACATCAGAGAGGGCGTTGGCTGCCGCAATGGCGCCAAAGGTGTAGGGGTCATCCACCACCGGGGTGAAGAAATCCACCGACTGCAGCAGCAGGAGGGATTCGCTGATACGGTAGATACTCGCATCCGCGAACGGGATATCTTCGGAGAGCAGGTTCGGATTGTTGTTTGCGGGTAATTGGCACAGCACCTGTGCCAGGGTCTCAGGACCCAGCTTAGCCGCTCAGCCGGCGCTGCGCGCCATCTGGCTCAGCGCTATTTTTTTGCCATCCATAGTTATACGTACCTTTGTAGTTTTGGCGCTAATGTAAAAAAAGCCTCCAGAATTTCCTCGGAGGTCTTTTCGCTTCTATTATCCTACCTGCGCTGGGTGGGTTCGCAAGGTCCGGAGCAAGAAAGGGCTTTTGGCGCCCCGGATGGCAACCGGGATTCTGGCCTCGGGTTCATGTGTCCCGGGAAAGGGGCATTTCTTCCCCATTAGCCAGACTCTGCGTACGAATTTCTTTGCTTGCCCCATACCGCGTGATCAGGCGCGCTCTGGTAGTTTCCACGCCTCACGTGCGTCCCCCTTACGCAGGGTGTATTTATGCGCGTCAAAGTACTCCAGCAGGGCCTGCACCGGTTTGCGTGCACTGCCGAGCAGATCGCGATATTGGGCCAGGGTCAGGCTGGGATGCTGTTTAAAGTGTTCGATCAGGGTGTTCAGCGCTTGGGTGTAACTTTCGGGGTGGATGAAGATCTCGTCTGAGAGTTTTATCAGTTTGGTGCGAAAGAAGATATAGCCGAGCAGGTCTTCAGGGTTCTGGGAGCCGAACTCGATGCGTCCAAGCATTTCTGTGCGCCCCTTGATCTGAACCCCGGCCTGCCTGTAGGCCGCGCAGATTGCTGCGATGATCTCTTCCTGCTGTGGGTTCGGACTGGGGTTGAAATTCTGCTGTTTTATCCACTCGCCGATACGTTCCAGCCCAGCCTGGTTCAGGAGCTCTTCAAAGGCTTTATTGCTTAACCCTTTGGGCAGCAGCGCCTTGAGGGCCGCGTGTCCCATCCCCGGCAACAGCGGATTCTCTCTGTGATGTTGCTCTACTGCGGTGCTGAGCCGATGGAGCCAGAGCTTCATGCTCCCCGCATCTATCCACTGATCCGCGATCTGCGCCACATGTCCGCTGTGCTGCAGTTGCGCCAGGTTGTCGCCGATCCGTTCCCGACTCAGGGCGGATATCTGTTCCAACTCCTTTATGCGCGCGCACTGCAGCTCCGTGAGTTTCTGCAGAATAAATGCCCCCTCGCCAGATTCCAGCTCGGTAAGCGCCTGCTGCACTTCAGGGCGAAAGCGCTTGTGCTTGTCCGCATCCGGATCGATCACAATGCCCCCACCGATGGTATGCATGGGGGAATACGAGCGGATAATGAAGCGATCCTTTCTGTGGGCCACCAGGGGTTTATCCAGATGGATCTGCACCAGGGCACTTTCACCCGCTTCGAGCTGGTCGCGGTCGAGCAGCGCTACCGTGCCTACTACGCGGCTGGTTCCGAGATAGAGGTGGACCGGGTCGCGAAATTTCAGCGGCCGCGCGGCGTCAGCAAGCAAGGTCAGGCGTGCATCGAAGCGACTGGTCTGGGTGAAAAATCCCGGCGTGGCGACAACGCAGCCGCGCTGGAGATTGTCGCGCTGCAGCCCGGCCAGGTTCAGCGCCACCCGCTGGCCGCAACGGGCCTGGGGACGCTTCTGGTTGTGTACCTGAATATCGCGGATCCGCACCTGTTCCCCCAGCGGAAGCACCTCTACGCTGTCGCCGACATTGGCAGTGCCGGTCAGGAGGGTGCCGGTAACCACGGTGCCGAAGCCGGCAATGCTGAAGTGGCGATCAATGGGGAGGCGCATGGGGCCATCTGCGTCCCGCTCTGGGATCTGGCGCGCCTGCGCGGTAATTTCGCTGATCAAGGTGTCGATCCCCACCTTGGTTACCGATGAAACCCGGCACAGCGGCGCTTGAGCCAGAAATGTCCCCTGCACCGCTTCACGGATCTCCTCTTCGACAATGTCGGCCCAGTCCGGTTCGACCAGGTCGATCTTGGTCATGACGATGATCCCCTGCGGGATTTTGAGGAGGTTGAGGATCTGCAGATGTTCAACCGTCTGCGGCATTACCCCCTCGTTGGCATCGACCACCAGCAGCACCATGTCGATCCCGCCAATGCCGGCGAGCATGTTGCTGATGAAGCGCTCATGGCCGGGAACGTCGATCACCCCTGCCTGGGTGCCGTCACCGAGGCGGAAGGAGGCGAACCCCAGCTCAATGGAGATACCGCGCAGTTGTTCCTCCTTGAGGCGGTCGGTCTTTATGCCGCTTAAGGCGCCGATAAGCTCTGTTTTCCCGTGGTCGACATGACCGGCGGTGCCGATGATGATGTGCCTGTGTTGCTGTGACATGCTTATCTGCCTTTACTCCTGGGGGTTCTTTGAAGGGTTGATCGCCTGCCTGAGCGCGCAGATAAGTTGTTGCTGCTGCTGGGGTAATACGGTGCGCAGGTTCAGGATAAGGGCATCGTCCTGAATCCGCCCCACAACAGCGGGTTGCTGCCGCCGCAGGGTGAGCGCGAGCGTGGCAAGGCCTTGCTGGGGGAGGCGGATTGCGACGGCGCACCCCGGCAGAACGGTATCCGGTAGAGCGCCACCACCGACGCAGCTGCTTTCTGCAATGATATCTACGCGCGCGCAGCTGCCGAGTTCTTCTTTTAAGCTGTGGACAAAGGCTGCGGTGCGCTGGGTCAGTTCGGTTTCCGCCATGTTGAGCATCTGCAGGACCGGGATGTTGTGCAGCGCCTGGCGCCGATCCAGATATTGGTACAGGGTGGTTTCCAACGCCGCGAGGGTCAGTTTGTCAATGCGCAGCGCCCGCGCCAGCGGATGGTTCCTGATTTTATCGATGGCCCACTTTTTACCCACAAGAAGCCCCGCCTGGGGGCCGCCGAGGAGTTTGTCGCCGCTGAAGGTGATGACATCCACCCCGGCAGCGACCTGTTCGCTCACGGTAGGTTCCTGCGGCAGACCGAATTCTGATAGATCAAACAGCATGCCGCTGCCGAGATCTTCCATCACTGGAATTTCGTGTTTGCGTCCCAATTCGACCAATTCCGCGGCACAGACGCTCTGGGTAAAGCCGATAATGCGGTAATTGCTGGTGTGCACCTTGAGCAGCAGCCCCGTTTTTTCCCCCAGCGCCTGCGCGTAGTCATGCACGTGGGTTTTGTTGGTAGTGCCCACCTCGCGCAGGATGACGCCCCCGGCTTCCATCACAGCGGGAATCCGAAACGAGCCCCCGATCTCAACCAGCTCCCCGCGCGAGACCACCGCCTCACGTCCCCGCGCGAGGGCGGTAAGGGCCAGGAGGACCGCGCCGGCATTGTTGTTAACTACGGCGGCGGCTTCAGCTCCAGTCAGGCGACAGAGCAGGTCGTCCACATGGCTGTAGCGGTGCCCACGCTTGCCTGTCTCCAGATCCAGTTCAAGGTTCGAGTACGCATGTGCAATGCTGACCATGTTGTCCAGGGCCGCCTGACACAGAGGGGCGCGTCCCAGATTGGTATGGAGCAGCGTGCCGGTCGCGTTTATCACTGTGCGCAGCGAAGGTATCAGTTTGGTATTGAGGCGTTGTAGCGCATCAGCGCGGATAGCGTTGAGTTCAGCCGCAGCGCAGAGGGTATCATGGGCAGCCGCACTGTGGAGGATCGCTGTGCGCGCTTGAGCGACGGCTTCGCGTGCAGCTTCGAGCACCAGACAGTGGGGGGCGCTCGACGTGGTCAGCGCAGGGCAGTCCAGAACCCGATCAACTGAGGGGAGCTGCTTTAATACTTGTTGTTTATCATTCATGTTCTTATTTTCACAGATGCACGTACGGTGCTGGGTGCATTGGCTTATGGGTGGTTAATGGGCACCCTGCTGGTTCCATGCGAGAGAGGTGTCGCAAGATGCAGGGAAAACGTAAAATAGAGCGCTCTGTCTGAAAGATGGTCTGCTTGTTGCACTGGCATCGTTGTCGGTCTGCTATTTGAGGAAGCGCACTGTTCCAGGAATCCCGCTACAGGAAGCTTGTAGCGGGGAAGTTTGTAGCTGGAAAACCGTGGCGCCCGAGATCTTATGGCAGAAATACAGTTTTAAGTTGGGTACGGGCAAAACATCCCCATCCCATGTTCAGATTTCAGGCCTGCAAGAGGCGTGTTCAGAACGCCATGCGCAAGACAGCCGAGTGTAACACATTTTTTTTGGCGTCGATAGTATCCCAAGTCCAGCAAATGGAGAAGCATTGATGAAGTTAAGATCGCATCTGCCCCGCATAATCATGGTGCGCACCATGGTTCGAAGCAGAAAATTAACAGCGCAAAAGTGGGCGCATGTTCGGGTAGGTGCCGGGGGCGGCAGAGGGGCAAACGGACAGACGGGGGTGTTGGCCATGGCTGCCCTGTTGGTGCTGTTGCTGGGGCTGTCCGGATGTGGTGAGCGTGCGCATGTGGAGACCGTTCTTGAGTGGGAATGTGGTGCAGACGGGCTAAGTGTTTTTTTGCAAAAACAGAAGTTGTTTCAGCACGATGAAGCGCAAGAGTACTGCCGGAGCCTGACCCATGGCGGCAAAGATGATTGGCGTCTGCCTGCCAGACACGAACTTATGCGTTTCCCCCTGCCCGCACAGGAGTTGCAGCCGGGGACTCTTCTGCCGGACAGCAGAGTAACAACGTGCTGGAGCTCTACGCCATATCACGATTCACGCTTGCGTTATTGGGCCGTTTCTGTATCTAATAAACAGGCGGCGCCTTTGAGAAAAGATGCACGTAACGCCGTTATCTGTGTGCGCGCCGAGTGTGCACCATAGCAAGACAGGCAAGATAGAATTTATATTTTCACCCTTTCCCAGGATATGGTTGTGAGCGAACAACAGCCGGGTTCTTCCCCGGAAAAATCTGCCTTAACCCGGCTCTACAGCCGCATAACAGCGTTTGTGGGGCAGGAGTTTTTTGCCCAGTTATTAATGGAGCTGACCTCAGTTGCACAGGCCGATTACGCCTTCATTGGGGAGTTTTCCGCTACGGATAATGCCCGTATCCTCACCGAAGCGGTATATGCTGACGGCAAGATAATAGATAACTTTGAGTTTCCCCTCGAAAACACCCCATGTGCTGACGTGATTCTGGAAGGTCTGAAGCACTATCCACGCGATATAATAAAGAATTTTCCCCTCGATCACCTTGCCATTGAAATGGGCATTGATAGCTATATGGGAATCCCGCTGTTTAACTCCAAAGGCGAGGTGATAGGGCCCCTGACGGTGTTCAGCCGGAGCAAGATGGAGAATGTGGAGCTGCTGGAGACAGCCATGCACATGGTTGCGATCCGTGCTGCTGCCGAGTTGGAACGGCTCAAGGTTGAGCGCCGTCTGGAAGAGAAAGTTCATTTTCTGCAGAGCCTGCTTGATGCGATTCCCAATCCAATATTTTACAAAGATCGTAATGGGTATTATTTGGGGTGCAACAAGAACTACGAGTATATTGCGGACCGTTCACGCGAAAATCTGATCAACAGTCATGTCGGGCAGGTATATTACGGGGAGCGTGCGGAGCTCGGTGCCCGCACAGATGCTAAGGTTTTTAGTGAGGGGCGGGGGCACACCTATGAAACCAGCCTGCGCTGTGCTTCAGGTGAAGTTAAACAAGTTTTATTCAACAAAGCCCCCCTTTTTGACAGCAGCGGCCAGATTGATGGGCTGGTGGCCACTATCCAGGACATAACCACCATCAAACAGATTGAATCCGCCATTCAGGCTCTGGTAGCGGATACCTTGGGATACACCGGTACTGCGTGTTACCGGCGGGTAGCACATCAATTGTGTGAATGGTTTGGAGCTTCGTGCTGCATCGTGGGAAAGTGCCTGGAAAATGGTAGAATTCTCGCGCTGGCTTCCAATCAGGATGGAGTCGATCTGGAAGAGTATGATTTTGATCCGACCAACACGCCGTGCCAGCAGGTCATCGGCTCGGGGATGTTTATCGCACGCGAAGGTCTGCTGCAGCGCTTTCCCCACACCCCCCTGGTAGTGAATCTGCAGGCTGAAGGTTACGCCGGCACCCCGGTTTATGGCCGTGGTGGGAAAATCATCGGGGTGGTGAGCGTGTTGTCACGCAGCCAGATTAAGAACCTGCAGCGGGCCGAGGATGTCATGGCTATCATGGCCGCCCGGGTGGGGGCTGAAATAGAGCGCCAGCAAGCGGATCAGGAGTTGCAGGAAAGCCGTAACCACCTGGACTTTCTAGTGTACCATGACCACCTCACCCATCTGCCCAATCGTAAACTGTTTCGTGATCATGTCCAGCATGCGGTGGCACGGGCGCAAAAAACCCGGCAGCGGGTGGGTATCCTTTTCCTCGACCTGGATTATTTCAAAAAAATAAACGACTCTTTAGGGCATGAAACCGGTGATATAGTCTTGCAGTGTATTTCCGAACGCCTGCAGAATATTGTCCGCTCCGGCGATACGGTGGCACGTATAAGTGGAGATGAGTTTGCGATATTGCTGGATCGTGCGTCCAGCGCAGAAGAGGTGGTGCACCAGACCCTGGCCACTAAGCGGGCGCTGGCCAAAGCGATTGAGATTAATGAGTACAAACTGTTTGTTACCGCCAGCGTCGGAATCAGTATGTACCCGCAAGATGCACAGGATGCGGATTCTCTGATCAAAGCTGCAGAAGCGGCGATGTACCAGGCTAAATTTACAGGCCGCGATTGCTATCGTTTTTACACTTTTGGTCTTAATGAGCGTGCCAGCGAACGTTTGATGTTAGAAGGAGCCCTGCGCCAGGCTATTGAAAAAGATGAGTTGGTGCTCCACTATCAGCCGCAGTTTGATCTGCACACCGGAGAGATTTTCGGGGTTGAGGCTCTCCTGCGCTGGCACCACCCACATCGGGGGATGATCCCTCCGGGTGAATTTATCTCCCTGGCGGAAGAAACTGGTCTTATTGTTCCGATAGGGGAATGGGTGCTCAAAAGTGCCTGTGAGCAGGCGGTTGTTTGGCGCAAAGCCGGGCTGCCTCGCATCCATATGGCGGTCAATATTTCTGGACGCCAGTTCCATCAGAAAGGGCTGGTTGACAACCTGGAGGATATTCTTAATCGCACCGGACTGGAACCTTGCTGTCTTGATCTGGAACTTACGGAAAGCATTCTTATGGATAACGTAGAAGGTTCCATCAGTATAATGGAGGAGATCAGCAGTCTGGGGATTCAACTCTCCATCGATGACTTCGGCACTGGCTATTCGTCGCTGGCTTACCTTAAAAAATTCCCCATCCGCTACCTTAAGATTGACCGCTCCTTTATCAGCGATGTTACCCACAATCGTGATGATGCCGCGATCACCGCGGCGATTATCGACTTAGCACGTAATATGCGCCTGGATGTAATCGCGGAAGGGGTGGAGACGAACGAACAGTACGATTTTCTGCGTGCCAGCGGGTGTAGATACGGACAGGGGTTTCTGTTTTCATACCCCCAGCCGCCAGACAAGATAACCTCTCTGCTGCAGCAGCATGCTGCTGGTCGTCCTGTTGCCGGATAAGTTTTGCGGCGCTGTCTAAAGCAGGTTTTAGGTAGGGTCGGTACCGATCTTTTCTACGCTATCTTCATTGATCAGGTGGATCTCTTCTTCGTGTTGCCTCACATCGCCGTTAAGGGTTGCGCCAGGCTCGACACTTAAGCCCCGGGTCAGGAGGGTCCCTTCAAAAAAACTTCCGTTCTTGAGCTCGGTGCTGTCGGCGGCAAGTTGTCCATGTATCTGTCCGTGGCATATGCAACTGATGCAGCTGATGTCACCGTGAACAGTACCGCAACCGCCGATTATGAGGTGCTCGCCGTGCAGGGTGCCATCAAACATCCCATCTATCCGCATGCTGCCGCAGAATTTCATTTCGCCCTGCATGGTAGTTTTTTCCCCGATAATGGTTGATATTGGGGCGCTGCCAGCGGCTCTGGGGGAGCGGGATTTTTTTCCGAACATTTTAAGTATATAACTCCAAAAATTATTTTTCGCCCAGAAAGATCAGCGGATATGGATTTATGGGCTTGTCGTTCTGGCGGACTTCATAGTGGAGATGGGAACCCGTTGAGCGCCCGCTGTTTCCCATGGTGCCGATTACAGCGCCACGCTCCACAGTGTCGCCTGTCTGCACCTGAAAGCTATCCAGATGGCCAAAAATACTGGTGTAGTTGTCAGGATGGTTGATTTTAACCATTTTACCGTAGCCGCCATTTGTCCGGGCAAAAACAACTTCACCCGCGGCTGTTGCCCGGACTGGGGTGCCGGGCAGGTTAGATATATCAATACCATAATGGAATGCGCGTCGTCTGTTAAAGGGATCAGTTCTGGCGCCGTACCCTGATGAAATCCAGCCGCTGGTTGGTTCTCCCAGAGGGATGCCCGTAGCGAGGTTAATCATTTCACCGGCAAAATCCATAAGCGATTCAGGTTCATTCAATGGAACCGGATAGTAGGGCCCCCCCAGGTTATGACTCGGTTCTGTAGCAGGTAGGGTTTCGCTGTCTGTGGTGGCGACTTCAATCCCGACCTGGGTTAAAATCTCTTCGAGCTGAGTGCTGCGCTCCCGCAGCTTTGCCACCTCATGGTGGAAAAGCTCGGCTTTTTGTTGCCTGAGGGTTTGCAGTTCGGTCAGCATCAGAAAGCCCTGCTGCTCCAGCGCCGCGAATTCATGTCTGGCCTGGTTCAGATTTTGGTGCAGTTTATTATTCTGCAGGATACTGCGCAGCCCGAAACCGGCGGTAATACTTAAACATATCAGCAGCATGGTGCAGAGGGCAGTGTAAAGTTTCAGGCGCGAAGTTTTAATGGATAGAGCGCGGCTGCGTCCTTCAGCTCCGGATATAATAAAGTGTATTTTTCGCGACATAGGGCAACAACCTGATTCGGGTTTAAGGGTATCCACTGCACGCATGCAGAGCCGCGCACAGCTTCGGTCAGACTTCAGCGCCAGCATTTCTGCCTCACATGGCAGATGGAGCTGGCTTCAGGGCGGCGGTGTGGCCGGGTTCGAAGAGGGGCAAGATCGTGGCTATACATGCGGAATTCTTGCACGTATACTTATCCCCGCTGTATTTATTTAACTATTAGTGCACCGTTTGTTAAGGCACACATTTACCATACTTAAGACCAAAGGCTTTCATACTATAATTAGTAGCATGCGGATGTCAATTATTTGCAGGTTATGCAGGCAGTTCCGTGGCGTTCAGATTTTGCATCCTGCCAGAGGGAAAATACACTTGGAAAACAGAGTTATCGTTGTAGGAGCTGGCCCTGCCGGAATTATGGCGGCAGGACAGGCTGCTTTGAATGGAGCGGAGGTGGTGGTGGTGGAAAAAATGGCGCGCACCCTGCTTAAATTGGGGATTACCGGCAAGGGGCGCTGCAACATTACCAATGTGGCTGAAATCCCTGAGTTTATAACACATTTTGGAGCTAACGGACGCTTTTTACGGCAGGCCTTTCACCGTTTTTTCAGTCCGGAGCTGCTGGAGATGCTGCAACAGGCTGGGGTTACCACCACCACCGAACGGGGCGGACGTGTGTTTCCCACCAGCGGTAAAGCGCTACAGGTTGTGCACGCGTTGCGCCGCTGGGCCGAAAAAAGTGGCGTGGAGATAAAAGCGACCACCGCTGTTGATGCGCTGCTTATGGATGCCAGCGGCATAACCGGAGTGCGCTGCACCGGGACCGATTATGCGGCGGCAGCAGTAATTCTGGCCACCGGCGGGGCTTCGTATCCGGCGACGGGATCCACCGGCGAGGGCTACCGCTTGGCGCGGGAAGTGGGGCACAGTATTGTGGAGGTGCGCCCGGCGTTGGTGCCACTGCTGACTGCCTCCACCGGAGCCGCGGCGCACCTGAACGCGCTGACGTTGCGCAATGTAGGGGTGCGGCTGTATGTCGAGAGGAAAAAACACAGCGAAGCTTTCGGGGAGCTCACGTTTATCCCCAAGGGTGTTTCTGGCCCCGTCATTTTGACTTTGAGTCTGGCTGCGGTGGATGCGCTGCGTGCGGGGAGCAAGGTGAGTCTTGAAATTGACCTGAAACCTGCGCTGGATGATAAGAAGCTTGATGCACGCCTGCTCCGTGATTTCGCCAAACGCGCCCACGAACCCATGCACAGCATTCTGCGCGGCCTGCTGCCGCGTGAGCTGGTGGAGGTCTGTCTGGAGAGTACACAGGTGGATTCCGCGCAACCCGGACACAGCGTAAGCGCTCAAGCGCGTAAAAACCTGCTGCACTGGCTTAAACACTTCACCCTCGATGTCAGCGGCCACGCCCCCATGGATGAAGCCATTGTGAGTGCCGGCGGCATCGATCTGCGTGAGGTCAATCCCCGTACTATGGAATCCAACTTGGTGCCGGGGCTCTATTTTGCCGGTGAAGTACTTGATCTGCAGGCCGACACCGGGGGATACAATCTGCAGGCTGCATTTTCCACCGGCTGGCTTGCCGGCACCAGTGCGGCCGCGGCGTTGCACCCCCAACTCTGAGAAGTGGCTGCATAGCCGCTGGAGCGGCCATATTTTTTCCCGCCCCGCGCTGTAAGAATGATAGGGTTAACAGCATTGTCGTGCCGGATTTTTTTTATCCCTTAGATGCGTAGATTATGTTTGGCACAAATACGATTGCGTGGTATTGCTTAACCAATAAGAATCATTCGGATCAAGGGCTGATCCGGTTAACCAATGACCTGAGGTATTGAGTGTTCAGGTCTGAACCAGATGCAGGAGGGCAACAATGGAAAAGTATGTATGTA
>CAYUJC010000023.1:0-34733 GCA_964444945.1 uncultured Desulfuromonas sp.
GAAACCGGCCTGAAAAATTTTCTCGAAATCGGGGTGGAGATCGACGCCAAGGTTTCGTCCGATCTTATCGCGGCGATATTTTTACCCCTCTCCCCTCTGCATGATGGTGCTCTTATACTGCAGAATGGCCGCCTTAAGCAGGCCGGTTGCTTTTTACCTTTATCGCAGAATCCCGATATCAGCAAGACTCTAGGGACCCGGCACCGGGCCGCTATTGGCCTGACTGAATTGGTCGATGCCGTGGTGGTGGTTGTGTCGGAAGAAACGGGGAGAATATCTGTAGCAGTTGGAGGGCGCATGACCCGCGGTCTTGATTCTACCTCGCTGCGGCGCATTTTAGTCCGCCTGCTTGATCAGTCACAAACCAGGCGCAAGAGGTGAATTAATGCTGGAGCGTATCCTGACAAACTGGCCCATCAAACTTCTCTCGCTGGCATTTGCGATTCTGTTATGGCTGCTTGTTATGGGGGAGCAGAACACCGAAGTTGGCTATACCGTTCCCCTTGAAATCAAGAATGTGCCCAAAGGATTGATTATAGCCAGTGAGGTGCCGGGACGTATTGATGTGCGCTTAACCGGTTCCCGCACACTGCTGGCCAATATTCAAGGTTCCGATCTGGGAATATCGGTAGATCTGCATGATGCTAAACCGGGAATTACCACCTTCCGCAGCTTGGATGAACGTCTGAACCTGCCACGTTCTGTGGTGGTCAGCCGACTGTCCCCCTCGTTCGTGGATATAAAGCTTGAGCGCCTGGTGAAAAAAGAAGTCCCTCTGCGCGTAGTGTATGGCGGTAGTCCAGCTCCCGGTTACCGCATCGAAGAGGTAATGGCCGCGCCGGACCTGATTGAGGTTGAAGGGGCGGAAAGTGAGATGAAGCGGGTGACCGAAGTTGAGACCGAGAGTATCGATGTTGACGGGTTGAAGACCAGTTTTTCTCTGACCGTGCCCATCAATTACGCGGGTATTTACAGTCGCCTGGTTAAGGTTAAAACTGCGGATGTGCAGGTGATTATAGGTAAAATCCCGGAGGGAGAACAGACGCAGGAACTTAATGAGCCTGTTGTCCCTCCCGATGGTTCCATGTGATGTTACGCGAACATTTTGTATGCACCAAACCCTCCCTGACCATCAACTGGCGGGAAAATGTCTAGAAAATAAGGTTTATTTATGACTGAAGAAAAAAAGATTTTCGGCACTGACGGTGTGCGCGGGATGGCCAACGTTTACCCCATGACTACAGAAGTTGCCATGCAGCTGGGGCGCGCTCTGGCTTACATGTTCAAAGGCCCTGGCAAGCGCCGCCGCATAGTGATCGGCAAAGATACCCGGCTCTCTGGATATATGCTCGAAAATGCACTCGCAGCGGGCATTTGCTCCATGGGGGTAGACGTCCAGTTGGTCGGGCCACTGCCCACTCCGGGGATTGCCTTCATTACCCGCTCCATGCGTGCCGATGCCGGAGTAGTAATTTCCGCTTCACATAATCCTTACCAGGATAACGGCATCAAGTGTTTTTGCTCCATGGGCCACAAGCTGGCAGATGCAAAAGAGCTGGAACTGGAATCGTTGCTGTTTTCACCTGAGCTTGATGTGCTCCGCCCGACCGCGGCCGAGGTGGGTAAGGCTTATCGTATAGATGATGCCGCGGGCAGATATGTTGTTTTTCTGAAGAACACATTTCCACGTAATCTGGACCTTCTTGGGATGCGCATTGTGCTCGACTGCGCCCACGGCGCGGCTTACAGAGTTGCTCCTGCGGTGTTTGAAGAGCTCGGCGCCGAAGTGATTCGTCTCGGGGTGACACCAGACGGCACCAACATCAATGCCGGATATGGTTCTTTGTATCCTGAGGTTGTGGCACAGGCGGTGAAGAAACACGGCGCCGATGTCGGGATTGCTCTGGACGGTGATGCGGACAGGGTGATTTTTGTAGACGAGAACGGGCGTGAGGTTGACGGTGACCACATTATGGCCATCTGCGCGGCCTTTCTGCATGAGGAGGGTGAGTTGGCCCATGATACTCTGGTTACCACGGTAATGAGCAATATGGGGCTTGACCTGGCCATGCAGCAGTTGGATATAAACGTAGTTAAAACCGCTGTCGGTGACCGTTACGTGCATGAACAGATGCTGGAGCACGGGTATAGTTTTGGCGGGGAGCAGTCCGGACATATGATCTTTTCAAAGCACAGCACCACCGGAGATGGAACCCTTACCGCGCTGCAGGTGTTGCGCATCATGCGCGAAAAAAACAAACCATTGTCTGAGCTGGCTGCGGTAATGACCGCACTGCCACAGGTTATGCTGAACGTACGGGTGGCACAGAAGAAAGAGATCAGCCAGATTCAGGCAGTGCAGGAGGTTATCTGCAGATGCGAAGATGAGTTGGGGGATAAGGGGCGTATTTTGATTCGCTATTCCGGCACAGAACCCTTGCTGCGTATCATGCTCGAAGGGCCGTGTCGGGAGCGAATCCAGGCTATGGCCGATGAAATCGCTGCAGAGGTGATTGAAGCTCTGGGAGGGCAACCAAAATGATACAGGCACGCCTTGGGGTTAACATTGATCATGTCGCGACCATCCGCCAGGCGCGTGGTGGCGTTGAGCCTGATCCGGTAGCGGCCGCCGTAATCGCAGAGCTGGCCGGAGCAGATGGTATCACCGTTCATCTACGCGAAGACCGGCGCCACATCCAGGATCGCGATGTGCGTATTTTACGTGAAATTCTGCAGACCCCGTTAAATCTGGAGATGGCCGCTACTTCCGAAATGGTGGATATTGCGTGTAGGATTCGACCGTATTGCGTCACCCTGGTACCGGAGAAGCGCCAGGAACTGACCACTGAGGGGGGGCTGGATGTGGTTGGGCAGGCGGAGTCTCTGGGCACATCTATTGCGCAGCTGCAGCAGGCGGGGATTAAGGTGAGTTTGTTTGTGGATCCCGATCCGGCTCAGATTGAGCGCGTGGCAGCGCTCAAGGCAGAGGCGATCGAGATCCATACCGGGACCTACTGCAATGCCACTTCGGCGCAAAGCCGCCACACAGAACTTGAAGAGATTGCCGCCGCTATCAGCCTGGGGCACGCCAGTGGTCTGCAGGTAAATGCTGGCCACGGACTCAACTACCAGAATGTACAGGCTATAGTCGCCTTAGGGGGCATAGCTGAATACAATATCGGGCACAGCATTGTCTCCCGTGCCGTGCTGGTGGGGATGGAGCGCGCGGTGCGCGAGATGAAAGCGCTGCTGCAATTGCCCGAAAGGTAGAGGTGAATGGCTGTCGCCGGCATCGGAACCGATATTGTGCGGGTAGAGCGCTTTGCGGAATTTATCGCGCGAAATAACCGCGGGGTCCTCGAGCGCCTGTTTACTCCTGCTGAACTTGAATACGCGCTGCCTCGTCGCCAGGCAGCAGAACATCTGGCTGCGCGGTTTGCGGCTAAAGAGGCGTTTTTAAAAGCCATGGGAACAGGCTTGCGCGACGGACTCTCCTGGCTGGATATGGAAGTGCGCAGAGATCACTATGGTGCACCCTCTCTGAACCTTGAGGGTGCCGCGGCGCGGGCGTTCAGCGCGCGAGGTCTGCAGGCAATCTTTCTTTCTTATTCCCATGAGCGTGAATATGCCGTTGCTACGGTAGTGTTGGAGGGGGCATGAAACTGGTTACTGCGGCACAGATGCGGGACATGGATAACTGCGCGATTGAAACCTACGGCGTCCCTGCGGTGGTACTGATGGAAAATGCCGGGCGCAGTGCGGCGGAGATCCTGCACACGCGCTACTCCAGCGCGCCACTCAACCGAGCCCTGATCTTCAGCGGCAGGGGTAATAATGGCGGGGACGGATATGTTATTGCGCGGCATTTACAGCTTCGCGGCTGGGAGGTGCAGGTGGTGGTACTGGCCCACGCAGAAGCGCTTGAAGGCAGCGCGGCAACGAACCTCAGGATATTGCAGCGCGCCGGGGTTGATATTGCGTTTGCCCACGATTCAGCCGCGTTGGATGCCATCCTGCCAACCCTGCCGAGCCGGGATGTTCTCCTTATCGATGCTATGTTCGGCAATGGTCTCACCTCTGCGATCCGAGGCCATTATCTCAAGGCGCTGCATTGGATGAACGCCGCTGCGGCGGTAGTTGCCGCGGTGGATATGCCCTCGGGGGTGGACGCCACCAGCGGAGAAATTCTTGGAGAAGCGGTAAAGGCCGACTGCTCTATCAGCTTTGCCTGTGCCAAGGTGGGCCAGGTCAGTGCTCCGGCTTCCAGCGTTGGCGGCACCTTGTATGTGGCCGATATCGGCATGCCGAAAGTGTTGTGCGACTCGGTCGCGGATACGCTGTTGTTTGTCGATGGCGCTGAAGCACAACAGCTGCTGCCACCGCGCCGTTCTGATGCCCATAAGGGAGACTGTGGCCACAGCCTGATAGTAGCCGGTACTCCTGGAAAGGGGGGCGCAGCCCAGATGACGGCTGAGGCATGCGTACGCTCCGGCAGCGGACTGGTGACGTTGGCCACCCCGGCAGCGGTGCAGCACTGTATTGCCGGGCATATACCGGAAGTGATGACCCACGGCACAAGTGATGCCGGTTGGAGTATTGAAATTCTGCCTGAGCTCGAGCGCCTGTGGCAAGAACGCAATGTAGTCGCCATCGGTCCTGGACTCGGGGTGGGTGAAGACTGCACCCGCATGGTGCGTGAGCTGGTGATCCGGTGCCCGCTGCCTCTGGTGCTTGATGCGGATGGCCTCAATGTCGTGGCAGCCGCACCTGAAATCTTTAAACAACGCCCTGGGGCAACAGTCGTGACCCCTCATCCCGGCGAGATGGCACGCCTGTGTGGTTGCAGTGTGGCGCAGGTTCAGGCGGAGCGTGTGCGCACCGCGCAGGAATTTGCTGCCCTCTGCGGGGTTATCGTGGTGTTGAAAGGGGCCAGAACCGTTATCGCCGACCCGTATGGCGCGGTGCGCATCAATTCCAGTGGCAATTCCGGGATGGCCAGCGGCGGCATGGGAGATGTGCTGACCGGGGTTATCACTGCGTTTATTGCCCAGGGACTTACACCCCTCGACGCTGCCACTCTTGGGGTATATCTACATGGCAGCGCCGCAGACTTGTGCGCGGCGCAGTATGGCTCAGCTGGATACACCGCCACCGACGTTGCAAAAATGCTGGGTCAGGCCCGGCAACACCTTGTTTCATTATCCTGCGGCGCGTGAACCGGGGCGCTACGCCACCCTGTCCAGCCATGCCGCGTCGTTATGCTCCATTTAAAGTAAGTTAATATATTTTTCAAGGAGAAGATCCCTATGCCATATGCCCGCGATATAATGAACGCTGATGTGATCAGCGTAGAGCCGCAAACGTCTATACAGGATTTTGGTGCCCTGCTGGAGAAAACAGGAGTCAGTGTGATGCCGGTGGTTAACCCGGATAATACCCTGTTTGGGATCATCTCTTCGACCGACCTGGTTGAGAGTGATCGCCCTTTGCATATACCCACGGTAGTTTCCATATTTGACTGGGTTTTATATCTTGAAAGCGAAAAAAACTTCACGGATCAGGTAAAGAAAATATGTGCGCGCACCGTGGGCGAAGTCTGCACCCGCAAGGTTATTACCTGTACTCCCGATACCCACGCATCCGAGGTGGCAGAGCTGATGGTTAAACATAAGGTGCATCTTATTCCAGTCCTGGAGGCAGGCAAGTTGGTCGGTGTTGTTGGGCGGCTCGATATTGTCCGCAGCATGAGTGGGAAACCCAGCGCCGGAGTAGATGCTTGATTCTGTGCGAATTTACCAGTGTCAGCACCGAGCACACCAAGCGCTTCGGGCATGACCTCGGAAGTCTGCTGGAGCCGGGAGCGTTGGTGCTCTTGGGCGGAGAGTTGGGCGCGGGGAAAACCTGCCTCAGTGGCGCCATCGCGCGGGGTGCCGGTGTAAGTACCGAGACCGCGATCACAAGCCCGACCTATACCCTGATGCATGAATATCAGGTATGTTCCGGCCAGCGCCATTCCATGCTATACCACTTCGACCTCTATCGCCTGCACGACTCTGATGAACTGCATGAACTGGGGTTTGACGAATATTTGCACGGCAGCGATATCGCCCTGGTTGAGTGGGCGGAGCGCTGCCCTGAGTTGTTACATCATAACGCCTTGCACATCACTCTGAGTTGGGAAAGTGAATGTGCGCGCCATATCCGCTGCGTTGCCCTGGGTGATTTTGGCGCGGGACAGCCAGATTTGTGGCGCGAATTTTCACGCAGGTGGGCGGCATGAGGTGTATGGCATATGTGGTAGAAAATAACGTGCATATCCGGTGGTGTACGCTTGCGTGCGGGGTGAAAAGACTTTGACCGCGGAGCAAAATATTGTTACAAGTTTCAAACTGCATTTTTTGTTTGAGGTCTGAGCACAGCAGTACTAGATGTGCTCAGACATGATATATGCAGAAGCTGACAAATGGCCACGTAGGTTATTGCGGGAGTGTTTCCGTCTGCGCTATGCGCAAGGAGATACTTCCGGGGAGGACAGAGGACAATGGCTCTTGTAGTTCAGAAGTACGGCGGAACTTCCGTAGGAACAATTGATAAAATCAGAAATGTTGCAAAGCGTGTGGCGCGAACCCACGATGATGGCAACGATGTCGTGGTGATCGTTTCCGCAATGTCTGGAGAGACCAACAAGCTGGTTGCGCTGGCCAACGAGATGTGCGAATTCCCCAGTGAGCGCGAATACGATGTGCTGGTTTCCACTGGCGAACAGGTGACCATCGCATTATTGGCGATGTGTCTGCAATCCATGGGGTATAAAGCCAAGAGTTATCTTGGGCACCAGATTCCCATAATAACGGACAGTGCTTCCTCGAAGGCGCGCATCAAGGAGATCGGGCAGGACAATATCCGCCAGGACCTTACCGGTGGCAGCATTGTTGTCGTTGCGGGCTTCCAGGGGATAGATGCCGAAGGCAATATTACGACCATGGGTCGCGGTGGCTCCGACACTTCGGCGGTGGCGGTGGCGGCGGCTTTGAAGGCGGATGTGTGTGAGATATATACCGATGTGGATGGGGTGTATACTACCGATCCGCGCATTGCAGAAGATGCCAGTAAAATCGAGAAAATAACCTACGATGAGATGCTGGAAATGGCGTCACTCGGGGCAAAAATTCTGCAGATCCGCTCAGTTGAGTTCGCGAAAAAATACGGCGTCGTACTTCACGTGCGTTCAAGTTTTAACGATAATCCCGGCACGCTGGTGTTAAAGGAGGATTCAGAGATGGAGACCGTACTGGTTTCAGGTGTTACCTACAGCAAAGACGAGGCAAAAATTTCAGTTCTGCAGATACCGGACAAGCCCGGCATAGCTGCGAGCATTTTTACTCCGCTCTCAGATGCCAATATCATTGTAGATGTGATAATCCAGAACGTATCGACCAAAGGCCTTACCGACATCACCTTTACTGTGCCCCGTACTGATTTCAAGAAAGCTCTGAAGATTGTCGAGGAAACCGCCCAGAAAATGGGAGCCGGTGGTGTCACCTCCGATGAAAAGGTGGCCAAGGTTTCTATTGTCGGGGTAGGGATGCGTTCACACTCCGGCGTCGCCTCTAAGATGTTCGGTGCCCTGTCGGCGGAAGGGATCAATATCCAGATGATCTCCACCAGTGAAATTAAGGTCTCCTGCGTTATTGACGATAAGTATGCCGAACTGGCGGTGCGGGTGCTGCACGACGCCTTTGGGCTTGGCAGTAAAAAAGATTAGATTTGCGCAGCAGGTTATAGCGTAACGAATAGAGAATGGAGCCCATAGTTATGAAGCGTGTCATGCTGTACGACACAACCCTGCGCGACGGAACCCAGGCCGAGGATATTTCCTTTCTGGTGCATGACAAGGTACGCATAGCGCAACAGCTCGACGAACTTGGAGTTCACTATATCGAAGGGGGATGGCCGGGATCCAACCCCAAGGATATCTCCTTTTTTCAGGAGATAAAAAAGGTGAAGCTGAAGCGCGCCAAGATTGCCGCATTCGGTTCGACGCGCCGGGCTAAATCTACCCCTGAGGACGATAACAATATCCAGACTCTTGTTCAGGCAGAGACGGATGTGGTCACCATCTTCGGTAAAACTTGGGATTTTCATGTCAGAGAAGCGCTCAGGATATCGCTGGAAGAAAACCTGGAAATAATTTACGATTCTCTGGCGTACCTGAAGCAGCATGTGCCCGAAGTTATCTATGATGCCGAACATTTTTTCGACGGTTACAAGGCAAATCCCGAGTATGCCCTGAAAACTCTGGAAGCCGCGCAGCAGGCAGGGGCGGACTGTATCGTCCTGTGCGAAACCAACGGGGGGACACTGCCCCATGAAGTTGGCGAGATCGTTGAGGCTGTAACACGGCATATTAAAACACCGCTTGGCATCCATGCTCACAACGACAGCGAGTGCGCTGTCGCCAATTCGCTTATGGCGGTTGAGAAAGGTGTGATACACGTCCAGGGTACTATTAATGGCTTCGGTGAGCGCTGTGGCAACGCTAATCTGTGCTCCATCATTCCCGCGCTGCAACTTAAAATGAACAGAGAGTGCCTCACCCCGGAACAGCTGCGCAGTTTGCGGGTCATTTCACGGCAGATCTATGAACTGGCCAATCTGGTGCCGAATAAGCATCAGCCCTATGTGGGCAATGCTGCTTTTGCCCATAAGGGGGGCGTCCATGTTTCTGCCATTCAGCGCCACCCGGAAACCTATGAGCATATCCGCCCGGAACTGGTGGGCAATACCACCAGAGTGCTGGTCTCCGACCTTTCCGGCCGTGCGAACATTCTGGCCAAGGCGCAACAGTTTGACATCAACCTGGACAGCAAAGATCCAGTCACCCTTGAGATCCTCGAAGAGATAAAAGAGATGGAGAACAAGGGGTATCAGTTTGAGGGTGCTGAGGCATCATTTGAGCTCCTCATGCGTAAAGCCCTGGGCAATGTAAGCCATTTCTTTTCTGTAATTGGTTTTCGCGTCATCGATACCCGCCTTAAAGAGGGCGATAAACCTCTGTCCGAGGCGACGGTAAAGGTCAAGGTCAGCGGGCGGATAGAACATACTGCGGCTGAGGGTAATGGCCCGGTCAATGCGTTGGATAACGCATTACGCAAGGCGCTGGAGTCTTTTTATCCCAAGCTCAAGGAGATGCGTTTATTTGACTACAAGGTGCGGGTGCTCCCCGCAGGCAAGGGGACCGCTTCCGTGACCCGGGTTTTGATCGAGTCCGGGGATACACAAACGCGTTGGGGAACGGTGGGGGTGAGCGATAATATCATCGATGCCTCCTATCTCGCTTTGATCGATGCATTTCAGTACAAGCTCGCCAAAGATTCAGAATAAGGGCATTCGCCCTCGACACATCTGCGCGGTGTTTCACGCGCTCATCCTGCTTTTACTATTACTGCACAGCCGGAGTCTTTTCCCTGAAGGGGAAGGCCCGGCTGTTTTTGTTGCTACTTCCCCGCAGCATGTGTGGGTGGAGGCAGTACGCAGTAGTGGTGAGCGTCAAACATTTGACGTAAGTGTTCCTGGGGCTGTCGAAAAAATGACAGTCTGGTTAGGCGGAGATTCAAGTATGAGAGAAAACTTGAACTTAGTGGCCTATGTTTCAGGGCAACACATTAGAGTTGCAGAAGATTCTACTGGTAATACACCTATAAAAGTTACCTGGATGCGCGCTGGTATGCGGATGACCCTCGGCATTCTGTTGCACCCAGATCGAATGAATGCAGCTGATTGGGAGGATATTGCTGGAATAGGGCCAGTTTTGGCGCGCAGGATAGTTTCTTGGCGTCAAAAAAATGGCGATTTTGGCTCAATATTGCGCTTACAGCAGGTCGCTGGCGTAGGGCCGAAAACGATTACCTCTCTGCGCCCTTGGTTTATACCCCACCAACTGCCGGTTAATTAAGCAGTCTCTCCTCCAATTCCCTCCATTTCCCCTTTTTTTGCTTTTACTTCCCCTGTATTAACCGTTTTCTCCCTGCCTACGGCTGTCGTTCATTAAGTTGGCGCCCTTTTTGCACTTAAATAGATGGAAACAGCGCGGCGCTAATGAAAGAGCGAAATATTGCAGCGCTAAAGGGCAAAGCATGAGGGGCAGGACAGTGCCGCCCCCCGTGCAGCTCATTAGGGCCGTTACCGGCATGTTTTGTTTGTTCCAATATCCGAGAACTCAATAACTCTGGGAGGGTACAACAATGAAATGTCCAAAGTGCAAAGGACGAATGTACACGGAAAGGTATTTTGACTATGTGCGTTCATATCTGGGGTGGAAATGCAGTTGCTGTGGTGAGATGCTTGACTCCACCATAATTACCAATCGAGCACGCAACAACAATCTTTATCTGGGCTAACTAACTTCAGTGCCAATCGGCTATGCTGCCGATTTTTATATTTTGTAACGATAGTGGCCGGGGTTAACTCCTCCGGCCTTTTTTTATATTAAGCGCTTTTCCCTTTGGCTTGCTTTGAGCCTGTTCCTTCCTTGTTCTCTCCATTGAGGCGGTATACATATGCCAGTACTTCAGCCACTGCCTGATAGAGTTCCTCCGGTATTTCTTGTCCTACAGGCACCTTGGCGAGTAATTCCGTAAGGACTGGATCGCTGCGGATGTGCACTCCTGCTTCCTGCGCCAGTTCTACAATGCGTTCTGCTATTTCCCCCTGGCCCCTGGCCACGACGATCGGCGCAGAATCTTCTCCATCATATTTTATTGCGGTAGCTTTTTTTAGTTTGGAATCTGTCATTTACAGGCTCCTGTCATGCTTGGGTGTTCAGCATTGATTTGCCTGGACTCAGCCGTTCCAGTAGGGCAATTACCGGGTCTTTTGCCCCGCCATCAATGTTGAGGCGTTGTAGCCCAAAAGGTTCTAAGCGCATATTCAGTTCCGGGCGCGCGTGCTCTACTAAGGTGATGGTTTCAGGTTCAGCACAACTGATACGTACAAAGAGGTTCCCCTGCTCAAAAAGCATATTTATGTTTATCGCTCCCAGATGTTCCAGCGCCAGGTTGAGGGCGACACTGAAACTTTTCCGTTCAGATTCTTCCGCGGAGCCCTGTTGCTCATGGACATGCTCTTCGATTAAGGCGTAGCCTTGCTGGAGAAAATTAAAGGGGAGTGGAAGAAATAGGATGCCAGCTTCAGCCAGACGGGCACGGCACAGTTGGAAAAGTTCCAGTTGCTGCAGCAGGTTTGTACTGTTTTCCCGCACCTGCGCTGAAACAGCGTCCTGGTTTTGCAGCTGCAGCAGAATTCCCTTGAGGCTGTTGCGTGCTGTATCTACTTCCCCCTTAAGGAGGCGTTTTTCAAAATCCAGCCCCAGAACTTGTGCCAGCAGCGCCAGTTCCGTCCCGGAGGGGGGAGGGCGCTGGCCGAGGAATTGGTGCGCCAGTTGCTGGAGCTGTGGCTGGGTTGCTTTGGTGTCGAGAGCCTGACTCAGCTGCTGCAGCTTTGTGCCGAGCTGGGGTTGGTGTCCAAATAGATGCAGCAGGCGCAGCAGGCACTTTTCCACCCCCTCGGGCACCATCTGCAGCTGCAGGCGCGGTTCCGTGCTCACTACCTGTAAATTAAGCTGTTGTCCGGTTTTAACCTCTGCGCTGGTTTGTGCCCATAGCTGCTGCCCCCGCATTTCGAGCAAGACTCGGCCATCACCTTTGGCGGCGATAGTAGCCTGCACTACCTGGTATGGCTGCAGATTGTGCTGAACGGCATCGGCACTTTTCTGAGTGGGCGTTACCGGATTTACGCTGAACGTAGCCGGCTGCACCGGGACAATATACTCCATTCCTTCCTATCGGCTGCACGTGCGCATATATGTTAAAACCACTTGTCCTTAGAGGAGACCCTTGCCCTGGCCAACCTTGCGAGGATTCTTCGGCTGCGCCTGCTTTAGCACATATGGGCGTGGGGCAGATTTGCGTTGCCGGGGCCGGCTTGGTTTAATTGAGTTTGTGATTCTTGTCGGCATCTACAGCGGTTTGCTCCTGCGGCACTGCTCCGGGAAAGTTTGCGGCAATTTGGGCCATTGCGCGGCTGCGCTCGGCGTTCATTCGCGCAAACCCCTCCGGACTGAGGTGCATTGTTCCGGCGGCGGTGCGCTGCAGCACACCTTCGCGCTCCAGCTCTTTTATCGCCTTGTTCAAGCATTGCTTTACTTTGGTATCATCCGCTTCATTGCCGAGCATGGCGACGAACTTTCCGGCCAGGCCGATGTTTTTGGGGTTGATCAATTCTTTTTTAACGAACGTCTGGGACGTAGTAGTGACGAATTTGCTCAGGAATAACAGCGCTACGTTGTGCCACAGGTGCATATCAGGTTTTGGCATGGTGCTCCTCTTCAGTGCCGTCTATGAGTGGTGGTCAGTTAATCTCGATAGCGGGCGGCACTTTGGAAAAAGCCCGAAATCAGTTGGTTTGGGCCGTTGGTTTGGGGCGGTTTTTAAGAATCAAATGCAATCTTTACGTCGTGGCGGTGTTCCGGGTTTATTTTCCACAGGGTTCTGGGGCTGAAGCTGAATCTTGTAGCCACCAGCAAGTCAGGAAACTGTGCAATGCGGATGTTGTAGATATTTATATATTCGTTGAACAGTTCGCGCCGGTCGGCTATTTGTTCCTCAAGTTCGGAGATGCGTGAGCCCAGGCGGCGGAATGCTTCATCTGCCTTCAAATCGGGATAATTCTCGGTGACGGCAAACAGGGACTTCAGGGTATCGGTTAAAAAGTTCTGCGCCTCCAGCTGTGAGTTCTGCGAGTCAGCGGCAGCGACCATTGACCTTGCCTTGGTTACCGCCTCAAGGGTTTCACGCTCGTGCTGCATGTACCCTTTGCATACTTCGAGTAGTTTTGGCAGCTCATCGTAGCGCTGTTTAAGCAGGACGTCGATATTGCTCCAAGCCTTGTCGGTGTTATTGCGCATGCTCACAAGGGTATTGTAGATGATGATTACATAGGTTGCCAGAGCAACTCCCGCAAGCAGGATTACCCCTGAAACAATAAGACCGGGCATAGCGTTATCTCCTTAAGATTAGATGCTGTATGGCAGCACGTACTGCAGTAAGTATGGCCGCACCTGTTTTTAGCATGCCATATAGAGTCCCCAGCTGAGCAGGGCAAGCCCTGCCACTAAAAACAGGCCGCTATAGTACCTTAATTTACGGGTCAGATGCAGCTCTGATTCTGTTTCCGCGATCAAAAACGGATAATTGCCTGGCGGCGGACGGCCAATGCAGACCCGCGTGTTGCTCTGCTCATCGCGGCTCAGCTGGCGTATGAGTACCTGGTTTTCAGTCGCGCGGCGCGCCAGGTCCCACTCGCTGTTATCAATATGGCCGTCGCCGTTGCGATCATACTGCTTTAATTTCTCCTGATCATGTTTAAGGTCCTTCAGGGCCTGGCGCAGTTTCTCGGTCTGCGTCGGGGTTTTAAGCTCGGTGCGGGCAAATCCCAGAATATATATGGGGCTCCCGGCGGTGATCAGCTCTTCTTCCCAGCGCTCATTCGCGTTTTTACTTTCATTGCCGCTGAACGGCAGGCGCGCCCTGGCGCCAGTGCCGGCGTGGGTGGTTCTGATCCTGATCTCAGCGCGGGCCGGATCAACCTGAACTGCACCGCTGTCATCGTGAACCATGAATGGGACGGTGCTGCTGGAGGTAATGCTCACCAACGTCCACTGGCTGTCGCCACTTCCCGCCAGCATATGGCGAATTGAGCGCCCGCGCATACTCCTGCGTTTATATTTTTTGATTCGATAGTAGACGCATGGCAGGCCCGAAACTGGAGAGACCAGGGCGTGCAGACGCTCGGCCCGGCCGTGGATTTCAACCATTCCCAGTGCCAGTGAGCGGATTTTGCTGGTGGGGATATTCTCTATGTGCCGTTTCAGTAACACATATTTGAGCGCTACGCCGCACGAGAGTAAGCCCAGCGATCCTTGAGCAATACCGCTGCTAAACAGGTACTCCAGGGTGTTTGTCCCGGTCAGGATGAGTGCCTGCCCCAGGCCGAACACCGCTGCTATGCCTGTGCCCAGGAGCATGCGCCAGCTGGTGCGGTACAGTCTGAGGCCGGAGACCACGGCAGGAGCAGGGGGCGGTGGCAGGGAGTGGGCATTGGTCATGTTGAGCCCATCCGCGCTGTTCTGATTCGAAGCAGGGGAGGACGTGTTTTGCGCTTGCGCGCCGGGTAGCAGGGAGGGCGCGCCAAAGATGCTGAAGGGTTTATTGGCAGTGTCGTTTGCAGGTGGATCTGCCTGCCCCGCGCCTGCAGGGTCGCGCTCGAGTTCCGCCATCAGCCACGCATAATGGGTCAGCGCGTGGAAGTTGTCGGGCGTGGAGTATGCGTCGTTGTCTGCAACAGTTTCGGGGGAGCAGCTGGGCAAAAATGCGAGGCCAAAGCTGTAATGCACCTTGATGTCCGGGGTTGCTTCTCTGATTTTGTGCCAGAGGGTTTCCAGGTTTCCCTGCCGGCTCAGTCCGGCGGCGGTGCCGAGGCGGCGATGATCGAATTTGCCCGGCATGATGCGAATGCCCGCCTCGATGCTCCCGGCCTTATTGAGGCGATAGAGGTCGAGAACAGGGGAGAGGTGAAAAATTTCCTGCTCCAGCGTTTTAGCGTGGGCAGCATCCGTCGGGGCGGTAGCGGACACCCCATAGGTGTGGCGCACGAGGAAACGTTTAAGCTGGCGCTCCTTGAGGCGCCCGGAAATGTCGGCAACTACAGCAAGCAGAGGTGCTTTCGGATGACAGTGGATAGTTTGCGTCCGACTGCGCAGTTCCACCCGGTTTGCCAGTATGTGTAAATCTTCGATGGGTTCTGGGGGAAGTGGCGCTGCGTAGCGTGGTACAACCCGGTGAGGATGACCATACTGACGCAGCACCTCAAGCAGCGGCTCCATTGCGGCGCCGCTGCCATGTGCAAGTTGGGCCGGGAATGTCCCCTGCAGGCGCTGGCGCAGGGTGTATAGATCAGCGTAGCCCTTTGCCGCCAGGGCGCGCGCCAGTTCTTCATCGGCGGAACTTAACTGCGAGCGCGTGGAAACAAATATCTGTATTTCAGCGACGCTGGTCAATTTCAAGCAATCCTGAACGCTGCGCTGCCTGTTCCGCCTGATAGCCAGCGATATTACAGCTTTTTACGATAACGGCAAAAGCCATCAAAGTCGCAAGGAGGAGAAAAAGGCCCAGATAGTTTTCCCGCTTGAGGTTTTGTTTGTTTGGCATGGATAGACCTCTTGGTTTTCCGACCTGTGGTGTCGTGCAGCTTTAAGCCCTTCAGCTGAGTAATACTGCCAGCCAGCGCCACTCCCGGGTGGCCTCAAGGGCTATCTTGAGAATCATGGTCAGCGGAACGGAAAGCAGCATCCCTACAGGGCCCAGAATCCAGCCCCAGAATACCAACGATACAAATACCACCAGCGGGGAGAGCCCGAGGCGGTTCCCCATAAAACGGGGTTCCACTACATTGCCGATCACTAAATTGACGGCAATATACACCCCGCCAACACTCAAGGCAGTGAAGATGCCGTGTTGTAGCAGGGCAAGCATGATAGCTGGTACTGCGGCAATAATAGAGCCGATGTTGGGGATATAATTGAGCAGAAAAGCCAGCAAACCCCATAAAATCGCATAATCTACGTCGAGAAGCAACATGCCGAGGGTAATTATAATTCCGGTAGCGGCACTCAGAATTGTTTTCATGGCCAGATAGCGTTGAACGCTGAAGGTTATACGGGTGAAGTTTTCCAGCGAAGCGTGGGCTTGCGGCAACGCCCGTTTGAGCTTGTCGGGCATTGTGCTTATTTCAAGGAGAATAAATACCACCGTGAGCAGAATGAGAAAGCCATTGGTCAGGGCAGAGCCAAGGCTGCTCAGAGTGTTGGCGGCGATTTTCATGGCTGCGCTCGGATCGAAATAATCAAGCACTACTTGAGACGAGATGGCGATTCCATAGTTATTCAGCCAGGTAAACAGGGCCTTGGTCTCTGCCTGAATTTGCTCTTGATAGGAGGGCAGGGTGAGGGTGAAGTCATGGACCGAGTTGCCGATAAACAGTGCCAGCACCAGACCGAAGAACAGCGCCATAGTGATGACGAGAAGTACCGCTATAACTCCGGGCACCTGTTTTTTCCCCAGCCATTTCAACGCCGGCAGGCATAAGATGGCGATAAATGTAGCCAGGAGAAAGGGGACAACAAGCTGCTGCGCATTTTTGAGTCCTGCCAGGATGATGATCAGGCAAGCTCCGGTTATGAGTATGGATTGCCCCGGACGGGGGTCGATATTGGCCATCAGATAGATTCCTTATGTTCACGTCCTGTTTCTGCGCCGCGCCTGCTGCTCAGGCCCAAAGGGTATAATAAGCCAAAGATTCACCTTGTTGTCGCGCGGAAGTTTAACATGAAGCCGCGCATTTATGCAGGGATTAAGTTTGGTGAGAGGATGGAGGCCCAAAGGGCACACCCCCTTCAGGAGGTGCGCCTTGAGCCTGGATTCAGGATCAGAGCTGCGAGGATAATAGCCGAACCGGCTACCAGTTGAAAGAGATTGATCTGTTCGCCAAAAAACACAGCGGAGCACGCGATGGCCAGGGGGATCTTGAGATTATTACTCACCGCGAGTACGCCGGCATTGACTGTGCGGGCGGCGTAATTCCACATGAAGAAGCCCAGCCCTGAAGCCAGAACACCTAAGTACAACAGGGTAAGCCATTGGTGCGCATTTATGCGGGCCAACTCCTCCAAGAGGCCGGGCCATGACAGCATGGGGAGTGTGGCGGCAAAACCTCCCAGATACAGAAGGGAAAATATACTGCTGTCGTTCAGACTGCGCCTGCGCATCACTTTACAGTACGCAACCTGCCCAAAGGCAAAACAGGCATTGGCGCCCTGCAGGAGTAAAAAACCGGTGTGAAACTCGGCGGTACTGAAATCCCGGTACAGCACTATCCCGGTTCCGGCTACAGCCAGGAGCGCCATGGTAAAAAAACGGCGGTGGAAACGCACAGAGAACAGGTCATTGAAAATGGTGACAAATATCGGGGTGAAAATAGTGAACAGGGCCACCTGATATGCGTGCAGATAGGCAAAAGATGCAGTATAGCAGGTATACATGACCCCATATTGTAGCGCGCCGATTCCAAACAAGAGGAAGCGTGTGGGGATGGGGCAGGGTTTGAGGCGGGTAAAGGGGAGAAACACCAGTGCGGCAAGAGCCAGACGCAGCGCAGCGACCAGGCTGGGGTCGATGGTGGTCAGGTGGCCCTTGATGAGACCGAACGAAAAAGCCCAGATCAGCGATACGGCAACAAGGAAAAACAAAACTCAAACCGCCCGGGTGTGTTCTTCGGCCAGTTTGACCCGATTTTTGCCCTCCTGTTTAGCCAAGTACATAGCAATGTCTGCGCGCGCGATTATCTCATCCTTGCAGGTTTTTTCCTGCTCCGGATCAAAATAGGTTACGCCGATGCTGGCAGTGACGCTGATGCTGTGTTTTTTCCAGGGGGTTTTGTGTTCTTCAATTCGGCGCCGCAGACGTTCGGCAATGAGCATTGCTTCAGCTTGGCCGGTCTCCGGCAGGAATATGGCAAACTCCTCCCCGCCGTAGCGCGCCGTCATGTCCACCTGACGCAGAGAGTCGCCGATAATATCTGCTATATACTGCAGCACCCGATCACCAGCCTGATGCCCGTAGGTATCATTGACCTGCTTAAAATCATCCAGATCCAGGAGGATAATGGAGAAGCAGCTTTTATAACGCAGCGAGCGCTGCATCTCACGCTGAAAATAATCATGAAAGTAGCGCACGTTGTGCAAGCCGGTGAGGTCATCCTCAAAAGCCAGACGGCTCAGCTCCGCATTGGCGCTGTAAAGAAGTTTGGAGCTCTCTATGAGGGTTTCATGCTCATTCCTGACGGCACGTAACTCCTTATCAGTCGCCATGTGGAGGGTGCACAGGATCGTATTTGCCTCCTGCAGTAATTGCCCCGGACTCTTGATCTTGTCTGGGGGGATTTCAAAAAATGCCAATGCTTTCAAGCTTTGGCTGAATATTTCGTGGATCAGGCGATCTGCCCTGGCCTGATCCAGATTTTCTTGGCGGAGCATTTGCTCAAACACCCCCAGTTTATTTGCCGAAGGTCTGCTGTGAAACATGTCGGCAATTTTATCGGCCACCTGAAGGATAAAGGCGGCATCGCGGTATAGGGGCGGCGCCGCCTCGGGGTCATGGTGATACAGAATCGGCATGGTTATACTTGCTGGGATTTTCCATGCCTGCAGAACCTCAGCTCCAAGTTGAGAATGGGTGAAACCGAAAACAGCATGTTCTTTGGCGCTGAGATTTTCACCCACGGATGCTTCACTACCGAACAGGTCACAGTATTCAGGATATTGGCTGCCGGCAATGAGAATGCCGATGTTGTGCAGGAGTCCACTTATGAAGATGTTACTATCATCATCGTTATAGAGCTCGCTGTGCAGCAGCTTGGCAGCAACGGCGGAGGTCAGGGCGTGGCGCCAGAAATAATTAAAATCAAATGCCGATCTAAGGGCGCGTTTGTTAAAGGCATGCACTAAAACGAAAGAAAGGGCGATGTTGGTGACCAGTGTTGTCCCCAGACGGGTCAGTGCCGTAAGGATGCAGTCTATATTGTCCACAGGGCTGAAGAGGGCGGAATTTGCTATTTTCAGGATACGTGCGGTCAGCGCCGCATCTGCGGTTATAATTCGAGCCAGTCTCTGAAAGTCTACCTCTTCCTCACCCAGTTCTTCCAGAATCAGGGTCGCCACCACCGGGAGGGTTGGAAGGGAGAGATTTTCATAGTGTTGGAGAAAATTTTTAACCGGCACTGAACTGTTTACTCCGTTGAGGGGCAGGTGATCCTCTTGAATTGGCTAAAGGTAATGAGCAACCGTGTTGACCTCTTCACCACCGAGCTTCCAGATTACTCTACTATGCTACCATGGCATTGCCCATGGAAACCATCTTTTATATGAGGGTTCATGATGCGTGAATGCGCTGGGCCGCTGTGCTGGATTGCGTATGTGGGTTGGTGGTCTTCCCTTTTATTCCAGGTGCCGGTAGAGCGGTTGTGCTCTCTTGACAAAATTCTGCGGCGTGACTACCTTACCCCCTGCTTTTAAGTATGTTACCCTGCCGTCAGTAAATCTATACTAAAAAAAGGGATTGAACCATGCCTATCTATGAATATGAATGCAATAAATGCGGTCTGGTTTTCGAAGTGCGCCAGAAATTTTCCGATGCTCCCCTGCAGCAGTGCAAAGAATGTGAGGGTGAGGTTAAGAAGCTGGTCTCATCTACCGCTTTTACTCTCAAGGGGGGCGGCTGGTACGAGCAGGGTTACTGTGGTGCCGCGCCCTCTTCCTGTAGCAAGGCTGAAGCGGGTGAGTGCAGCAAGGCTGGCTGAGCGTAACCCCCTGTAGTGGCAGCCGGTGGCTGCCAGAGGACAATCAAGCTATACAAAACAACTTCATGGAGGTGTAGATGGCAGCAACACTTATCGATGGCAAAGCTTTGGCCGCCAGCATGCGCGAACAGTTGGCCAAGAGTGTAGCAGAACTTAAACGCAAGAGTGTTGTGCCTGGGCTGGCGGTGGTGCTGGTGGGGGATGATCCGGCGAGCCGCGTGTATGTAACCATGAAGGAGAAGGCCTGTGCCAAGGTCGGAATTTTTTCGGATGAACATCGCCTGCCTGCCGAAACTACCCAGGCAGAACTTCTGGCGCTGGTGGAGAAGCTCAACAACGATTCGCGTATAGATGGCATTCTGGTGCAGTTGCCGTTGCCCGATCATATCAATGAAGATGCGGTGATCACCGCGATCGCCCCGGAAAAAGATGTGGATGGTTTTCATCCAGTAAGCATTGGACGCTTGGTGACGGGTAATCCAACCTTCAAATCCTGCACCCCCTATGGGGTGATGAAGATGCTTGAATCGATCCAGTACGACCTCAGCGGCAAGGAAGTTGTGGTTGTCGGGCGCTCCAATATTGTTGGGAAGCCGGTGGCGCTGATGTGTCTGGCCGAGAACGCAACTGTCACCATCTGCCATTCGCGTACCCGTGATTTAGCCACGCACGTCCGCCGTGCCGATGTGGTTATTGCCGCAGTGGGGCGGACCGAAATGATTAAGGGAGAGTGGATCAAGGCTGGCGCGGTGGTGATCGATGTCGGGATCAATCGCCAGGAGGATGGGAAGCTGCTCGGGGATGTGGAGTTTGAAGCCGCGGCGGCTCGTGCCAGCTATATCACCCCGGTTCCCGGCGGGGTTGGTCCCATGACCATCACCATGCTGCTGGAAAATACTGTGCAGAGCGCGCGACAGAGGCTGGGCTAATATAGTTTTGTACCCTGAAAGGGTGGCGGAGATTTCCGGCACCCTTTTTTAACGTCCGAAGATCTGCGGGCGACTCCCAAGCTGATAGTGGAAATACGCTTTGATGCGCAGTTGCTCGTTTGGGTAGCTGTCCGGCAGCTTACCGTAGGGCGCCGCCTTGAACACAGCGGCAATGGCCTCCCGATTCAGACGTTCAAATTCACTGCCCGACAGCAGGTTTACATCCTCCACGCTGCCGTCGCGATTGATAATGATCTCCAGCAGGGCGGTCCCCTGTTCTCTGCGTTCAATGGACTCCTGCGGGTAGTTCCAGACCCCGTATATCCCCTTTCTGAAACGACTGAAAAAAGAAAACAGGAGGTCTTCCTTCATGTTGAGCCATACCGCCTCGCCACGGGCCACATCGGGGCGGTGCTTCACCCTGGTCTCACGCGCAATATCGGCGGCCGCATGGGTGCTTGACTGCAGCAGCTGCTGCAGATCGGGCAGGGGTCTGGGTTCGGGCTGAGGCTCCGGCTTCGGGCCCTTGTCCGCAGGCTGTTCAATGGCGGCTTCCAGTTCAGGCTGCTGCGCGGTTTCCGGCGGGGAGGGCTCAGGCTGCATCTCTGCTTCCAGGGCTTCCACCTGCGCCACGCTCGGTGCGCTGTCCTCCAGATCATAGCCTTCCGGGGCCTGCTCTTGCGCAACCTGCTGATCGGCTTCCCCCAACCGATGGGTGTCGACCTCTTTTTCTTCAGTTTTCTGCACCCGGATGGTCTCGCGTACCTCTTGCACGGGCTGAATTTCGACATATGTCGGCTCTGACGGGGATTCCTCTTCTGGGGGCAGCTGTTCAGGGGCGAGAAGGAGCAACAGTGCATGCAGCAGCAGCGACAGGAGTATGAACAGGAACAGGGGGCGTGAATTTGGGTTTCTGTGATTCCGTATCATGTATGTAATCAGCCGCAATATCCGGTAGCGCTGGATGGAGGGGGAGCAGAAAGAGTTGGTGCAGGTGAGCTGCTGCCCCGGTGCGGTGCCGCGCGTATAATTTGGTTTTGCAGCGTTAAGCTGGTATGTTTCAGCATTAAAACCATATAGTTTTCAGCCTGAGGAGGTTCTTTTATGAAAGTCATTCTGCCCGTAGCAGGTCGGGGTACCCGCCTGCGTCCGCATACCCATGCAAAAGCGAAGTCACTTGTAAGGGTGGCGGGTAAAACTGTGCTTGAGCATATCATTACCCGCCTTGAAGCGATAGATGTTGCAGAGTATATCTTCATTGTTGACGATAATGGTACCCAGATCGAAGACTTTATGCGGCACAATTTTCCGTCCCTGCCCTGCACCTATATCCAGCAGCGCGAAAAGCTCGGCCCGGCCCACGCGGTATTCCTGGCTGCTGAGCAGATTTTGCCCGGCGACGACGTGCTGATAGTCTTCAACGACACCATCTTTATCACCGATCTGGGTAAGATAACAGAGCTGTGCGCAGATTGTGACGGGCTGGTGTATTCGCATGAGGTTGAAGACTATCAGCACTTCGGGGTCAACGTAGTGCGGGATGGTTTTATCGTCGATATGGTGGAAAAGCCGGATACCCCTGTTTCCCGCCTGGCGCAGGTGGGACTCTACTATCTGAAGGATGGGTGGGATTTTATGCAATTCCTCCGGCAGAGCATCCACGCGGGGGAAAAAGAAAAAGGGGAGTTTTATCTGCCGGCGGTGTTCATGCGGATGATTCAAGCGGGCAAAAAACTACGTGCACCCCGCCTCGACGCCTGGCTCGATTGTGGCAAGCCGGAGAATTTGCTGGAGACCAACAGATACCTGCTGCGCGGACACAATGTCTGCGCCGGTGAATGTATCAACTCGGTAATTATCGAGCCTGTATACATCGGCAAGGGCGCTAAGGTGAGCAATAGTGTAATCGGGCCGGATGTCTCCATTGCCCACGGTTCGGTAGTGGAGCGCGCGATTATAAGCGACTCCATCATCAACACCGACAGTGAGGTGACAAATGTAGTGTTACGGCGCAGCATCCTCGGAGATAGCGTGCGGTTGGTAGGGGCGGCGCAAAACATGAGCATGGGCTCACATTCAGTGGTGGAATTAGAGAGCGGACTTCTAGAGGAGCTGAAATGAATGTTCTGGTAACCGGGGGGGCAGGTTATATAGGCTCCCACACCATGGTGGAACTCCTCCAGGGTGGGCACGAGGTGATCTGTGTCGATAATCTGGTCAATTCATCGCCGCGGGCGCTGGAACGGGTGGAGGAGATCAGTGGGCGCAAGGTGGTGTTTTACCCTTATGATGTGCGGGATAAACCCAAGTTAGATCAGGTCTTCAGCGCCCACACAGTGGATGCGGTGATCCACTTTGCCGGGCATAAGGCGGTCGGGGAGTCGGTGGCGCAGCCGCTGGAATACTACGCCAACAACCTCTATTCCACCCTGGTGCTGTGTGAGGTGATGAATGCGCACGGGTGCAAAAACCTGGTGTTCAGTTCATCCGCTACCGTGTATGGCGATCCTGCCAGCGTCCCTCTGGCTGAAGATGCACCCCTTGGCCCCACCAACCCGTATGGACGTACCAAGTGGATGATTGAACAGATTCTTGCCGATCTGCATGGCTCAGATCCGGCGTGGAACCTGGTTCTGTTGCGTTACTTCAACCCGGTGGGGGCACACCCTTCCGGCCTGATCGGGGAAGATCCGCGCGGCATACCGAACAACCTGTTGCCGTTTGTAGCCCAGGTTGCCGTGGGGAAGCGGGAGCACCTCAACGTGTTCGGGAATGACTATCCCACCCCCGATGGCACCGGCGTGCGCGACTATGTCCACGTAGTGGATCTGGCCCGCGGCCACCTGTGTGCGTTAGAGCGCGGTTTGGACGCAGCCGCGCGCAAGGGGGAGGTGCTCACCCTTAATTTAGGAACCGGGCGCGGCTACTCAGTGCTGGAGGTGGTCCGCACCTTTGCAACCGCCAGCGGCAGGGCAGTCCCCTGCCAGATGGTGGCACGCCGCCCTGGGGACATCGCTGTGTGCTACGCCGATCCGACCCTGGCGCGGACCCTGCTGGGCTGGGAAGCCCATTTCAACCTGGAGCAGATGTGTTGCGATGCATGGCGCTGGCAGAAGAATAATCCCGATGGTTACGCGACCTGAAGCTATAGCTGCTGTTCCTCTACCTGCATCCGTGCCCCGCTTTGGGTCAGGTAGAAAAACAGATATATATCTTTAACGCTGCTGCCTTCGCCCTTGCACTGCTGGGCCAGCGCCGGGAAGCGGGCGGCGAAGTACTGCAGCTTGATCCCCTTCCCTTTGATCTGCTCCAGTTTCCCCTTCACCTGTTCTTTTACCTGGTGTTCTTCTTCGGCCTGGAGTGGAAAGGTAAAAAAAGCGGGGACTTTAGCAGGCGTTATCGGTTCGCGCAGCGCCAGGTCGCGCGCCAGGGTCTGCTGCAACAGCTCCAGTACCCGGGGTTGGGTGCTGAACATGCTGTGGCTTGCTGCGGCCAGATGTTCGAAAATCTCCCGTTGCCCGAGGGGAAAGCGCAGCAGGTCGTGTTTTTTCCAGTATCTTTCCAGCTCAGCCAAGGCGCTGGCTACGCTTTGGCATTGCCGCCCCAGTTCAAGAATGAAGTTCGCCGCGCGGCCACAGTTCCAGGTTAGATCCAGCAGCCGGCTTATTCCGCGCAGGTGTTCCAGGGCAAAAAAATCAAGCTGGTCCGATCGCAGTATCGTATAGGGTGGGTTGGGGTCGTAGTGCAACTTCAGCATGGCGGCATCCCGGCGTAACGGCGCGCCGGGGAGAAGTTTCAGGGGCTCGATCTGCAGATGATGCGGGCGCAGGTGCATCAGGGTATCAATGCCGTGGAGAATTTGAGTGGTATCGTCCCCCGGCAGTCCGGCAATCAGATCCAGATGGATGTGAATGTGGGTACGGCGCAGCAGATGCTCCACATTGGCCAGCAAGATCTGCAGCGGAGCGTGGCGCTGTACCGCCTTAAGGGAGTCCTCCAGGGTTGACTGTACCCCGATCTCGAACTGAAACATCCCCTCCGGCACCTGTTCGAGCATTTGCAGGGTGGCGGCATCGAGGAGGTGCGCACCAATTTCAAAGTGAAAGTGACTGCTGTGGTTATGTTCGAGAATAAAGGCAAACAGGGTCCGCGCCCGCTGCGGGTTGTAGTTGAAGGTGCGATCCACCAGCTTGATTTTCGGCACCCTTTGCTCCATCAGCAGGAGCAGGTCCTGTTTGATCCGCGGCATGGAAAAACTGCGTACGTTGGTATCGAGGGCGCTCATGCAGAAGGCGCAGCTGTAGGGGCAGCCTCTGCTGCTCTCGTAGTAGACAAAGCCCTTGGTGCAATCCATCAGCCCGAGAGCATACGGCGACGGCAACTCATCCAGGTGTTCGAGTAACAGGGGGTGCGGATCCGCCATGATCCCGGCCGGGGTGCGCAGACTTAAACCCCTGCGTTGCGTAGGGATGGCAGCCCTCTGCCAGGCGTGCAGCAACGCGCGCAGCGGGCGCTCCCCTTCGCCGTGGATGATGGCGCTGATGCCGGGATGACGTTCCCATATGCTGGGCTCAGGGTAGCTGATTTCCGGCCCGCCGAGGATAATGCGGATCTGGGGCGCCGCCACATGGATGGCATCCACCAGCGCCAGGGTTTCGCTGCGGTTCCAGATATACACGGAAAAAGCGATCACGTCGGCGTGTTCATCCAGCAATGCCGCCAGGATGTTTTCGCGCGGTTCATGTACGGTAAATTCGCGGATCAGGAGCTCTGCGCAGATGGCGCGGCAATAGGCGGCAAGACAGGGCAGGGCCAGGCTCGGGTGGATAAACTTGCTGTGCAGGGTGGTCAGGACTGTTTTCATGCTGCGCAGGATAAAATAAAAGCGCCAATTTTGCATCCTCTTTACGTCGATGGCAGGTAAAGGCAGGGGCCGGCGTGTGGATAGTTCCCTCCATGGTTCGCCCTTTGCGCTCCCCCTTGCTTCCGGAAGGTTGCGCATATTGCCCTTGTTTATCCGAGGGTAGTTGCTGTAGCATTGTGCGTTGGATTTAATTCAGACAGCAAAAAGATATAGAATTTATTTGCAGCGGTTGCTGCGTCTTTAAGGATAAGGAAGTGAAGAGGGGATGACATTGAAGGGAAGCGGGCATGACCTTTTTTAGCGTGGTGGCGACGCAGGATGGGGAAGTTTTTGAACACCCGGAATATCGGATGGCCGCCATGAGCGGGAACGATATCTGCGTGCCAGCTGCAGCCGAGATGATCCCGCTGCCTGAAGGGAGTCGCCTGTTCACCCTGCCTGACCTGCACCCGGTGGGAATCGATCCACGCACTGGGAAGGCGCAGGTGATCCGCACTCTGCCCCGCTCCATGGGGGGGGAGCCGGTGCAGGCCGTGTGTGCTTTCATGAGCCCGGCGTATATGCGCACATATCTGCCGGCGGTGGAGTACCCGTCCAAACGGCAGACCCTGCCCCTGTGGGCCTATACGGCGCTGGCGTGGTGTGCCGAAGAGGAGCGTTTTTACGTTCCGGCGCTCAAGGTGGATCGCAGTACGCAGTGGGAGCCAGATTATTTTGACGACCGCGAGGTGGCCCCTGGAGTGGATGCACTGTTGGGACGTTATCCGGACAATCGCCTGCTGTCACAGTTATCCCGCTGTGCCCTTGATTATCACTGCTTTGCGGCTAAAAATCTATTTCTGCAGCGCTGGGAAGCGCCACTGCCCACCTCACCGACATGCAACTCCAGATGTTTGGGGTGTTTGTCATACCAGGCGGCGGAAAACGAATGTTGCCCTTCCAGTCAGGAGCGCATAGACTTTGTCCCCACGGTGGAGGAGCTGGTGCAGACGGCGGTTCCACATCTGCAAACAGCCCAAAATGCCATCGTCTCCTTCGGGCAAGGGTGTGAGGGGGATCCTATCATGCAGGCGGACCTGATCTGTGCGGCTGTGGGTGAAATGCGGCGCCGCACCCCCAAGGGTACCATCAATTTCAATTCCAACGCCTCCTTGCCCGACAAGGTGGAAGCCTTGGCGCAGGCGGGGCTGGATTCAATCCGGGTTTCCCTCAATTCGGTGCGCGAGCCTGTGTACAATGCCTACTACCGCCCCCGAGACTATTGCCTGGCCGATGTATTTGAGTCGGTGCGGCGCGCTAAAGAACATGGGTTGTTTGTCATGTTCAACTATCTGGTCTTCCCAGGTATTACCGATCAGCGTGCGGAGATGGATGAGCTTCTGCGCGTTATTGAGCGCTACGGGGTGGATATGCTCCAGCTGCGCAATCTGGCTATCGATCCGCACCTGTATCTGCAGGCGTTGCCGCCAGCGCAAGATTGTGTGGGGATGGCATATATGTTTAATGAAATTAAAGCGCAGCTTCCATCCCTTCAGTATGGGTATTTTAACCGCACTAAAGACAATTTCTATCCTGCCGGTTTTGAAACCGACTGGCCCCTTTGAGCGGGGTCACTTATTCGTTCAGGTTGAAAGCCGCACATGAAAACAGGAGAACCTTATGATGAAAAAATTTGTAGCCAGCGTGTTTCTGTGCGTTATCTGCCTTGGCGCTTCTGGCGGTTGGGCTGCGGATACCCGCTATGTCACTGACCAACTGGTGATCACCCTGCGCGAGGGTAAAGGCAACGAATACAAGATAATCAAAACCCTGGGTACCGATACGGCGATGGAAGTGCTGGCGGAAGAGGGGAACTACCTCCATGTGCGCCTTGCAGATGGCACGCAGGGATATGTGCTTAAGCAGTACATCTCTCCACGCATACCTAAGTCGAAGAAAATAAATAACTTGGAACTTGAGGTAGAGCAGTTACGCAGCCAGGCGGAAGAGCAGCAAGGGGCGCTGGCTGCGCAGGAAACGTTACAAAGCGAACTTGAGACTCTACGCCAGGAACTCGCCGCGCGCGAACAGGAGCTTGCCCGGATCCGCGAATTGTCTGACAACGCCCTGGTGCTGGATGAGGAGCGTAAACGCCTGCGCCTCGAGCTTGATGAGGCTCAGGCACAGTTAAGTACCCTGCAGGAGGAAAATCGGACCATGCTCAGTGATGTGAGTGTCAGATGGTTTCTCGCCGGGGGCGGTACTCTGCTGCTAGGCTGGATTCTGGGCAAGTTTTCACGCCGGAAGGCGCGCGGCAGCTTCAGTAGTTTGTAAATTCCATATATTAATTGGTCAGTAAAGGATAAGTCTCCATGAATTTCCCCCGGATTGCCCTGCAGGTGCCCCGTATCCTTCTCCCTGCCTCCAGCATCGATATGCAGAAGTGGGCGGTACTTGCCTGCGATCAATATACTTCCGCGCCGCAGTATTGGAACGAGCTGGCGGAGTTTGTCGGGTGTGCCCCTTCTACCTTGAAGATGACGTTGCCCGAGGTCTATCTGGATGATCCAGATGTAGAGCACAGGATTGAACAGATTAATGCCAATATGCACACCTATATGCAGGACGGTACCCTGATTGAGCATGGGCCGGCCTTTGTTCTGGTGGAGCGCAGTACGATGGTAGTGCCACAGCGTAAAGGATTGGTGGTGGCACTGGATCTGGAGTGTTACGACTACAACAAAGGGGCACATTCTCTGATACGCGCCACAGAGGGGACCATCATGGAGCGTCTGCCGCCGCGGATCAAGGTGCGGCGCAATGCTCCACTGGAACTGCCTCATATCATGGTTCTGATTGATGATCCGCATAAAACCGTTATTGAGCCGCTGTTCGATGCAAAGCTCAAACAGATTTACAATTTTGACTTATACGGTGCCGGAGGGCATCTCAACGGCTATCTGGTGGATGACCCGGAATTGCACCAGCAGGTCGCACAAGCCCTTGAAGCCCTGGCCGACCCCCAGATGTATCAGCACAAGTATCCGGGGCATGCCGATGTCATGCTCTATGCTATGGGGGATGGTAACCACTCCTTTGCTACGGCCAAAGCGCTGTGGGAAGAGATTAAACAGGACGCACCCAATCCCGCCGTGGTGATGGAGCATCCAGCGCGTTATGCTCTGGTGGAACTGGTGAATATCCACGACCCTGGCCTGGAGTTTGAAGCTATCCACCGGGTGCTGTTTAATGTGGATATTGACGAGTTGCGCCAGGCGCTGGAGGATTTTTTCAGTGCTGACGGCATGGAGTGTGGACTGGAACCACAGCCCGATGCAGACGCATGCCTGACCGCCATGAATGCTGCAGAGGGGGGAAGTGAGCACTGCTGTGGCTGCGTTTTAAGTGGGAGTTATTATCTGCTCAAGATCAGAAATCCACATAAAACCCTGGCGGTAGGTTCCCTGCAGGAATTTCTTGATAGCTACCTGGAGCAGCATGCAGCTGTGCGGATTGACTATATTCACGGCGCAAAAAGCGTTACCCAGATAGGTTCGCGTCCGCTTAGTGCCGGTTTCTATCTCCCTTCGATCTCCAAGCATGATTTTTTCCGCACCATTGTGCAGGATGGCGCCTTGCCGCGCAAAACCTTCTCTATGGGGGAGGCAGACGAAAAGCGCTTTTATCTCGAAGGGCGCGCCATTGTCGAAAATTCGTAGGAGCGGTCGGGTGGGGTGCGGCAAGGGTTTACCTCGGTAGGGAAGGTACAAAACTTCTCCAGCTTTTCATTTGTCTAGGTTGCCAGCACGACCTTCCGCTGCGAATTTTGTCTCAGGTTCTATTCCAGGAGGACTCTGTTCCCATAGCGGGTTCTGTTCCGTCCATCTCATGGCTGCTTGGATAAAACAGATGCAGTCCTGCTCCAGCTCGACGTAGTTGTGGTGCAGTTCGGTAATTGCACCACGAAGTGGGTCCGGCGCTTTGGCGCGGGAGCTGATGTGATTCAGGGCGCGTTCTATGGTTTGGGGGTGTGTGTACGCAACCAGCAGGTTGTGTTGACGCATGCGCGCGGCTACGGGGACAAAGGCTGGGGGCAGGTCGGTGCGAGTGCGCAGAAGGGTGTATATGTTGCGCGCAAAATCTGGCAGGGGCTGTGGATGAAAACGCTGCCAGTGGCGCGCGGCAAAGTGGTCATAAAAAAGATCCACCATGATGCTGCGGTAAAGACCGTAACTCTTGTCCAGACGCTGGCAGCTGCGCTTGAAGACCGCATTTTGCTGGGCATAACTGTCGATGCGCCGATGCTGTTTCAGGCCGCGTAGCACTGCGGGACGGAAATTCCGGGCGTGGGATTCCAGCGTCCCCTTCACAAAATCGCCCAGCAGGGTGCCTACGTAGCAGTCATCCTCCGGTTCTGACAGCAGCAGATGGAGCAGGTAGTTCACAGCGTGCTGTTCTGGTTCGCGTTATTCTCCAGCGCTGCAGTCCTGCTCGCAACGGACTCCTCTGTACTGGTATCCGCTTCGAAGATAAGCTTCTGGCGCAGTTGTACCACCAGAGAGTCAAATTCACCCCTGGCGTGCGCTGGCACTGGCCCAGCCGGGGTTGACTTCAGTTTCAACGGGTTGATCGGCGTACCGTTTTTGAAGATCCTGAAGTCCAGATGAGGGCCAGTGGCCAGGCCGGTGCTGCCCACATAGCCGATAATATCCCCCTGCTTTACCTTGGAGCCTTTCTTTATCCCACGTCCGAATTTGCTCAGATGTATATAGGTTGATTCATAGGAGTTGGGATGGCGCAGCCGGATCAAGTTGCCATTGTTTGGGTCATAGCTTTTACGCACCACCGCCCCGTCAGCGATAGCTTTTACCGGAGTTCCGGTGGGGGCGGCGTAGTCCACCGCGAGATGGGGGCGCCATTCGTTCAGCACCGGATGATAACGGCGGTTGGTGTAGCCCGAGGAGATGCGGGTGTATGACAACGGCGCCTTCAGAAAGGCTTTGCGCAGACTTTCGCCGTGTTCGTTGTAGTGGCCCGTCGCCTCGCCGTTGGCATAGTAAAAGGCGAAAAAATCATTCCCCTGGTTGTTGAAATGGGCCGCAAGGACGTTGCCGTAACCTTCGAGGTTGCCGTTACGGTAGCGCTTTTCTACGATGGCACTGAAGTAATCTCCGCTGCGAATATCGCGGATGAAGTCGACATCCCAGGCGAAGATATTCATGATATTCAGGGCCAGTTCCGATGATTCACCAATGGCGGCGATGCTGCCAAACAGGCTTGAGTCAATCTGCGTCCCGATGCTTTCCACCTCGATATCGTAGAGGATCGGTTTGCGCTCGACGTTGATTTCACCATCTTTCTTTTCAATGAGCAGCTGGCCTTTGGCGTCGATATCGTATTTAAACGAGATGAATTCATCGTTTTCCAGTTCGATGCTGTATTGATGCCCGGCACAGAGTTTATGCAGGGGGAAAATAGGCTTGGCTTTCCGGGCGATTATCAGGATCTCGGCAGGAGTGAAATAATGTCCCAGCAAAGCGGTGATGGTTTCGCCCGATTCCACCGCACAGCTGATGGTTTCGCGCCGGGTTTCTACAAGGGCTGGTGTGACTTGTTCGACTTGTGCCGGTGGAGCCTCAGATGCTGCTGGTTCTAGTATGTGTTGGTCTGCTGCTGCGTAGGGCCCAGCCTCATCCTGGGTTTTATCCCGGGTGAAATTGTAGAGCAGCGCTGCGATTGCAGCCATGAGAATAAACAGAACAAGAACTTGACGCCGCCGCGCGACTTTCCTCTTTTTGGTCGAGGGGAGTTCATACAGGTTCCGGCCCTGAGGTTGTTTGCGATTGTTTTTTTTGGTGTGGCGCAGATTCATGATGTATGTTGAATTCCCTTTGTTGAAGATACGGGGAGCTGAACCAGATTTTTGTCCGACTCTGCCATGGTTTGGTTGAACTAACCGTCGCGGGGTGTTCTGGAAGCACGGGCTGCGTGAACTTCTCAGCGTGTACGTTCACCATATGTTCTCAACAACATATGTGCTCAACATTGGACTTAAACTGTGATAGTAGCAGAGGGCGATTCAGGATGTCTACTGCTTCTATGGGAGTTGGCAGTGCCCCGGACGGAGTTTTTACTGGGGAGGTAAGGGAAAAAATGGAGAGCAGGAGGAAGAAATGATCAATACAGCCAGACTATGTGAGGAATTTAAGGCACTGGCCGCGATTGCCAGTCTGTCATTTCAGGAAGGGAATATCGCCGCATATCTGCATAAACGCTTGGAGGAATTGGGCGCAGAGGTTGAGGTCGACTCCAGCGCGGCGGCCACCGGAAGTGAAAGTGGCAATATCATCGCGCGGATTCCTGCATTCAGGCACAGTGGTGAACCGTTGCTCCTCTCGGCGCATATGGATACGGTTCCCCCGGCCATGGGAGTCACTCCGGTGTTGGCGGATGGGGTCTTTACCAGCGCCGGAGATACGGTTCTGGGAGCAGACGACAAGTCCGGGATTGCACAGATTCTGGAGGTGGTGCAGGTTTTGCGCGAGGATAAAGTTCCGCACCCAGCGCTGGAGATTGTTTTCACCGTGTGTGAGGAGGTGGGCTTGCTCGGAGCTAAACATCTTGATTTCTCTAGGCTTCGAGCGCGCCAGGGGCTGGTGTTGGACACCTCCGGTGTCGGTCTGGTGGCGCGCTGTGCTCCATGTGCGAATAAGTTGAAGTTCAGTATCAGCGGACGCGCCGCCCATGCCGGGCTCGCTCCGGAATATGGTGTCAGCGCGATACGTATCGCCGCCCGCGCCATTGAACATATGCAGTTAGGGCGCATTGATGCCGACACCACGGCCAATATCGGTATAATTCACGGCGGTCAGGCGACCAATATTGTGCCGGATAAGGTGGAGATGTTCGGTGAGGCGCGCAGTTTCCGGCAGATCGGGCTGCAGCGGCAGACTGAACATATGTGCGCCGCTGTGCAGGCGGCGGCGCAACACTATGCGTATTCCGGTACAGGCGCTGCCGACGATGTTGCGTTTACCCCGACGGTGGAGTGCGAGATTCTGGAGGACTACCCGTTGATGCAGGTGCCAGCGGATGCTCCGCTGCTGTACCAGTTGACCCAGGCGGCGCAGCGGCTGGGGCAGAAGCTCGAAGTTGGACGTTCCGGTGGGGGGAGCGATGCCAATGTGTTTAATGCCAACGGCATTGTTACCCTCAACCTGGCAACGGGGATGAACAAGGTGCATTCCACCGCCGAATATATCAAGGTGGCCGATCTGGAGTCTGTCGCCCGCCTGGTGCTTGAATGTATTCGTACGCTTCCGTAACTACAAGCAGGAGTCTTCTCGATGCAGTATTCCGCGCGGATTGAACAGGTTAGCGCGCCACCGATCACCGCAGTTAAAAGCTGGATAAAGGGGCGCACCTATAGCCCTGCACGTCCACTGGTTAACTTGTGTCAGGCGATCCCGGACTATCCTCCGGCTGGAGGTTTGCGCCAGTATATGCAGAAGGTGGTTTTGCAGCCGCAGGTCGCGGTCTATACCTCGAATGACGGCCTTGAGGAGGTACGTGCCGAGGTTGCGGCCTGGTATAGGCGGCGCTATGCCGGTGCGACGGCCCTGGGTGCGGAGAATATCTGTCTGAGCATCGGTGCAAGTCAGGCATTCTGGCTCGCTATGTTGCTCGTCGCTGAAGCAGGTGATGAAGTGATTCTCCAGACCCCGGCATATTTTGATCATCCCATGGCGCTTGCAGCGCTGGGAATTACCCCGGTTTATGTTGCAGACACGCACGACGCTGGTCAGGAGTCCGCCGGTGTCTCCACCTGGGCGGCAATCGAAGAGCGGATCACCCCGCGCACCCGCGCCATAGTGATCGTGACACCGGGCAATCCCACCGGCAAGGTGCAGAGTTCAGCGGAGATTGAGCAGCTATATGCCTGTGCTCGGCGCCACAATATTGCGCTGGTGCTGGATGAAACGTACAACGCATTTCTCCCCCCGGGACAGGCCCCGCACCATCTGTTCAATAAATCTGACTGGGGGAGGAATTTTATCCATCTGGCGTCATTCGGTAAAACCTTTGCCTTGACCGGATACCGGGCCGGCGCCCTTGTTGCCGGCGCAGAGCTGATTCAGCGGGCCCTGAAGATCCAGGACAGTATGGTGGCATGTCAGCCGCACCTGACCCAGCTGGCGCTCGCCTGGGGATGCAGGAATCTTGATGCCTGGGTGGAATACAACGCCGAATCGATGCGCCTGCGCCACGATACCTTTTGTGCGCTGTTCAGGGCTGCCGAACACGGGTTCGAGCTGTGTTCCAGTGGCGCTTTTTTCGCGTGGGTCAGACACCCGTGGCCACAGGCGAATGGATGGCAGGTAGCGCGCCACTTGGCTGAACACGCCGACTTGATCTCCCTGCCTGGTGAAGCCTTTGGGCCAGGATTGCACCGGTACCTGCGCCTGGCATTTGGCAACCTGAAGCAGGAAGATGTCGCAGCTGCGGTGGAACGCTTTACCCAAGTTTTTCCGCCGCGCGGTTGACAAGGCTATGAAGCGTGATTATCTTCGCGCCAGAGCCAGAAGTGACCGACAGGCTCCTGGCATCACCATGTACCCATGTGCGCCGCAACGAAGCGGGGCTGGACGTTGTTGTATATATTTTCTAACAGGAGGTTGTATTACCCATGAGCGCTGTTAAACACACATTCAAGGCCGAGGTTAACAAGATCCTCGACCTGATGGTGCATTCATTGTATTCGAATAAAGAGATCTTTTTGCGCGAGCTTATTTCCAACGCTTCAGACGCCATCGACAAAGCGCGTTACGAAGCCCTGACCAATGCGGCGCTGGCCGAAGGGGGCGAGGAGTGGCAGATTGAACTCATTGCCGACAAAGAGGCCGGAACCCTGACCGTACGCGACAATGGGATCGGGATGACCGAAGATGAGGCGGCGGAGGTTCTGGGTACCATCGCGCATTCCGGCACCAAAGAATTTATCAAGCTCCTTGAAAGCCGTGAAGTGGAGAACAACCCCGAGCTCATCGGCCAGTTCGGGGTTGGGTTCTATTCCTCCTTCATGGTAGCAGATAAGGTCAGCGTGATCACGCGCAAAGCCGGCGCCGCTGCAGATGCAGCTGTGATCTGGGAGTCTGAATCCGATGGCACTTATACCATCGATAAGACTACTAAAGAAGACAAGGGTACCGATATTGTTCTCACCCTGAAAGAGGATGAAAAGCAGTTCCTTGAGGAGTACGAACTGCGCAGGGTGGTGAAGCAATACTCAGACTTTATCGAGTATCCGGTGGTAATGGATGTGACCCGGAGCAAGCCGGATCCGGAAGATAAAGAAAAAACCATCACGGAAACCGTGCGGGAAACCCTGAATTCCCGCAAGGCGATCTGGCTGAAGAGCAAGGAAGAGATCAGCGCGGAGGAATATAACGAGTTCTACAAGCACGTCTCCCACGATTTTTCTGATCCAGCCA
>CAYUJC010000024.1:0-33847 GCA_964444945.1 uncultured Desulfuromonas sp.
AAAAAGCAGCCGAAGCCTTGACAAATTCAAGGTCAAAAGCACTTTCCTTGACATTTATGCGACTGAATGGATCCAGTAGCGCCACAGGCATATCTAACGAATGTTCAAACTTGTCCATCAGTCCAGAAGTGAGGCATACGCCGCCGGTAAGATATACCTTGGAGATTTTTTCAACGTTAAAAGTGGCCGAAAAGAAATCCAGCGCGCGCGCGATTTCCTGGACCAGGTTCTCGTTAACCTGATCGATAACCGTGCGTGCTTCTTCACTATCCACCCCTTCAAATGAACCGCCTAACTTGAGCATTTCAGCATCTTCGTTACTGAGGCCAAAGTGTTTCTGCAACTCTTCGTTGTACGCAGCACCACCCATTTGGATCTCACGCGTAAAGACCGAAATATTATCCTTGAGGATGCTTAACTGGGCGGCACTGGCACCTATATCTATCAGTGCAACTACATCAAGAAGCTCGTCGGAGTATAAAGAACAGTAGATATTTTCGACGGCGAAACTTTCAACATCTACAACCACGGGCACCAGCCCGCTCTCTCTGATTACACCGGTATATTCGTTGATAAAATCTCTTCTGGCTGCAACCAGGATCACCTCCATCTGCCCCTGATCAGCAGGATCAGGGCCGATAATTTGATAATCCATATAAACATCCGCTATATCAAAAGGGATATACTGTTCAGCTTCCCACTGAATTGATCCATCAAGTTCTTCCTCTGTCATCAATGGAAGAGATATTTTGCGGATGATTACAGAATGCCCCGAAACAGCGATGGCAACCTCTGCATTCTTGCCAAGATTGTTCCGGACGATCAAATCTCTTATAGCCTGTACCACTATGTTGGAGCTCATAATGGAACTGTCCACGACAGCCTCAGGTGGCAGAGGTTCCAGGTCAAGAGCTTTGAGCGTATAGCCCGACTTGGATTCCTTGAGTTGGGCCAGTTTGACTGCGCTGGCACCAATGTCTATTCCAACAATCGATTTTTTAGATCTAAACATAATTATAAATTCCCGTCCTGAAACAGCAGCCTTTTGGTTGCCCCGACATCTCCGACAGAAAAGCTGGCCTTGACTACCCAGGGGCGAGACCAGGCCAGAAACGGAAGAACCCTGAAGTTGAACATCCATGATGGATGTTTTCATGCCTTACAAACACTCGGAGTACTATACTAATGTAGTACTATCGACAACTGGTCAATAAAGTTTAAAAGCGCTGCATTCGCATTTAAAACGTCCTGGTTCGCAGAGGGTAAAGTTAACGCCTTGCTTCGGCTAAGAGCTATGCATCTACTCCATTGCCTGCCCCACTCTGGCTTCTGCCCCTGTCATATTTCTTCTACCCGGCACAGAAAAACTTACACTCTTGTTGTTATAAATTAAATTTCGCATAACATCAACGAAAACATACTTAAAAGCATACAGTTCGTTTCATAAATTAGCGCAATACCAAATATTATCTTTCGGTTATCTTAGTACAGCAGGACCTGGCAAGAGATCTGACCTGGCTGCTTAAGCCGCATTTTAAGCAAGTTAAGAAATGAATAGGTTCAGATACCAGCGGATTATCTGTGCTCCGGCAAACAAATACACCAGGGTCGCCGCCGCAATAAATGGTCCAAAGGGAATCGCCAGACGTCCGTCTGCCTTTTTTATCAGCATAAGGGGAACACCTACGGCGGTCCCCATGAGTGAACTGAAAAATATCACTGGCAATATTGCTTTGTATCCAAGAAATGCGCCAACCATCGCCAGGAGCTTGATATCTCCTCCACCCATGCCCTCTTTACCGGTAAAGAGGGCATATACATAGGCTACTGCGAATAAACTTCCACCCCCCAGAAGGGCACCCAGAATTGAATCCTGCCATGAAACCCACGGCAGCACAAATGAAGCCGCAACTCCGGCAACAACCCCTGGAAGACTGATCACATCGGGGATTATATGATGGTCTATGTCAATAAAGGTGATCACGATAAGGGCAGAGATAAACAGAAACAGCACTATTGTCGTCAGCGAAAAAGCTGAGATATGGAATACCGCCAGATAAAGCAGGGCATTGAGCAGTTCTACCGCCGGGTAGCGCCAGCTTATGGGCTTTTGGCAAAACCCACACTGACCCCTGAGAACCAGAAAGCTGAGCACCGGGATATTGTGGTACCAGCGCAACGCCAAATTACACTCAGGACAATGCGAAGCGGGAAACACAATGGATTGCTGGAGGGGGATCCTATAAATACATACATTCAGAAATGACCCCACAACTGCGCCGAAAACAAATACAGCGACGTAAGCTATAATATTTTGTTCAGGCATTGAACCAACTCCTGCAAATTAAAGTCATGGGCAATAACATTTGGGCATTATTGCATATTTTCGACTCCGGGCCCAGTGAGTTTATTGATCTGCTTTGCCGGCCGAAACATTGTCTGGGCAGGACAAAAAAGGCCGCCCTCAGATTACAAGGACGGCCCACATTTTCCATTCACACTATGTAATATTTTATTTTACATATTTTTTATTCAAGCACCAATATAAGTACATCCTGCTGCACCCGAGCACCTTCGCCCAGCAGAATCTCCTTGACCACACCATCGGTTTTTGCGCGGACGTTGGTTTCCATCTTCATCGCCTCGGTGACCAGAAGGGTATCGCCAACCTTAACCTCATCACCCACGGAGACATTCATTTTAAATATTTTGCCCGGCATCGGGGCGCCAACATGTTTGTCGTTGTCCAAATCTGCCAGGACAATCTCTGCGATATCGGTATCAACAGAAAGATCTTTGACGATAACCTGCCGTGGCTCGCCATTGAGTTCAAAGAAAATACTGCGAGCACCATCCTTGCTGACCTCTCCGATAGCTGTAAGCTTCACGATCAGAGTTTTACCTGCCTCAATTTCTATACTCACTTCATCACCAGGTTCCAGGCCATAAAAATACAGCGGGGTGGAAAGAACCGAAGTGTCGCTGTACTGCTGGCGGTGTCGATCAAATTCCTCGAATACACCTGGATAAAGTACCGCAGAAGAAACATCACGATCCTTCACTTCGTGCCCAAGTTTATGCTCCAACTCCTGTTTTTTGGCACTAAAATCCACCGGCTCCAGGAACTCGCCCGGACGGTGGGTAAAGGGGACCTCATCTTTGAGAATGATTTTCTGCAACTCCGGGGGGAAGCCCCCATACGGCTGTCCCAGCATCCCCTTGAAAAAGTCCACCACTCCCTGAGGAAAGGTCAGTTCATCCCCACGCTGCATAACATCATCGGGTTCAAGATTGTTCTGCACCATAAACATGGCCATATCTCCGACAATCTTGGAGGATGGAGTAACCTTCACCAGATCGCCGAACATATCGTTAACCTTACGGTACATGTGCTTGCACTCATCCCAACGATCACCGAGACCGAGTCCCTCGACCTGGGGTTTGTAATTGGAATACTGACCGCCGGGAATTTCATGATAATAGACCTGGGCGGTGCCAGCACGCAGCTCCGACTCAAAGGGTTCATAGTAGGTCCTCACCGTCTCCCAGTAGTTGGCCAGCTGCTGCATCCCCTCTTCATCCAATTTTGGATCCCAGATGGTTCCAGCGAGGGTAGCGAGCAAAGCGTTCATACTCGGCTGGGAGGTGAGCCCGGAAATAGATGACAGTGCCGCATCAACTATATCAACCCCGGCTTTAGCCGCCATCAGCAGCATAGTTCCCCCGTTGCCTGAGGTATCATGGGTGTGTAGATGGATGGGGATACTGATCTCGTCTTTAAGCGCCTTTATAAGTTTTTCCGCCGCAAACGGTTTCAGCAATCCGGCCATATCCTTGATTCCGAGGATATGCGCCCCCATCTGTTCCAGCTCTTTGGCCATCCCCACGTAGTACTCAAGAGGATACTTGTCCCGTTTCGGATCGGAAATATCGCCGGTGTAACATATGGCCGCTTCGCAAATGGCGCCCTCATTCTGCACCGCTTCCATAGCCACCTTCATCCCTGTTGTCCAGTTGAGCGAATCGAAGATGCGGAAGACATCAATACCACCCTGAGCGGCTTTGGTGACAAAATCCTGGACTACATTATCGGGATAATTGGTGTAACCAACGGCATTGGAACCACGCAGCAGCATCTGAAACAGGGTATTAGGCACCTTAGCGCGCAGACGGTCCAAGCGCTCCCACGGGTCTTCGGTCAAAAACCGCATAGAAACGTCGAAGGTTGCGCCGCCCCACATCTCAAGGGAAAACAGTCCCCCCGCGAGGTGGCTGGTCGCTGCGGCTATCTTCTCCAGATCATACGTGCGTACCCTGGTTGCCAGCAACGATTGATGCGCATCACGCATGGTGGTGTCGGTGATAAGCAGATGTTTCTGGTCTTTGACCCACTGTGCCAACCCCGCGGGGCCCTTATCCAGCAGAATATCCCGGGTTCCACGCGGACAGGTGGCTGATCCAGGGATTTCCGGCACACACGCTTCGCGCAGGTCTTTCAGACGAAGACGTTTCTTGATGTTGGGATAACCGTTAACGGAAACATGGCCGATATACTGCAGCAATTTATTGCCGCGGTCTTTTTTCACCGGGATATTAAACAACTGCGGATTGTTGTCCAGATACGAGGTGTCACATTCCCCCTGGATAAACTGTTCATGGTTAATGACATTTTCGAGAAAGCCGATATTTGTTTTAACCCCTCGGACCCTGAATTCTTTCAACGCACGATCCATGGTGCGGCAGGCATCGACAAAATTGATCCCCCAGGTGGAAACCTTGACCAGCAGCGAATCGTAATAAGGGGTTATTTCAGAGCCGGCAAAGCCATTGGCCGCATCCAGACGGACACCAAATCCAGCGGCGGTGCGATACGCTTTTATGGTTCCAAAATCGGGGGCAAAATTGTTGGCAGGATCTTCGGTGGTGACGCGGCACTGGATAGCATATCCGCGCAATTCTATATCACTTTGCTGTTTGATCCCGATCTGCGGATCAGAGAGTTTATACCCCTGCGCTACCAGAATCTGGGTCTGCACCAGGTTGCGCATGGTGACCAGCTCGGTCACGGTATGCTCCACCTGAATGCGCGGATTGGTTTCAATAAAGTAGAACTTACCTTCTTTATCCATGAGAAATTCGACGGTGCCAGCATTGACATAGCCAACCTCGCGCACTATCTGCATGGCATACTTGCACACCTCTTCGCGCTTTTCCTGACTCAGAGATGGCGAAGGGGCCAGCTCAATAACCTTCTGGTGTCGCCGCTGTATGGAGCAGTCACGCTCGAAATAATGGACTAGATTGCCATGATGATCCCCCATAATCTGCACTTCAATATGCTTGGGGCTCTCTATGTATTTCTCCAGAAACACTGTTCCGTCACCGAACGCAGCTTTTGCCTCGGAGGATGCCGATTTAATACTTTCTACAAGCTCTTCACGCTTGCGCACTACACGCATGCCCCGGCCGCCGCCACCGGAGGCAGCCTTGACAATAAGCGGATAACCGCACTCCTTGGCAAACAGCAGGGCTTCCTCCTCGGTCTGCACCGGGCTTTCTGTCCCCATAACCACCGGCACCCCGGCTGCCACAGCTACTTCACGCGCCGCCACCTTGTTCCCGAGGCGGCGCTGAATCTCTGCAGTGGGCCCGATAAAGGCAATACCTGCGCGCTCACATGCTTCAGCAAATTCAGGATTTTCCGACAGAAAACCGTACCCCGGATGGATGGCATCTACCCCTTTAGCGCGCGCCAACTCTATGATTTCATCAATACCCAGGTAAGCATCAATCGGGCCCTTACCCCTCCCGATCATGTAGGCCTCATCCGCCTTGTAGCGGTGCAAAGCGACGTTATCTTCCTTGGAATATATCGCCAGGGTGCTGATCCCCAACTCCGTGCATGCACGAAAGATTCTTATGGCGATTTCACCCCGATTAGCCGCCATAATTTTCTTGAACTGCTTTATAGCCATATTGCCTCCGTTTTTTGCTTAGAAAAGCTTTTAACTTCAGGTAAAAAACTGGCCTGTTTTTTAGCCATACTTTAAAATATGTTTTATTTCAAATACTTACGTAAGTAAAGCAGGACAACCAATAACATGTCAAGCACAAACACCTGCACCCATCCAGGCAATTCCAGTCTGTTGCATGGATAATAATACCAGATATCTAAACATTATTCTGGAGATGGACGCTCTCTTGACGCTGTGCCGCAGTGGCGTCTCAAAGTTATTTTATCTAGCATAGTGTCAACGTGGCTGCTATTGTAGTCAAAAAAATGACGATAAGTGCCTTAAGGGGCTAACGTAGAGGGGAGACGCAGTGGCCAATATGACTGACATCCTGCTTATTGATGACGATATCCAGAGCAGCAAACTACTTCGCATCGCATTGAAACGCGCCGGATATAGTGTGACAAACACCTTTTGCGGCGAAGCCGCGCTTCAGGTTCTGGCGCACAACTCCTTTACCATTGTCATTACTGACCTGGTTCTACCCGACATAAGCGGACTGGAGATTCTCAAACATCTGCAGGAAAACGCGCCGCAGACAACTGTAATTCTCATCACAGGTAATGCTTCAGCCGAAACCGCCGTTGAAGCGATGAAAAACGGTGCTTTTGACTATATAACCAAGCCTTTAAGTATCGACAAGCTCAAACTCATAATATCCAAGGCTCTGGAAAAGAAAAAACTGATTGAAGAAAACCTGTTCTTGCGGCGCCAGCTTCACAACAGACACAGCTTTACTAATATTATCGGAACCAGCCCCGCGATTCAGGCCGTTTTTGCCCGAATGGGAAAAGTGGTGGATACCGATTCATCCATTCTCGTATTGGGTGAATCGGGGACTGGTAAGGAGCTGGTAGCGCGTGCGTTGCACTACAACGGTCCCCGACAGGATAAGCCGTTTGTAGCTATCAACTGCGGAGCCATTCCGGGCGATTTGCTCGAAAGTGAGTTGTTCGGCCATATGCGCGGGTCGTTCACCGGGGCGGTAAAGAACAAACCGGGGAAATTTGAGCAAGCCAACGGCGGCACTATTCTTCTGGATGAAATAGGTACCATGCCGGTGCATCTACAATTAAAGCTGCTCCGGGTTCTGCAGGAACACGAGATTGAACCAGTCGGTTCTACCCGCTCAATTAAACTGGATATCAGAATTATTTCTGCTACCAATACTAATCTGAAGGAGATGATCGAGGCAGGAACCTTTCGCGAGGACCTGTTCTATCGTCTCAATGTGATCCCGATAAACCTGCCTCCCCTGCGCGAGCGCAAAGAAGATATTTCTATCCTGGCTCGGCATTTTCTTAAAAAGAGCTGCAAACAACTGAAGCGTGCTCCACTTAGTTTCGACAATGCCGCATTTGAAGTACTGGAGCAATACAGATGGCCCGGAAATGTGCGGGAACTGGAGAATATCGTTGAACGCACTGCGGCGCTGTGTGACAACGACAGAATCGGAATTGAAGATCTACCTGCGCACATATCCGGGATTGACAAACCGCACTATCGCGTGATCTCCACCCTGCCAAGCACCGGACTGAATATGGCATTTCAACTCCAGCAGATTGAGCGCGACTGGATACGCCAGGCGCTGAATCTAAGCGCTGGAGTGAAGACGCGAGCTGCCGCTCTGCTCAATATCAAACGCACAACCTTGGTAGAAAAAATGAAACGCCTGGGAATCGAAACCTGAACTTTACAGCTCACTACTCTTCCTCACTGCTCTTCCTTGCGGCCGCCTATGCCACGACCACAAAACATATCTAACGGACAAGCCCGCATCAAGTATGGCTAAACCCTAAAGCCTGAAGCTTAGAATGTGCACATTTTTCATCTAATACATACATAGCACTTAAATAAGCATACTATTAATTCCAACACTCTCAGAGAACACCCCCTAACGCTCCAGAAACACTTCGAGTGCATCTTCGCGCCTGTGATTGGCTGTGATAATGCTTTAAATATCTCCAAGGAGGTCACCAGCATTCGCAAAAGTGCCATCCTCGTAGCCAGGGATAATTTCCGCTATTAATTGTATAAAAACATGGCTACTTATCATGTCGGTTGCGCTTCCACGCCGATCTGGTTATTCGGCCGAGCGTGCATAGTCATTTGGCGTGACTGTGCGGCGTCCTTTTGAGATGGCTGCAGAAGTATATTTCATTTGACTCCAAGGCAAAAATGCTACTAAGGTACACACATGTCAAGCCGTAGCCAAATTTGACAAAATAAGAGCTATATGGAAGAAGATGAGTTCAGGCGAACGAATTGGCCCTGCGGGATAAACCTGTGCGGATAATTCTTAAGAAGCTGAAATGTCCGAAAAACCTGATAGACCTGTACCTGTGGAAACAACTGGCCTCAGGGATTTTGATGGAGCTATAGATAAGATAGGAGATATATGTACGTCAACGTCAAGGAGACCGCCAAGCTGCTGTCTGTATCGGAAAAGACTGTCTACCGCTGGATCAAACGCAACCTGGTTCCCACCTATAAGGTGCATGGCAGCTATAGATTCAAGCGTGCGGAACTGCTTGACTGGGCCACTTCCAAGCGTCGCAATGTCATTGAAGAACCCTTTGAGATTACTCAGGGTGAAAAAGAGCCGCTCCCGAGCCTGGCGGACTCAATCAGTGCCGGGGGGATCATCTACAGGGTGGTAGGCAACAACCGGGAAGAAGTCCTCGCGGACTCGGTAAATCACTTGCGGATGCCCGATGAGGTAGACTTGAAAGCACTCAAGCGGGTACTGCTCATTCGGGAAGAACTCTCCTCTACCGGCATAGGAGACGGCATCGCCTTGCCCCATCCGCGCAACGCGCTTCTGGACCACCTTCTCCGTGCCAAAGTCAATATATGCTTCCTGGAGCACCCGATTGAATTTGGGGCTCTGGATGGAAAACCGGTGCACACCTTGATTATTGTGGTGTCCCCATCGCTGCGTATTCAACTGCACCTTTTATCGCTGTTGCACCTGGTGCTGCGCGATCCAGCTCTCAGACAGATGCTGGCCGCCCAGCCAGGGCGTGATGAAGTTATTGCCGCGATACAGGCCGCTGAGAGAAATCTTGTTTCCAGGCAATAATTAGAACTTCTACCTTAAATCCCTAACCTGCAGGACTTGCCCCCATGTATTTATATCTAGCTCATTCAGGAGTGCTTTTGGCGTTGTTGGCGGCGGTGGTATCTTTGCCCATACGCAGCATAAGCACCGGAGCGCGGATGGCGTTTGCCTTGTTGGGCTTATCCGGTCTGGCCACAGCTGCGAGCGGATGCATGGGGATGCTCACCGGGTGCAGCCTGAATCTGGTTTTACCCATCGGTCTGCCATGGCTTAACAGCCATCAGCACCTTGACCCTCTGGCGGGCTTCTTTCTCCTTCTTGTCGGGGGAGTCACAGCTATCGTCGCGCTGTTCGGACCAGGCTATGTCATAGGCAGCGTGAGTGATTCCGCGGCGGCGCGTACTCTGGCCTTTTTCACCGGGCTATTTGTGGCCGGGATGTACCTGGTCATCCTGGCGGCCGATGCGTTCTCGTTCATGGTTGCATGGGAGTTAATGTCGGTCGCGAGTTACTTTCTGGTCGCCCACGACCATCACCAGAAAGAAAATGTCGCAGCAGCATTTATCTATCTGCTCATGGCCCAGGCCGGAGGGCTGTTCATCCTGCTGGGATATGGGGTACTGGCTGGTTTCGGCACCGGATTTACCTTCGCTGACATGCAGGCCGCGGCGCTGCCAGTGCATTGGCAACATATCGCCTTCATCCTGGCCTTTATCGGCTTTGGTATGAAAGCGGGGATCGTCCCCTTACATGTGTGGCTGCCCCAAGCTCACCCTGCAGCGCCTTCGCATATCTCTGCGCTGATGTCGGGCGTGATGTTGAAGGTGGCGGTCTATGGATTTATCCGTTTCTGCTACGATCTGGTTGGCACCTTCCATTGGCAGTGGGGGGTTATAATACTGCTGGCCGGGTGTGCATCGGCCTTGCTGGGGATCCTGTATGCCCTGATGCAGCACGACCTGAAACGCCTGCTCGCGTACTCCAGTGTAGAAAATATCGGCATCATCTACATGGGGCTGGGGCTGTCGGTGCTGTTTGCCAGCAACGGTAATCCTGCCCTGGCGGCTTTGGGTCTAGTGGCGGCGCTGTATCACTGTATGAATCACGCTCTGTTCAAAAGCCTGCTGTTTCTTGGAGCGGGCGCGCTCATCAGCCAAAGCGGCCAGCATGATTTAAACCGCATGGGCGGACTGATGCGCCTCATGCCCATAACTGCCATTTGCTTTCTGGTGGGGAGCATCAGCATTTCGGCGTTACCTCCGTTTAACGGCTTTGTGTCGGAATGGCTCACATTTCAGACCGCCCTGCAGGGCACAGTGCTGGATAGTGGGATCACCAAGTCGATCATAGCGGTGGCCGCCGCCTCTCTGGCCCTTACCGGGGCTCTGGCTGCAGCCTGTTTTGTCAAGGTGTTTGGTATTGCCTTTCTGGGACAGGCGCGCAGTAAGGATACGTTACAGGCGCATGAAGTTTCCTTTGGGATGCGCGCAAGTCAGGTTCTTCTGGCGTCCGGGTGCCTACTGCTGGGAATATTCCCCAGCGCTGTAATCAACAGCATGCAGGCTATCCCCACCGAATTGCTGGGGATCGGGCTAAGTCAGGTTGAGGCGGGGGGCTGGCTGTGGCTCACCCCTATTTCAGCGCGTGCCTCCTCATATGGTGCCCCCCTGGTCCTGTTTGGGATAAGCATTGCCTGGGCGGGAGCCTATCTACTGTTGCATCCACGGCGGCGAAAAACTCCGGTGCGTTTCAGCCCCACGTGGGACTGCGGGTTCGGCTCCCTGAGCACCCGTAACCAGTACACGGCAACAAGTTTCTCCCAGCCGATACGGCGGATTTTTCGCCCAATCTGGCCTATAGATGAGAGGGTTGACCCCCCTGAAACTGCTGCTGAAGGGGGACGCTACTCCATTCACATTGGTGACTGGGCCTGGGAAAAGCTCTACCTGCCTCTGGGCAGAATGATTCAGCGCAGCGCGAAACTAGTGACCAAAATTCAAGGGGGAAATATCCGCACCTACTTGGCGTATTCCTTTTTTACTCTCATCGTTATGTTGTGGATTGTGATATGAGCGGCTGGATTCTTGCCTTAGTACAGACAGCACTTCTGGTATTGTTCGCCCCGCTGCTGAGTGGGTGGATCAAATGGGTGAAGTGCAAATTTCAAGCTCGGCGCGGCCCCGTCCCGTGGCAACCCTACCGCGATCTGGCCAAGTTGTTTCGCAAAGAGGTGGTTGTGGCGCAGCAGGCTTCGCCGCTGTTTCGGGCCACGCCGTATCTGGTGTTCAGCGTGACCGTGCTGGCCAGCTCAATTGTCCCCGCCTTTGCGGTGGGTCTGCCCACAGCTGTCATTGCCGATGTCATTGTCATGGTGGGCTTCTTTGCGCTGGCACGCTTTTTCTTGAGTCTGGCGGGGATGGACCTCGGCACCGCCTTTGGCGGGATGGGGGCCTCGCGTGAGGTTACGGTTTCATCTCTGACGGAGCCGGCTATGCTGCTGGCTATTTTCACCCTGGCCATGACCTTTACCAGCACCAATCTGGACGCCATGGTGTACTACACTCTGACCCAACCGTTCCACATCTATCCTTCGTTTATCTTTGCCGGCATGAGTCTGTTGCTGGTGGCTGTAGCCGAATGTGGGCGCATTCCCATCGACAACCCGGCCACCCACCTGGAACTGACCATGATACATGAGGCCATGATTCTGGAATACAGTGGGCGCCACCTTGCGCTGCTGGAGTGGGCCTCGATGTTGAAAATGCTGATATTCGGGATTTTAATCTGCAATCTGTTCCTCCCCTGGGGTACCGCGCTACACATAGAGCCCGTTGCCCTCAGCATCGGAGCATTCACGCTGGTGGGAAAATTGATGGGACTCGGCCTCGCGCTGGCGCTAGCGGAGTCGGTTCTGGCCAAGATGCGCCTATTTCGCACCCCTGAGCTTTTGAGTCTGGCTTTTATACTCTCCCTGCTGGGAATGCTCGGCCACGTCATATTGGAGGTGCACTGATGGATATTGTTGTCTTAACCATGGCGGAACAGGTGATCCTCACCCTGGCGGCCCTTATGTTATTCACCTCTTTCCTGCTCCTGGCGCAAACACGCCTGGTCACCCTTATCCATATATTTGCACTTCAGGGTGCTCTGCTGTTTGCCACCACCTTGGTAATCGCATTTACCTACGGACGCCACCATTTATTGATCTCTGCCGCTCTGACCCTGGGATTGAAGGTGTTTTTTATCCCGTTAAAGCTGCAAAAACTGGTCACTCATCTGGATATAAAACGCGAAGTAGAGGTGGTGGGGAATCCATCCTTGATTATGTTTGGAGCTGCCGCACTGGTACTGTTCAGCTATTATGCCGTACTGCCCATCCGTGAACTCTCGATGTTGGCAACCCGCAACACCATCGCCGTATCACTGGCGATTATTCTACTGGGAATGCTGCTCATTATTTCACGCCGCAAAGCGGTAGTGCAGGTGGTGGGCTTTATGTGCATGGAAAACGGTCTGATGTTCGCTGCAGTGGCGGCAACACAGGGGATGCCCATGGTGGTAGAGATGGGGGTGGCACTGGACGTACTGGTGGCGGCTATTCTGTTCGGTATCTTCTTTTTCCAGATCCGCACGGAATTCGGCACCCTCGATGTCGACAAACTCAATCTCCTGAAAGAGGTTGAATAATGGTTGCGCTTTACTTAACTCTGTTGTTACCGCTAGCGGGTGCGGTGGTCCTTGCCTTTTGCGGACATCTGCGTATCGCCGGCAGGCTGAATCTGCTCGTTTGCATCGCCACCTTCATCACAGCCCTGCAACTGGCGGTTGATGTATTTTTCAACGGTGTCATTCTCACCCCGCTGAACTTCTTTTATGTGGACGCGTTTAACGTCTACCTGGTGCTGCTTAACTCCTTTGTCGGCATGACTACGGCTATCTTTTCCTCCCCGTATATGGCGCACGAACAGAGCATCGGCAAAGTTAAAGCTGGAGGAATGCGCCTGTACCACAGTATGTATCAGGGCTTTTTATTTACCATGCTGCTGGCGCTGCTGACCAACAATCTGGGGATTTTATGGGTCGCGGTGGAGGGGGCAACCCTGGCCACAGTACTGCTGGTAAGCCTGTATCGCACCCCGGAATCCATTGAAGCGGGGTGGAAGTATTTTCTCCTGTGCGGGGTTGGTATTGCGCAGGCCCTGTTTGGCACGACTCTGATCTATTTTGCCGCTGTGCAGATTATGCCGGACAACAATCAGGCGCTGATGTGGAGTGTGTTGTATGAACATGCGGCTGAACTTGAGCCCACCGTTTTGCTCCTCGCATTTGTGTTTCTGATTGTGGGATACGGCACCAAGATCGGTCTGGTACCCCTGCATAACTGGCTTCCAGATGCCCACAGCGAAGGGCCGACCCCGATGTCTGCCATCCTCTCCGGGCTGTTGCTGAATATCGCGCTGTACGCGGTGGTGCGCTTCAAGATGCTCATCGACCCGGCCCTTGATTCCAATATTGCCGGATATATCATGATGGGGTTCGGGCTGCTCTCCTTTCTGGTGGCGGGTCTGCTTCTCCACCGCCAGCGTGATGTGAAGCGCATGTTCAGTTATTCTTCCATCGAACACATGGGTCTTATTACCTTTGCCTTTGGCATTGGAGGTCCACTGGCGACATTCGGGGCCCTGTTGCATATGATTGTCCACTCTCTGACCAAATCGGCCATCTTCATAACCGTTGGCCATGCTGCGCAGGTATGCCAAACCCAGTCCATCGACAAAATTCGTGGTTTAATAAAGACCCAACCGGAAATCGGCTGGGGGCTCCTCATCGGCACTATTGCGATTGCCGGATTGCCCCCATTCGGAGTATTCACCAGCGAATTTCTCCTCTTCAGCGCTACCATTAAAAGTTTTCCATGGTTGGTCATTACCCTGCTGTTCGGCCTGAGCGTAGCTTTTGCCGGTCTGTTCCGCCATGTACAGCCCATGGTGTTCGGCGAATGCCCCCTGGGGCAGGTAAAGGTAAAGGCGAATATGTGGCCGGTGGCGGTGCATCTATGCATTATTCTGTGGCTTGGCATTGCGGTGCCTGATGTTCTGGCCGGCTGGATTGATCAAGCCACCATAATGATTACGGGGAAGGGTGTGCTATGACAAGTTCGCAGCTTGAAAAAGAGCCGCTGGAGGCGCCGGGGGTTGAAGCGTACATAGAGGCATCGATACAGGCATGCAGCTGGCAACTGCGCCGGAGTAACTTAACCGCGCCAGCAGACTATACGGTTCCAAGCGGGGCTGCTGCGCACATAGCAATCGCCGCTGCAGCCTGGGGTGACGCGGCGGTTATAGCAAAACGCTGCGGTCTGCGCTGGGCAGGGGTGTGGGCCGACCATATTCCGGAGCGCATGGTGCTGATGGCGCTGCTGGCAGGGAAAGATGGACATCTGCTCCTTAGCACTACCGTGCCGGACTCGAAGCCCGAGTTGCCCTCGCAGGCAGAAATCTACCCCAATGCAAATCGACCCGAACGCCATCTCCACGATATGTTCGGCATAACATTCAGTGCTCACCCCGATCCGCGCCCGTGGACACGGCATCAGGGATGGAAGCCTGACGCATATCCGCTGCGCAAGAATTTCCCTGTGGCTGGTTTTCCAGTGGAAAACACCCCCGCAGATGACACCTACCCGTTTATCAAAATGGAGGGGGAAGATATCTACGAGGTTCCCGTCGGACCAGTGCATGCTGGTATTATTGAACCGGGGCATTTTCGTTTTCACACCATCGGTGAGAATATGCTGCGCCTGGAGGAACGCCTGGGTTATGTGCATAAGGGGATTGAAAAAATTGCTCAGGGGCGCGATATCCCGGGGTTGATTCGTCTGGCTGCCAGAGTCAGCGGCGACAGCAGCATCGCCCACAGCTGGGCTGCGTGCCAGGCGGTGGAACACGCCCTGCAGGTTGAGGTGCCTCCGCGGGCCCTGGCACTGCGCGCTGTTCTGGCGGAACGGGAACGGATCGCCAATCACTGTGGTGACATCGGCGCGGTCTGCAACGATGTCGGCTTCAGCTTTGCCATGGTCCAGTTCAGTGCCCTGCGGGAACGGGTTCAACGTCTGAGCATGGAACTCTTTGGCCATCGTCTGTTGATGGATTGTATGCAGGCTGGAGGGGTTGGCCGCGATCTGAATGCAGATGGAATTACCGCCATCCTGGCAGAACAGCGCATGCTCCGCACTGAAGTCGCGGAACTCATGCCTATGATTCTGGAGTATCCTTCCCTGCAGGATCGGTTGCGCACCACCGGCATTCTGGCGCACGAAACTGCCGTCAACCTCGGAACACTGGGGTATGTAGCCAGAGCAAGCAACATCGATTACGACCTGCGCCGGGATGCCCCCTATCCCCCCTATACCGGCCTTGAGGTCCACGTCCCTGTATATACTGAAGGGGATGTGGCCAAGCGCACCCGCGTACGTGGAGATGAAATCCTGATAGCGACAGAATTGATCGAAAAACTACTTAACACCCTGCCGAGCGGGCCCATCGCCACCGCAATCACCCTTAGTGGGCACGGCGCGGCGGGGTTGGGGCTGATCGAAGGCTGGCGCGGAGAGACCCTCGCCTATGTGCGTCTGAATGCAGCAGGAACGGTGGAGAGGTACTTCCCGCGGGATCCGAGCTGGTTCAACTGGTTGGCGCTGGAGGAGACGATTCACGGCAACATCATCCCCGACTTTCCGGTATGCAACAAATCGGTCAATGGCTCCTACGCCGGGCACGATCTCTAACCTCGATCAGGTCCCTTGACCACAGCCACACCCCTTAACCAGGAAGACAGATTAGACATGCTTTCAATCCTGAATAAAATTCGCAAAACCGGAATCTTGACCGAAAAAGTCGGTGCAACTGAGGACGAAATCCTCCTGCTGGGAAAAAACTGCCAGCGTGAGATCGCCGCCAGCTTCGGTGGAAGTCTGGCGATCCGGATGGTGGATGCAGGTTCATGCAATGGATGTGAACTGGAGATGCACGCCCTCAACAACAGTTTCTACGATATCGAACGCTTCGGGATTCACTTTGTCGCCTCGCCGCGCCATGCCGATATGCTGCTGGTGACCGGGGTGGTATCACGCCATATGCAAGAAGCGCTAAAACGCACCTACGCCTGCACCCCGGCACCCAAACTGGTTGTGGCTATGGGTGACTGCGCTACCAATGGTGGAGAGTTCGGCGTCAGCTACGCCAGCTGCGGACCGGTGGCTAACGTCATCCCCGTCGATGCCTGCATAAAGGGCTGCCCCCCTACTCCGGCGAATCTGCTGCGCGCCATCCTGGAGATCCTGCAGAAAAAATACACCTGATCCTGCTGGTGGAAACAGCCCGCCAAACGCATGAATGCTCACAGGTGGGCGCATAAATCAGGTTCAGGGCCTGGCTAAACCCAGGCGGGAGAAAATTTCCAGCGTTGGCTCTGCACTGTTGAGGGTATAGAAGTGAACCCCGCTGACCTTGTGCTCCAGGAGATCACGCACCTGCTCGGTCGCCCAGTCAAGCCCGACCCGCTCCACTGCAGCTTCATCCGGGGCCTGCGCAACTCTGCGGAGCAACTCCGCCGGGAAGCGCGCTCCAGCCGCAAGTTCAGCCATGCGCGCCATCCCTTTTCGATTACGCAGGGGCATAATTCCGGCGATGATTGGCACTTCAATTCCGGCCAGGCGACACCGCGCCCTAAAGTCGTGAAAATCGCGGTTATCAAAAAACAGTTGGGTTACGATATAATCCGCCCCGGCATCCACTTTCTCCTTTAAGTACTGAATCTCCAGCAGCCTGTTCGGCATTTCAGGATGTCCCTCGGGAAAACCTGCGACCCCGATACTCGTGTCAGGGAATTCCGCCCGAATAAAACGCACCAGATCCACCGCATACTTAAATCCGTCTGCGGGCGGATGCCAGTTATCCTCACCCGCAGGTGGATCACCCCGCAGGGCAAGAACATTGCGCACCCCGACAGCGCGATATTGCTGCATAATATTCCGCACTTCTGTGCGTGTCGCCGCCACACAAGTCTGATGTGGCACCACCGGCACCTTGCACTCTTCATGGATCCGCAGCACCAGTTTATTGGTCTGACTGCGGGCAGAGCCACCTGCACCATAGGTAACGCTCACCGATGCTGGATGCAGGGGCATCAATTTTTCAATATTTTGCAACAAATTATCCCACCCCTGTTCTGTTCGAGGTGGGAAAAATTCAAAACTTAGAGAAGTACCCTTACTTTGGAGTATTTTTTTCATCTATCCCTATCAAATCCTTTAACGAAGCCAACTTCTGCAGCACTTAAGTTATGACCCATAAAAATTATGCCTATCCAAACTATAATAATATCGCGCTCTTATGCGCTGGTGTGGATAAAGTCGGCGGGGTTGTTCCATCCACAGCCGTAACCCAAATCCTGCAGCAATGCGATCCCTGCGTCGAGACCGCGCCCCACGCTGGCCACCCCGTGCGAATCATCCCCAGGGAGAATATCTATCCCCATCTCCAGCGCTTTTATCAGGATCGGGCGGGAAACATAGGGCTCTGACGCCCCTTTTGCCAAAGCACGCACGTTCAGATCAAGACAAAGAGCGTTATCCCGCACGTACTTGAGATTACGCTCGATCCGGCGCATGATCTCCGGGTTGAGGATACGCTGCGCATAATCTGGATCATACAACCGCACTAGATCGAAATGCCCAACCACGGCAGGATGCACAGCCTTGAGCATCGCGAACTGTTCATCAAAGTAGGCGCAGTAAAGGGCATCAATGCCACCGCATACCGCAACAGCGTTGCGGTATGCGGCCGGACTGAAGTCAAAATTAATCCCGCCCACATGATGCACGGATCCGACAATATAATCCAGGGCATAGCGTTGGTGCAACTCTAATGCATATTCAAAGGCTCCAGGGTAAGATTCGCCCTCCATCCCCGTCAGCAGGAGGATCTCTTTACGGTAGCGCTGCTTTAGTCTCTGTACTTCAGCTACATAAACTGCAAACTGTTGCTGCAATGCCAGCGCACTGATGCCTGCCTCTATTTCATCTGCGTAGCGGTATCGATCCTGCAGTGGCGGCATGTGTTCGGTTATGCCGACCCACACAAACCCCTGCGCGATATAGGCCTGCACTACAGCTTCAAGTTCATCTTCAGCATGGAGACAAAACTGGCCGCTGTGGCCGCCGTGGGCGGAAACCCGCACTGGTACAGATTCTAATTCCATGATTTCGCAGTCCTCCTGGTCCTGATTGGGATCCGCTACATATCCATGCGGCGCAGGCGCTCCGCCACCTGTTTCATATCCTGCCACAGTTCACGCTTCAACTCAGGGTTGCGCAGCAAGTGAGCCGGATGAAAGGTGGGCATGAGGTCAATCCCATTGTAACTGCGCCACTTACCCCGCAATTTACTGATGGGAGTGTTATCCTGCAGCAGGCTCTGGGTGGCGAATTTGCCCAGAGCTACCAACACTTGCGGGTTGATGGCATCGAGCTGGCGCTTCAGAAAGGGTTCACACGCAGCTATTTCATCTGCTTCGGGGTCGCGGTTCTGCGGTGCCCTGCACTTTATGACGTTACATACATACACCGCATCGCGCGCAAGCCCCATGGCGAATAAAATATTGTTGAACAACTGCCCCGCCTCCCCGACAAACGGCTCTCCCTGTTCATCTTCTCTACGTCCAGGACCTTCACCGACAAACACCAGCGTCGCCTTGGGGTTACCTGCTCCAAACACGATGTTGTGGCGGGTACGGCTCAAGGGGCAACGTCGGCACTCTCCCAGGTCGGCGCGGATCTCCTCCAGGGTTTCGGCCCGACATAGCGTTGCGGCCGTAGTTGAGCTATTCAGGGGGGCGCACACGGGCAGCATTTCCTGCGCAGCGGAAGCGGCGGCATATAGATGCTCCACCCCCCAACGCTGCATATCCCGCAGGGTTGCCAGGGTTTCGGACGTTGCGATTTTTATGCTCTGGGCGCGTTTATCCAGCATATTCTTTACATCTGCCTGCGGATAGGATTATCCTGCTAATAGCCTTCAAGTTCTGTAACCTTGTGAGAGTTGTCGCTTAAATGATTTATTGGATGCGTACGTTTCTGTTCATACTTCCAGCTGTATTTTTGTTTCCCACGGATGCCTGCGCCTGGGGATTCGGGGTGCACCTACTCCTGGGCAACGGTATCCTTGCGCAGCTTAACAATCTGCCCCCCCACCTGGCTGCGCTACTCGCGGCGTTTCCGCATGATTTCCTCTATGGCTGCATCAGCGCCGATATTACCCTGGGAAAAAAATACACCCACTATCTGAAACACTGCCACAGCTGGAACATGGGGAACAAGGTGCTGGCTGCGGCAGAAGCAGACTCCCAGCGCGCCTGCGCCTATGGTTACATCGCCCATCTGGCCGCTGACACCATCGCCCACGGCTTCATGGTCCCCTACAAAATGGTGCGTAGCTACAACACCGTGTTTCTCAACCACGCCTATTGGGAGCTGCGGTTTGAAGCCAGAATCGACCCGGCTATCTGGAAACAAGCCAAAGAACTGGCACAACACGATTTCAGCGCCAACGACAAACTTCTGCACCAGGTTCTGGTGCGCACCCTGTTTTCCTTCAGAACCAATAAGCGCTTATTCAACTCCATGTTGCTCGTCAGTAGAATCCAGCGCTGGCAGAAAATCCTCCAGCGCCTGGATGAGCGCTCTGTATGGAAAATGGAGCCTCAGGATCGGCAGGAGTACCTGGACCTGGCGCTGGAAGCGAGTATGAGCATCCTGTCTGACCCGCACAGCCCCTACCTGAATGCAGACCCCACCGGCGAACAGGCGCTGAGGAAAGCCCAGAAAATGCGCGAGAGTCTCAAGGCGCTGTGGCAGGATGGGCGCCTGCCCTCTGAGCTGACTTTGCCAATTTTAGAGGAGATAAAAGAGCATTTTCGCTCCAGCGTGACCGATCCTATCAACACCGTGTGATCATTTCTGTTTAAAGTTTGATTATGCGCATTGTAAACTCAATTTGAACCAAGACGGGCACGAATCCGATCCAGCAAGGCATGCGCAACAGCGTCCTTGCTCTGCTGCGGCAGATCTTCTACGCTGCCATCGGCATGGAGCAGTTTAACTACATTGGTTTCCACGTCAAAACCGGCGCCACTGGCGGTAATATCGTTAGCCACTACCATATCCAGATTTTTGCGTTTCAACTTATCCTGTGCATGGCGCAGCAGATCATGGGTTTCGGCGGCAAAGCCAATTACAACCTGTGCTGTTTTCTGGGCGCCAATCTCGGCCAGAATATCTGGATTGAGCTCAAGTTCAATACTAAGGGCGGCCGTTTTCTTCTTGATTTTCTGGTGGGCAGCGCTACAAGGGCGATAATCCGCCACGGCAGCAGCTTTGATCACCACCATAGCCCATGGCAATTCCTGCATCACCGCCGCGTGCATATCCAGTGCACTCTTTACCACTATCCGCCTGACCCCAACGGGTGCCTCCAGGGCGGTGGGACCGCTGACCAGAACCACTTCCGCCCCCCGCTGCCATGCCGCTCTGGCAATGGCATATCCCATCTTTCCAGAAGAATAATTGGTCAGGTAGCGGATCGGGTCCAACTCTTCGCGCGTTGGCCCAGCGGTAATCAATATCCGCTGCCCGGCGAGGTCGGCTGGAGTGACGATCCGTTTAATCCACGCCAGAATATGCTCCGGCGCGGGCAACTTCCCTTTCCCCTCCCAACCACAGGCCAAAGCTCCAACATCCGGTTCAATAAGATGAAACCCCCGCTGGGATAAAACCTGCAGATTGTGCTGCACGGCGGCACTTTCATACATATTCACATTCATGGATGGAGCCAGAACCACCGGCGCCTTGGTTGCCATGAGGGTGGTGCTGAGCAGGTCATCCGCTATCCCAGCACTCAACTTGCCGATAATATTGGCCGTTGCCGGCACAATAACACATAAATCAGCTTTATCCGCCAAGGATATATGGCCGATCTCTTTTTCCTGATACAGATCGAACATGTGCGTATGCACCGGGTTGTTGGACAAGGTCTGAAACGTCAGGGGGGTGACAAATTCGCATGCGTTCTGCGTCATCACCACAGAGACATTCGCTCCGGCCTTGGTAAGCAGGCGCAGAAGTTCAACGGCCTTATACGCCGCAATTCCCCCACACACCCCCAGGACAATATGCTTCCCCTTAAGTGTTGGCATAGCTTCGCCTCTTTGTCATGTCAGCTCCATTTCTTGCTTAACGGTGGCTCAAATATAGTCCCCATTTACAAATGGATTGGACTGCTGCTCAGCTCCAATGGTCGATTCTGGCCCGTGCCCCGGATGGACAATGGTAGACTCCGGCAGCACCATAAGCTGAGAACGAATGTGGCCGAGCAGCTGCTGCATATCTCCTCCGGGCAGATCGGTACGCCCGATGGAGCCAGCAAACAGGGTGTCTCCTGAGAACAGGTGCCCCTGCCCATACAGACAAATTCCGCCGGGAGAATGCCCTGGCGTATGGATAACTTCAAAACTCAGATCTCCGATTTCGAGCAGATCTCCGTTTTGCAGAAAGCGGGTGGGTAACGGAGACTCCACCGCCGGAAGGCCATAGCTTGCCGCCTGCCGTGATGCCTGTTTAAGCAGAGGGAGGTCCTCTTTATGAATGCAGAGTTCGATCCCGGTTTTTTCAATAATCAGGCTGTTGCCCCCCACATGGTCAAAATGGCCATGGGTGTTTACCAGCATTTTGGGTTCCAGCCCCTCTTGTTCCAGCAGCTGAAGAATCCTTTGCGCCTCGTCGCCGGGATCGATAATCAACGCTTTTTTGGTGCGCGGGCACGCCGCTATATAGCAATTAACCTGTAATGGCCCTACGGGCAGAGTTTTAACGATCATTCTTGCCTTCCTCTCTGCTTCCAAACAGATCAAGGGTTGCTCCTGCCAGCTGCTCACCGAGGGAGGTGCGCAGAGGCTCCTGATATCTGTTGTTGCGCTTGGGGGGTGCAGATATTGCAGCGGGTTTCTTTGCGCGCTCGGCGCTGAGGGCGCAAGGGGCCGGGGCGTTTTGCCCCGCTGCCAGCGGTGTCTGGTCTACGGCTGTTTCCACCTCATCTGCCGGGGCGTAAAAATAGCGGTCAAACAGACGATGGTACGATGTCCATGCGGATGGATTATGCTGCTCACGCTCGATATGGAGGGAAATACCATTGATCTTGGCATCCATATCATCGACAAAATTGAGCACCACCGCCTCCAGGGTTTTCGGACGCTTAGGTGAACCATACTCATATTGGCCATGATGCGATAACAACATATGTTTGAGCAGCATCGCTTTGTGCTGCGGAAAATCGGGGCATGCGCTGATCTTTTCTTCCAGGATCTCTACCCCAAGGACGATATGGCCAATGAGCTTGCCGGCGTCAGTGTAATCGAAGCTGCGGGCATAGCGCAACTCGGCAACCTTGCCGATATCATGCAACAGGGCACTGCATACCAGCAGATCGCGATTGATCTGCGGATAGCGTGCGCTTACATCCAGCGCCAGGCGCGCCACACACAGAGAATGTTCCAGCAAGCCGCCCAGATAGACATGATGCATCGCTTTTGCCGCTGGGGCCTTGGCAAACAACCGCATGAACTCTTCATCCGCGCCAAAGGATTCAAGCACACGCCGATAATCAGGGTCAGCAATATGCGCAACCATGGACCTGAATTCCGCCAGCATCTCTTCTGGTGCATGGGCGGATACCGGCAGAAAATCGGCCAGATCAACCTGCGCTTCATCCACGCGTGTGATGCTGGTGATGATAAACTGCATCTTGCCCATAAACACATTGGCTTTGCCCTTGACGTGGACAAAATCATCTTTGTCAAACAGGGTGGTGAGTTCATCAACCCGGTCCCAGATTCTCCCATCTACTTCGCCACTGCGATCCATAAACTTCAGGTTCATGTATGGCTTCCCGTTTTTAGCCATGGCCATGTTTTTATCCCGAACCAGAAAAATACTGTCGATGGGGTCACGTTCACCAATATCTTCAATGTAGGTCTTCTTCAAAAGCACTAATCCCTTCTTTACCTCTTTTACCGGTAGATTCGATATGTGGGCAGGTTCCACATACATTGTTGCCACTGTGATGCCATAGTATTCCGCTTGTTGCTGTCCTTTGTTGCATTTACGCTTGTAGCGCATTGATGGCCTGAACTACCTTGAGTCCATCAAGGGCGGCGCTCATAATTCCGCCGGCGTACCCCGCCCCCTCGCCCACCGGGTACAACCCCCGGCAGTTCAGTGATTCCAGCTGCGCCGAACGGAGAATCCGCACCGGCGCAGAAGTACGCGACTCCAGGGCGATCAGGCTCGCCTCCGCAGTGATAAAACCCTTCATCTTCCGTTCAAACTGCGGCAGCGCCTGTAAAAGCCCGCTGTATACAAATTCTGGCAGATAAGCGCGCAATTCCTCTTCACGCACGCCGGGACGGCAGCTGCTGGAAACCCTGGCGGAGCCGCGGTGTAAAAAACTCAGCATATTCTGCGCCGGCGGACGATAGTCACCATTACCGGCAAAAGCCTTCTGTTCCCAGTAGCGTTGAAACTCAACCCCGGCCAGGGGACCGGTGGCGCCAAAATCTTCCGGGCGGACACTCACAACCAAGGCACTGTTGGAGCGCTGTGCATCCCGCCTGGAGCGGCTCATGCCGTTAACTACGACTGCATTCTCTTCACTGCTGCTCAGCACCACCTCGCCCCCAGGGCACATGCAGAACGAGTACACTCCTCTACCGCTGGAGCGGTCATTCCAGCTCAAGGCGTATTCCGCTGCAGGCAGCTGCACGGGTGGAGCTGCACCATACTGAATGGCGTTAATCAGCGCGGTTGGATGCTCTACCCGTACCCCCATGGCGAACGGTTTCGGTTCCAAGACAATCCCGCGCCGCTGCAACATCGCATAGGTATCCCGCGCACTATGTCCGATAGCGAGCACCACCGCGTCGCAGTGTATATGCTCAGAGCCATTCACTACAACCCCCCTGATAACCCCCTGCTCAATGTCAAGATCGGTAAGGAGGGTATGAAACCTGCTGGCAACGCCGGCGTCACGCAGTTTATCCCGCAGATGCACCAGCACGTTGCGCAACACATCGGTGCCGATATGCGGTTTGGCATTGATGCGAATCTCGGCGGGGGCACCACAGGCGATAAAGGTGTCCAGCACCAGGGCCGAAAATGGGTGCTTAACCCTGGTGGTGAGTTTGCCATCAGAAAAGGTTCCGGCGCCCCCTTCGCCAAACTGGACATTACTTTGCGGATTCAGCGGGCCACCGCGCCAGAACGCCTCTACATCGGCGGTGCGCTGCTCCACTGGGGCGCCGCGTTCCAGCAAAGTCACCGCGTGGCCGCAGCGCGCCAGTTCCAGCGCGGCGAACAGCCCTGCCGGGCCCATGCCAACAACGATCACCTTCTTGACTGCGGAATTGCGCTGCATGCTGAATTCAGGTGCCGGCTCCGGCCTGGCTAAGCGCAGCCTCCCATTTTTCTCCAGCTGCGGCGGCACCTGAAGATCTTGGGGCAAATCAAATTCCAGGGTGTATACACGCACAATTCTACCCTTGCGGCGGGCATCGATTCCGCGCCGTACGATGCTTAAATTCCCAATACAGGATGCGTGTATGTGCAGAACATCTGCCACAATCTGACCCAGTTCATCCTCAGATCGGGTAAGACTCAATGGCACTTCGGCCAATCTCCAGCGTTGATTCATATGTTGCTTCAAAACCTAAGGTTCACTCCTGACACACACAGTTGGCTGACCTGATATCTTTTCAAGTGGGAACTCCAGGTGAAAGTCAGTACCACGCCCCGGCTCACTTTCAACCCAGATGCTACCATTACAACTCTTAACGACCCTGAGCACCACCGAAAGGCCAAAACCGGTTCCCTCCTTTTTGGTAGTAAAAAACGGGTCGAAAATTTTAACCAGATTATCCTCCTGAATCCCTGCGCCCGTATCCCCTACATGCACCAGCACCCGATCATCTTCAATCCTGAAGTCTATACTCAAGGTTCCCGAATTCTTCATCTCAAACAGGGCATTCCCAATTAAATTGGTGAATATCTGTTCAATCTCCTCAACTTCTGCGGCTATATACACTGGAGTACGCCTAATATCCATATTCAGGGTTATATTCTGGTGTTTTATCTGTTCGCGAAACAGCTCCAGGGCTTTGTCAATGCAGTTACAGAGACAAACCTTGCTCGTTTCTCTGCGTTTTTTTTGCTTACGGGTACTCAGCAATTTGCGCAAAATAGTATCCACCCGTTCTACTTGCGTAAGAATACCCTTTGCATAAGCCAGTACGTTGACATCATGTTTACACTCAGACTGCAACAGCTGCGCCGTAAGGGCAATGGAATTTAAAGGGTTGCGGATTTCGTGGGCCATACCAGCGACCAGATGCCCTACGGTAGCCAATTTTTCTGCCTGAATCATCTCGCGATTGGCCTGTTCGAGCTCGCGACCTTTCTTTTGGACCCTTAACTCCAATTCTTTATTCCAGAGCTGGATTTCGTGTTGAAGTTCCTCCCGTTCCCGGCGCAGACGTTTATTGACCATCTCTATATGCCGCACATGCAGGACATTCTCGATGCGTTCAAGTAAATCTTTGCTTTTAAACGGTTTGGAAATGTAGTCACTGGCGCCGGCTTTCATAACCTCAACCGCGACAGACTCGCTCCCTTTTCCAGTAAAAATAATCACATAGACATCTGCGTATGTTTTTCTGATCTGCTTGAGCACCTGCATACCGTCCATTTCCGGCATCATATAGTCGAGCAGAACGAGGGCAGGTCTGAGTTTTGCAATCAGGCGCAGCCCCTCTGCACCACTACCGGCGGTCCTGACCGTATATCCTTTATTGGCAAGAATTATTTGACACAGTTCTAAAACACAGCGTTCATCATCTATGACAAGCAGTTCTTTTGACATACGTCTCTCCGGCCACTCTCTGGCATCCTCAGCTACCGCTGCAACTTCCTTCCGATCAACCCACTACTTAAGCGCGCCAGTCTACCATCGCTACTCCTTCCGGGCCATCCATGCATCGCAGCGGCAATAAAAAAGGGCAAACCTGCAGTAAGGCTTGCCCCGTAATGTTATGCTCCTGAAACATTGCGCTCAGACAGATGGAAAAATTACTTACTTTGGATTGGGTACTGACAATACCGGAATCCTGGACTTGCGCAGAACTTTTTCAGTAGTGCTGCCAAACAGCACATGGTCGAGACCACTGCGCCCCTGAGTTCCCATAACGATCACATCCGCGTTCACATTAGCTGCCTGCTTTATGATCTCTTCATGCGAAACGCCGGGGACAACATGGGTGCCGTAATTATCTGCTTCACTAAGCTTTTCCGCACAAAATTCTTGCATCATCTTGTTGGCGCTCTCTTCTATCTCCTTAAAGAGAACATCAAAAGAGACATGGGGAACATAAAATCCGCGCAGGTCGACGGGCTCATCTATGGTGTGGATTAGTTCCAGGCGTGCACCGGCAATTTTACACAAGGCATACGCATATTCGAACGCCTTTTCGGAACAATCGGAAAAATCTGTGGCAAATAAGATAGTTTTAAATTCCTTCACAGCAACCTCCTTAGATGGGAAACGATTATGAATCAACCACTGAGATTTTTTTCAAAACCAATTTCAACTCTTCAAACTTTACTGGTTTATGAACAAAATCAAAAGCTCCCAAATTGGCGGATTCAAGATATATATCCACCTCACCGTGAGCCGTGACCATGATAACATAGATATTGGGGTATTTTGCTCTTATTTGTTCCAACAAACCCAAGCCATCCAGGCCGGGCATTTTAATGTCGCTCAAAACCATATCGATTTTGTTGTTTTGTAGTTTTCTAAGAGCCTCGTAGCCATCTGCAGCGCTGTATACCTGGTACCCTTCACGCTCAAGCAATCTGCCAAGCGAGTACCTGCTGGTCGCTTCATCATCAACGATTAATATCGATTTACTCTTCTGCTTACGCATCTACTTAAGAATACCTAAAGTAACAGAACTCCAACCAGGACCCGGTGGAATCCCGTGTGTACGTTGCCACCACCCAATTTTTTTCTTCCAATACGCTGAAGAATAGCACTGTGTTGAAAGGAGTCAAGGTGCGCCATTACCAGATATGGTTGTTTTGGCCGGAGTTGCGGGAACGCCCCAATCTATTCAAGCATCTGCGCAAAGTCACGCGCCTCTTTGCCCAACTGAGTATTATCCTCTCGATTAGCTATTTCCCGGAACTGTTCCCGCGCCTGGGCATTCTTATTCTGTTCAAGTAGAATTTTGGCGTACGCGAAGCGTATGACGTTGTCAAGTGGATCAATACCGAGCGCTTGTTCAAGCACCTCCTGCGCCAGAGAATATTTATGCATCTTCGCGTAACTCTGTGCCAACAGATACATGACGGGTAAATTGCCGGGAAACAGGTTCAGTGCCTCTTTGTATGCCATTACCGCCCGTGGATACTCTCCGGCGCGATGATACGCAACCCCAAGGCCCGTCAGAGCCCGCACCGGGTATTGAAACACCAGATCATCCGCTGCTTTGCGAAAGAAGTCCGCAGCATCACTCCAGCGCTCCATATCCAGATACAGCGCTCCAAGATTATTGTAGATATAAGGATCTTCAGGTTTTAGCTGCAAAGCCTTCAGGTAGTGGGTCTCCGCCTGCGCATAGGCCAATTTACGCTGATATGCCTGCGCCAGTAAATTATGGATATCGGGGTTGCCGGGCTGCAATTTTGCCCCTTCGCGTAACTCCTTGAGTGCGCTGCTGTAATCCTGCGTAGACATATAGGACTGGCCCATCTGATAATGTGATTTGGCCATATCTTCTCTGGATGGTCCCGCCGCCGCACAGCCACTTAACGTCCAGGCAATAAGCAACAGGCAAGCTGCTCTCAACATAGGTATCTCCACGTTCCGGTCTAATCGACCCCTTTGAACTCTGTGAGTAACTGAAACTTGCGATAGCGATCCCGCACCTGATTTATGTCCAACTCGCGCATGCGCCCGAGGCTGAACTCTTCCACGTTGAAAGAGGCCATGACACTGCCAAAAATGATTGCCTGACGCATCGCTTCGTCCGAGGTGTTATCTACACTGCTTAAATATCCCATAAATCCACCGGCAAATGAATCACCAGCACCGGTGGGATCAAATACAGCCTCCAGGGGATACGCCGGGGCAGCAAACACCGCGTTTGGAGTAAACATCACTGCGCCATATTCCCCCTGTTTTACCACCAGGGTTGCAGGCCCCATCTCCAGCACTTTACGTGCAGCCTTGACCATATTGGGTTCATTGGCAAGTTGGCGTACTTCCGCCTCATTAATCAGCAGAATATCCACGTACTTAAGGGTCTCAAGCAATGCTTCGCGCTTGCCTTCAATCCAGAAATTCATGGTATCACAGGCAACAACCCGAGGTCTGATCACCTGCTGCAACACCTTAAGCTGTAGCTTCGGGTCGATATTGCCCAAAAAAACATATTTGGCGTTGCGGTAACTTTCCGGCAATTTGGGATCAAAATCCGCGAACACATTAAGCTGGGTTTCCAGGGTAGTCGCCGCGTTAAGATCGTAACTGTAACTCCCTTTCCAGCGGAAGGTTTTACCGGGGCTGTGGGCCAAGCCGGCGGTATTGATACCCCGCTGTTTCAGAAAATCGATGTGTTCTTGGGGGAAATCTTCCCCTACCACAGCCACTAGATCAACCGCAGTAAAAAAACTCGCTGCGGTGGAAAAATAGGTAGCGGAACCACCCAGCACCTCATCAGCCTTGCCGAACGGGGTTTCTACACTGTCTAAAGCCATGGAACCTACTGCAAGAATGCTCATCCTTTGCGTTACTCCTTAAAGTACTTACCGATAATAAGGTCCAGCTTCTCCCGGGTGGCGGGGTTGAATTGGGCCGGGTCCGTCATGACACAATGCTGTGCCGCTTGCGGGCAAGAGCAGGACCTCTGCGCGTCGATTATATTGGCTGCGGCCACAATGATCTTTTTGGCCATTTCGATGTTGGCCCGCATTACAGCTACGACGGCCTCCACCGAGACCGCGGCATGGGCCTGATTCCAGCAGTCATAATCGGTGGCCAGGGCCACGGTCGCATAACAGATTTCAGCTTCCCGCGCCAGCCGCGCTTCGGGCAGATTGGTCATGCCGATAACATCTACCCCCCAGCTGCGATACAGGTTGGATTCAGCTCTGGTGGAAAAAGTCGGTCCCTCAATACAGAGGTAGGTTCCCCCTGTATGCAGTGTCGCTCCAGCCTGTTCGGCGGCAACCGCCAGACTGTTGCCAAGTTCGCTGCAAACCGGATTGGCAAACTGAACATGCCCTGCAATTCCGTCACCAAAGAAGGTGTTTACCCGTTTCCCGCTGGTACGGTCAATAAACTGATCCGGCAGGACAATATGTCCCGGGGCTATCTCCTCTTTCATACTGCCCACGGCAGAAACGGAAATGATCCGCTCAACCCCGAGCAGCTTCATTCCATAAATGTTTGCTCGATACGGCACCTCTGATGGGAGATAGTTGTGTGCACGCCCATGACGAGGGAGAAAAACCAGCTTCACCTCTCCAAGCCTGCCGGTAATATATGCATCAGAGGGTTCACCGAATGGAGTCTGCAAGCGCACCTCTTCTATCTCCTGCAAGCCCTCCAGTTGGTACAAACCACTGCCGCCGATCACACCAATTACTGGCACAGACATCTGTTAGATCCTTTCTATTTGTAAGATTATGGCTTAATTCGTTCCAGCTTGCTTTTAAGCTGCCCGCAGGCAGCGGAAATATCCTGCCCTTTACTGGCACGCCGAATGGCTACCAGGTTGCGTTGCAGCAAATAGCTCTGAAAGGCATTGATCGTTTGCTCATCCGGACACTTATACCCTGAGCCCTCATGTTCGTTAAACGGTATCAGGTTTACCTTCGCCTTTACCCCATGCAACAGCTTGACTAAACGGCGCGCATCTTCTATGGAGTCGTTAATTCCCTGGATAAGAATATATTCAAAGGTTATGCGCCGCTTGCCGTGCAGGGGAAAGTCGCGACACGCCTGTATGAGTTCGCGCAAGGGGTAGCGCTTATTGACCGGCATCAGGCTGCTGCGCACTTCATCAGTGGAAGCATTCAGAGATACCGCCAGGTTTACATTGACACGTTGAGCCAGTTCGCGCATCTGCGGCACCAGGCCACAGGTTGACAGGGTTATCTTGCGCGAGCTGTAGTCCATTCCGGCCGCATCATAAAAAATCTCAAGGGCAGCAACCATGTTGTCCAGGTTCTGCAGCGGCTCTCCCATCCCCATAACCACAATATTGTGGATGTGGTGCTCGCGCTGTATCGCGCACACCTGGTTAACAATTTCAGCCGTGGTGAGATTACGTTTTAAACCGAAAGAACCGGTAACACAGAAAGCGCACCCCATAGCGCAACCGACCTGAGAAGAGATACACAGGGTGGAGCGCCCGCTCTCCATGGGGATAAGGACCGTTTCAATTGTGGCTCCGTCGTCGAGGCGAAACAGATATTTGCGCGTGCCGTCGGAACTGACCTCCTCTGCTTCAGGCTGCCATTGTGAGATATACGCGCGTTGTTCCAGCTGCGCGCGCAACTCCTTGGAAAGATCGGTCATCTGCCCAAAGTCGGACACTTGCTTTTTGTACATCCAGCTCATCAACTGCTTACTGCGAAAGCGCTCTTTCCCAAGCCCAGCCAGAAATTCTATCAGGTCGGCAGAGGTTAGGCCACGCAAGTCTATCTTGGGTTCGTTCATAATGATCTACACACTGTCTATGCGGTATCAATCTGAGGCTTAAAGCCTCCACGGGGTCGAGCACCGCACCATAGCACGTGCTATGGTGCGGCCATAAAAAAAGCCCCACGGATTGTATCCGAAGGGCCTTGAATCCTCAAGCGCGATCGAAACCAGCTCTTACAGCAACTCCATTCCAGAGAAGAAGTAGCCGAGCTCAAATGCTGCGGTCTCAGGAGCATCTGATCCGTGGGTAGCATTCTCCCCGATGGAAACGCCGAATTCACGGCGCAGCGTTCCTTCAGCCGCATCCGCAGGATTGGTGGCTCCCATAAGGTCCCGCCACTTCAGGATCGCGTTGTTGGCTTCCAGCGCCATCACTACACATGGGCCGCTGCTCATAAAGTCTGTCAGCTCGCCGAAAAAAGGACGTTCTTTGTGTACATAGTAAAAGCCTTCAGCCTCAACCTTGCTCAAATACAGTTTCTTAAGCCCGATAACCTTGAAGCCCTCGGCGTAGATGCGCGCCAATATCTTGCCGGCATTCCCGGCTGCAAAAGCATCGGGTTTGATGATAGCGAATGTTTTTTCCATAGCAATGGTTCCTTTTTCGAGAATTGGTTCCGCCAAAAAACATTTAATGCCCTGAACTGACAGGCATTAAATGGTCATACTAAACACTTGCGTTGCAATATTTGCAGCGCAAACTTCAGGGTGTCGGCTTATATCACTTTTGCCACCAAAAGTCAACGTGCGCTCGGCGCAACTGCGAGCTAGCCCCAGAATGTAATCTGGTTGCGCCCCATCTCTATGGAGCGATGTAATGCGTTATCCGCGCGCTTTAGGGTTTTATCCAGGGTCTGTTTATCTTCAACCGAAACAACACCTATGCTGGCGGTTGTAATAAAGGGCAGATCGAAGCAGACCAGTTCGTGCATTTTGTTTAACACCATATTGGCCACTTTAAGGGCTGATTTACGATCTGAATTGGAGAGCAGAACAATAAAACGGTCAGCCCTGACCTGGCCGAGCAAATCAGAACGCCGCAAAGAAGAACCAATATTGGAGGCAACCTGCTTTATCATAGTGGTTGCGGCCGCTTTCCCAAAAATCGCCTCAAAGTGGGCATAGTAATCCACTTCAATACTGAGGATGGAGAAAACATTTTGATAACGCAGATATCTATGCCAATCGCGCTGGAGAGCGTCATGCAGGGCTGCCGCATTCAGAACGCTGCTCTGGTCCTTTGGGTCATGCGCTGCGCCAAAACTGGTGTTTTGCGATGCCATCCCACAAAAGCTGCTGTCCTCTACCTCGGAAGCAGCTATCCCGACAACCCCAAGTAATCCATTCTCTGAATTAATTTTCTTGCAAGTGAAGTTGACCCTGCTCTGCCCCACTTTCAGGCTGAGACTGAACGTTTGTTTCGCAGCTTGGAGACTATCCCCGTCGGAGGTGAGCAGATATTCAAGCAAGCTGCATCTTGTCTGGGTATCTGGTGTAATATCGAATATTTCGGGGCTCAACCCCACCTCCGTCAGGGTCTTTCCCGCAACGGCGTCGGGCGCTAACCCAAACATCTGCGCAGCTGCTTCATTCCATATGCGTATCTTTGCCTGTGCATCTGTAAAAAATACTGCCATCGGAAGTGCCTCTACCAGATGGCGGTAGATCTCTGCACCAGTTTTGCTGTTCTCTGTCATTCCAGCACCCATTCGTGATTAGTTTTAATCCATAACATCAGCCATAACATTGGCGTGCAATTAAAGTACACTTTTCCATCAAAGTCAAACAGCTTGCTGCAAATATGTCGTTACCTGGGTTAAAGCCAGCGCGCGATGACTGATGCGATTTTTTTCCGCCACAGAAATCTCCGCCAGGCTTTTGCCCAACCCGGGAAGCCAGAACAGCGGATCATAGCCAAAACCGCTGTTGCCGCGGGGTTTCGTCAATATCTGCCCCTCAAGTCTGCCTTCAAAGATATGGCAATCTCCTCCTGGTGTACATAGAGCCATGGCGCACACAAAAGCGGCGCTGCGCTGTGCGGCGGCCAGTCCATGCATATTTTCAAGTAAATACGCGTTATTCTCGGCATCAGTGGCTCCAGCATGGGCAAACCGCGCAGAGTAAATCCCCGGTCTGCCGTTCAGCGCGGCAACCACCAGGCCAGAATCATCCGCCAGACACAGCTGCCCGCTCTGGGCCGCAATTGACTCAGCTTTTTTGCGCGCATTCTCGGCAAAGGTCGCCCCATCCTCCACCGCCGGAACCCACTCCGGGTGAGAATCCAGCCCTTCGATTTTGATATCAGCATCTTGCAACAGCGCTGCTATTTCACGCAATTTCCCCTGATTGGTCGTTGCCACGATTAAGCTTAGCATACTCATCTTCGATGTTCACCCCTTGAGCGTCTGTTGCTGCAACAGATGCAACTGTGCACATCCTTTAAGGGCCAGATCTCTCATGGCGTCAAGCTCTTGTGCCCTGAATGGCCGAGTTTCGGCAGTGCCTTGAACTTCAACAAATTCACCCGCACCGGTGATAACAAAATTCATGTCTACATCGGCGCGACTGTCCTCCTGGTAATTCAAATCCAGCAAGGGGATTCCATCCACAATTCCAGCACTGATCGCCGCAACAGAGCCTACAAGGGGGTTTTGGCTCAGCACCCCGGTAGCCACCAGCGTGCTCACCGCCTGGTGTAAAGCTACATATGCGCCGGTAATAGCTGCTGTTCTGGTTCCGCCATCAGCCTGCAGAACATCACAGTCGAGTTGGATAGTGCGCTCTCCCAGCAGGTCGAAATCTATTACGGCGCGCAGGGCCCTGCCAATCAGACGCTGTATCTCATGGGTTCTTCCCCCAACTTTTCCCTTGGTGGATTCACGCATGCTTCGGCTATGGGT
>CAYUJC010000025.1:0-10708 GCA_964444945.1 uncultured Desulfuromonas sp.
TGCCGCTGATATTGATATCGAAAGCCGCTTCGATCTCACGGATGCAGGTCGGACTAAATTCTAGAGTCCTCTTCTTCCTTTTGGATCACTTCGCGTGGTTCCTTGAGCTGGACCTCATGTTTGCCGGTGATCAGACGCGCACTTTTGTTGTAGGAGAGATAAGACCACAGCCAGGAGAACATCACGAAGGTGCGCCGGCGGAAGCCGATCAGGGACCAGATATGGATTATGGACCAGACCAGCCAGGCCAGAAGGCCGGAAAAGTCCCTTCCCTTGAGCGTCGCTACCGCCCGGTTGCGGCCGATGGTGGCCATGCGTCCTTTGTCATAGTAGCTGAAGGCGGGACGATGGATCGCTGTGGTTGCGGTGACCTCCCGGCGGATAATACCGGCTGCAAATTGCCCCATCTGGATTGCGGCCGGAGCGACGCCGGGGACCGATTGTTCGGTCTGTGGATCGATAAAATGGGCAAGATCGCCGACTACGAACACTTCAGGATGTCGTGGAACTGACAGATCGGGGGCCACCGTGACCCGGCCGTAGGAGTCGAGTTCGACTCCAAGGGTGGTAGCCACCGGCGAACCCTGCACCCCGGCCGCCCAGATGATATTGGCGGCCTGCAGCTGCTCATCCCCGATGACGATTTCTTGCTCACGCACATCGGTCACCAGGCTGTTGAGCCGGACCTGAACCCCCATCTCCTCAAGATCACACTTGGCTTGGTGCCCGAGATTCTCTGACATCCCCTGCAACAGGCGCTCGCCAGCCTCGACCAGGATCACCTGGGCGGTGGTGGTATCGATAAAACGGAAGTCCTGCGGGATTGAACGGGTGGCGATCTCCTGAAGGGAACCCGCCATTTCCACCCCGGTCGGCCCACCGCCAACGATGACAAAGGTCAATTTGGCCCGGCGGCTGGTCTCGTCCTGCTCCCACTCAGCTTCTTCATAGGCCAGCAACACCCGACGCCGGATTTCCAGGGCATCATCAATGGTTTTCAGCCCCGGCGCAAATTTCTGCCAGTCGTCGTGGCCGAAGTACGAATTGGTGGCGCCGACGGCCAACACCAGATAATCATAGGAGAATGCGCCGCGCGCAAAGCGCACCCGCTTGTGCGCCAAGTCGACGTCAATGAGGCGGGCAAGTCTGACTTTGACGTTTTTCTGCTTCCGCATGATATGGCGAATCGGTGAGGCGATATCGGCCGGGGAGAGCACTGCGGTGGCCACCTGGTAGAGCAGTGGTTGGAACAGGTGATGGTTCTTACAGTCGACCAGAGTGATATCGACCGGGGCTTTGGCCAAAGCCTTGGCAGCGTTAAGACCAGCAAAGCCACTGCCGATGATCAAAACCTGGGGCTGCTTTTTATTGCTGCTGTCTGATTGAGCCATCGTCTGCCTCCGCAGGGGGGATAAGATCTTGTGCACACCCAAGCTTCTGCCAACGATGCAGCATCTACTTTATCCAGGAGACATCTCCGCAACCGTGGCGCAACACCTCTATTTTGTCATCAAGCAGACTTATCACTGTAGAGGGATCTCCGCTCAGTTTACCCCCATCTATCACTATGTCCAGTTGGTCCCCGAGATCGTCCTCAATAAGGCTGGGATCTTCATATATCGGTTGCTGCGTAATATTCACACTTGTGGTCACTAGTGGGTGCCCAAGTTGGCGGACAATTTCAAGGGCAATATTATTATTCGGCATTCTGACTCCCACGGTGCGCTGCCGGGTTACGAGTAACTCCGGTACTTTGCGCGTTGCTTCAAGGACAAAGGTATACGGGCCGGGGAGATGACGCTTCATAATCTTGAAGGCAAAATTGCTCACATTCGCATAGCTGGTAATAGTCGCCAGATCAGGGCAGATAAAAGAAAAGGGTTTACGCTTATCCCGCTGTTTGATCTGATAGATTCTCTCAATCCCCTTTTTATTGTAGATGTCACACCCTATGCCATAGGTCGTATCGGTAGGATACACGATCACCCCATCCTGGCGGAGGCATTCAACCACCCGATCCAGCAGGCGTTGTTGCGGATTTTCCGGATTAATGCTCAACATCATAATATATACCGAACCCCTTCCAGTTTCTGCAGCAGGGTATAAATCCTGCGGCGTTGATCTTCACTGTGCAGCAGGGCATTGACGGAAATACAGAAATATTTCCCCCCGCTGCTGTTGCGGTGCTCAAGCCTGTCCTCCTCTAGTGCAACCACTTTATTCACGGCGGCACACACCTGTGGTGTCAAGGTTTTGCGCAATGTCGTAGGACCGAAAACCTTAAACGTGTACTCACAGGGATAAGTATGCAGTGTGTCCTGTTCCATCATGATTCCTGTTCAGAGGTGAAATATGTTGTCTGCTTTAATAAAAGCGTTATCTGTGTACGCCAGTATGCCCAAATCCACTTTCATTACGAGCTGTTACGCTCAATTCAGATACTTGGTTCCAATCCACCCTGGTGACAGGCGCAACGACCATCTGCGCAATCCGGTCTCCACTTTGAATCTCAACACAAACATCACCGTGGTTTATCAATATTATCTTGATCTCGCCACGATAATCCGCATCAATGGTGCCCGGGCTGTTTACCAGTGAAATTCCATGTTTCAATGCCAGCCCCGATCGGGGTCTGATCTGCGCTTCGAAACCTTGCGGTAGCGCGAGGGCGATCCCCGTTGCGACCAGCACCCGCTGACCCGGCTCAAGGTACAGAACCTGTTCCAGACAGGCACACAGGTCCATGCCAGCCGCTTGCTCGGTTTTATATTCAGGTATCACTGCATCCGGGTGGAGGCACTTAAGTTCTACTGCTATCTTGTTCACACCAAACCACCTTTCACCTCCATTTGCTACCATATCAACTACTTGCGTTCTACACTGCTATTTGTGCAACCATAAGTATTATTGTGCAGGGCAACCACATTGGTGTCAACCACCGGATATATCCTCCCCCACTAGATAAGAGGAAAAAGGATATGCGGCTATAACAGCAAAGTCCCTGCACATCACAGGAAGAGATGGCAGGGACTTCAGCTTATCCAAGGCGATACGCAACAGCGCTGTTGCGTATCGCCTGTCCATATTTGGAACTATTTTACCGCAGAAAATTAATCCAGTTGTTTTGCATCATCTTCCAGTGCTTCCTTAAGGGAGAGCTTGATCTTACCCTGACGGTCAACTCCGATACACTTAACCCGGACTGAAACCCCTTCACTGAGAACGTCGGTCACGTTGCGAACACGCTCTTTGGCCAGTTCGCTTATGTGAACCAGACCGTCTGTTCCGGCGTAGATCTCTACAAAGGCACCGAAATCCATAATTTTCTTCACGGTACCGTTGTAGATCTTTCCGACTTCCGCTTCCTGAGTCAGCTCACTGATCATGCGGGCTGCTTCCTGCGCCGCAGCGCCATCAGCCGATGAGATATTGATACGTCCATCATCTTCAATATCGATCCCACACCCGGTCGCTTCAATGATTGCGCGCACAGTTTTACCCCCGGCACCGATAACGGTCCGCACCTGTTCCGGTTTGACAAAAACCGTTGTGATGCGTGGGGCGTAAGGGGAAAGGTCAGCACGTGCCTCGGCGAGAGCTTCGGCCATTTTACCCAGGATATGCAGCCGGCCTTCGCGCGCCTGCTCCAGCGCTGTGTACATAATATCGCGCGTCACTCCATCTATCTTGATATCCATTTGCAGAGCTGCGATTCCACCCTCGGTTCCGGTGACCTTAAAGTCCATATCGCCCAAGTGATCTTCATCCCCAAGGATATCGGAGAGTACTGCGATATCGTCCCCCTCCTTGACGAGTCCCATTGCGATACCAGCAACAGGATTCTTGACCGGAACCCCAGCGTCCATAAGAGAAAGTGATGCACCGCAGACGGAAGCCATGGAGGATGAACCATTGGACTCAAGGATGTCGGATACAATGCGGATAGTGTAGGGGAAGTCATCGAACTCAGGCAAAACCTTGGAGATTGAGCGCTCCGCTAACATCCCGTGCCCAATTTCGCGGCGCCCAGGGAACAACCGCATGCTGGTTTCACCCACGCAAAATGGGGGAAAGTTGTAGTGCAGCATGAATTTCTTGAAATCCATCCCCTGGATATTATCAATGCGCTGCTCGTCACTTGCGGTTCCCAAGGTAGTTGCTACCAATGCCTGGGTTTCACCCCGCGTGAACAGGGCGCTACCATGGGCGCGGGGTAGAATCCCAACTTCACTACAAATCGGGCGAATCGTACTCATGTCACGTCCATCGATACGCACGCGATCCTGCAGAATCATGTGGCGGACCACACGTTTTTCCACACTCCCTATGACCGCACTGATCTCCTCCGCGCGCTCGGGGAACTCTGCGGCAAGCAGCTCTTGTACCCGTGTCCGATTTTCACTCAGGGCGGCATAACGCTCCTGCTTTACCTGCAATTTAACCGCGGCGACAACCTGCTCTTCACATACCGCTGTAACCCGCTGCTCCAGCGCAGCGTCAACTTCAGGAAGAGCAAACTCACGCTTGGTCACGCCGACAAGTCCCTGCAGTTTTTCCTGCATCTCAATCAGCGGCTGGATCGATCTGTGCCCGAAGAAGATTGCTTCGAGCATCTCATCTTCGCTGACGAGATTGGCCTCACCTTCTACCATCATAATCGCCTCGCGCGAGCCGGCGACCACAATCTCAATGTCACTTAGCTTGATCTGTTCAATGGTGGGGTTGGCAATAAACTCCCCCTCAACTCGGCCCACACGCACTGCCGCAATGGGGCCGGCAAATGGAATATTGGAGACCACAACTGATGCTGATGCTGCCAGAATCGCCAGGGTATCCGGGTCATTGATACAGTCCGCTGAGATGACTGTAGGCATAATCTGGGTCTCGTTCAGATACCCTTTAGGGAAAAGTGGGCGCATCGGGCGGTCAATAAGACGACAGATGAGGGTCTCACGCTCGGTGGAACCGCGCTCGCGGCGGAAGAAGGAGCCGGGGATCTTGCCGCTAGCGTAAAATTTTTCCTGATAGTTGACCACAAGGGGGAAAAAATCCTGGCCGGGGCGCATAGTTTTTGCCGACACGGCGGTACACAGAATCTTAGTTTCACCGTAGGTAACTACCGTGGCACCGTCAGCCTGCCGCGCCATCTTGCCGGTTTCAATGGTTAAAGGTTGGCCGTTAAATTCAATCTCTACTTTTTGATAACTCATGATTTACTCCTGCGCAGGTTTGCTGAACCTGTCTCGTGTTCTTGCTATGATAAAACGGGTTAAAAAAGGGCTGCAGGAGGTTGGCCTGAGACAGCTTCCGACCCAAAAGCATATAAAGCACACATATATTGAGCACATAAAATGCGCGCACTCTAAGTCGGAAGTCCTCTCCGGACATCCTCCCCTGCCCCAACTCTAAATGCGGCAATCCGCCATCAGGCAGACTGCCGCATTCAACATCAGGTATTAACGTCTGATTCCCAGACGGGAGATAATAGCGCGATAGCGTTCGACATCCTTTTTCTTGAGATAGTCGAGCAGACGGCGGCGTTGCCCGACAATCTTAAGCAGACCACGGCGTGAGTGGTGGTCCTTCTTATGGGTTCTGAAATGCTCGGTCAGCTCGGTAATGCGGCTAGACAGCAATGCAATCTGAACTTCGGAAGAACCGGTGTCCCCCTCCTGGATCTGAAATTCCTTAATGATTTCCTGTTTTTTTTCTGTGGCCAGCACTGTGGCATCTCCTTTCAAGCTTTAAAAACCGGCAATCCGGTTAACCTAGTGAAATACAAAGTGTTCACTATCATATCAACTACTAAACTGTAAAGCAGCATTCGTGCTGCGTTTCCACGTTCTGTGGGATGAGCGTTATACCACAGGTTTTTGGTCGCGGCAACACCACCCACCGTTTGGGCAATATTATTTATCGCACACTGGTCTTAAATTACTACCTGTTCCTGCATAAGTCGACAGCAATGACCTGTGCGCATATAGCAGCGGTCAGCCAGTCAGATTCCATCGGGAAACACCTTGTGCAGCTTAAAGTCTCCACGTTGCTCCTGCTGGTGGGCAAAATCCGGGGTAGCCACCGCCACAAGTGCCCCCGCGTGGCATAATAATACCAGCTCTGCTGCTTCATGGGCAGCATCCATTGCGCGCAGATGCTCTATGCGGGGGGGGATACCGTAACGCAGACGTTCATGCCCACTCTCAAGCAGTTCCAGCTGGGGCAAATGCGCTAACCCTTCCAGCACGGGGAGCAGGCGAAAATCACCGCTGCGCAACTCATCAAGGGAGACGAGATTTTCGCAGGAAAAAAACCCGCTGCCGGTGCGGCGGAGTGCAGCCATACAGGCACCACAGCCGAGTGCCTCCCCGATATCGTGACACAGAGTGCGAATATAGGTACCTTTCGAACACTCAATATCCAGCACAACATCAACCCCATCGCGTGCTATCAACTCAATGCTGTGAATGAAAATCGTGCGCTTCTGGCGTTCGACCTCTTCACCCTTGCGCGCCAGGCGGTACAGGGGAACCCCATCACGCTTTAGGGCCGAAAACATCGGCGGCACCTGGGCAATCTCTCCGGTAAAAGCGCGGCAGACAGCCTCTATCTGTGGAGAGGTAAGCACTGGGACCTCCCGGTGCGCAACTACTGCTCCGGTAATGTCCTGAGAGTCGGTGACGGTTCCAAGCCGCATGGTGGCACGATAAGACTTGTTCTGCGCCGTCAGATACTCGATCAGGCGGGTGGCATTGCCGACGCCAACCAGCAACACTCCTGTCGCTAAGGGGTCCAGGGTTCCTGCATGGCCGACCCTGCGCGTATTACACGCACGCCTCACCTGCTGTACCAGCGTATGGGAACTCAGCCCCTCTGGTTTATCCAGTGCCAGAAAACCGTGCATGGATCAGGGCAGAAGCGGCTGAAGGCGCATAAATAGATCTGTTACAATTTGTGCAAGTGGGCCCCGTACTTCGGCACCAGCGGCATTATGGTGGCCACCACCGTTCAGGTCACGAGCCAGTTGCCCCACGTCAACCCTCCCCTTTGAACGCATGCTGAGCCGGTAAACATCAGGGGCAATTTCACGCAGAAATATTGCCACCTCGACACCTTGGATCGAACGGGGATAATTGACAAAACTGTCGGCCAACTCCGGGCCCGCTCCAGCAGTCTCGAACATCTGCTGGGTTGCATACATCGCCGCGATCCGCCCACATGCAGAGATCTGCAGAGTGGCAAGCGCACTGGCGAGTAAACGCAGCCGCTCCGCCTCCTGGCTCTCATACAGCCCTCCAGCCACTTTCCAAGGATCAACCCCGACCTCCACCATTTCACCGGCGACAAAAAAGGCCTCTGAGTTGGCGCTGCTGTAGTGAAATGAACCTGTATCAGAAAGAATTGCCGTATATATATTTTCGGCCACCGCTAAAGAAACAGGATGGCGCATATGCTGCAGAATCCGGTAAATGAGCACCGCAGTTGCACTGGCGCCAGTATCGACATAGTAGATATCCCCGAAGTCTTCAGAATGGGGGTGATGGTCTATGTTAATAGTCTGCGTGCAGATGCCGGTAACATCGACTTGGGTGCGCCGCAGTTCACCCGCATCAAGCACTATCCCAACGTCGTAGCGGCGCTGTGCTTCAAGCTGAGTGTGTAAAGTTTCCGCCCCAGGCAAAAAATTAAGTTTCAGCGGTACGGGATCCGCATTAAAGGCCAAAACCTCTTTACCCATCTCCCGCAACGCGTTACTCAATGCCAGGGTTGACGCCATCGCATCCCCATCCGGGGACTCATGCGCCACAACCAGAAAGGTGGAACCTTGTCGAATTGCCGTGGCAATCTGAGACAAAACCGCGCCTTCTTCTAAACTATGCGTCATCAGTTTGTATCTTTCGCAGCAGGCTTTCGATACGGTTGCCATATTCGGTAGACTCATCGTACTTGAAAGTCAGTTCCGGCACTCGGCGCAACTTGAGGCGCTTACCCAGCTCCGCGCGCAAATATGCGGCTGCGCTCACTAACCCCTGGTGCGTCTCTTTGCGCTGCTCGGCATCGGTTTCGGCAGGATTAAAGGCAGTATAGTAAATACGCGCATACTGCAAATCAGAAGTCAGATCGACAGAAGTTATAGTGACAAAGCCGACACGCGGATCGCGTACTCCGCGCAGAAGCAGATCTGAAATTTCTTTTTGAATCTGCTCCCCTACCCTGCGTGAACGTTGTGTAGTTCCCACCACTATCTCCTACAGCTCGGTTTTTGTTTCAATTATTTCATAAGTCTCAATAATATCACCTACTTTGATATCATTGTAGCGTTCAAGCCCGACACCACACTCATAACCAGCCTTAACCTCTTTAGCATCATCTTTGAACCGCTTGAGTGAGCTCAACTTCCCTTCCCAGATCACGACATCATCACGCACCAGCCGCGCCAGGGAGTTTCTGCGCACGACACCATCCTGCACTATGCCACCAGCAATGGTTCCGATTTTAGAAACACTGAAGGTTTCACGCACTTCCATGCGGCCAGAATATTTCTCTTTCAGGGTTGGAGCCAGCAGGCCCTCCATCGCCCCCCTGACATCGGCAACCGCATCGTAGATGATGCTGTACAAACGGATATCCACCCCTTCCTTCTCTGCCATAGCAGAGGCCTTGGGTTCGGGGCGGACACTGAAGCCGATGATGATAGCGTCGGAGGCTGTGGCCAGAGAAACATCGCTTTCCTTGATTCCACCTACTGCAGTGTGGACCACTAACAGACGGCACGAATCGGTGGAGAGCTTCACCAGTGCGTCCTTCAGTGCTTCGAGAGAACCCTGCACATCGGCCTTGATGATAACCTTGAGCTCCTCAACATCACCCTCCTGGATACGGGCATACAGCTGATCGAGTGAAAGTCTGCTGTGCTTGGCCAACTCAGCTTCTCTGCTCTTATGCTGGCGATGGAGGGCCACATCTTTGGAGAGTTTTTCACTCTCAACTGCGTTGATGTTATCCCCGGCTTCAGGCACACCATGTAAACCCGTAACCTCAACTGGAATGGAGGGACCAGCTTCCTGCACCTGTTCTCCACGATCGTTGATCATGGTACGCACGCGCCCGTAATGCAGCCCTGCGACAATGGGGTCCCCAATCTTCAGGGTACCGTCCTGCACCAGAACCGTTGCCACTGCACCCCGCCCTTTATCGAGGCGCGCCTCAATAATGGTGCCGCGACACCGTTTGGTGGGATCAGCTTTAAGATCGAGCACTTCAGCCTGGAGCAACACCATTTCGAGCAGACCGTCGAGGTTAGTGCGCTGTTTGGCCGACACCTCCACAAAGATGGTGTCTCCGCCCCAATCTTCCGGAACCAGCGCGAACTCCGTCAACTCCTGCTTAACCCTCTCCGGATTGGCGCTGGGTTTGTCCATTTTGTTGATCGCGACAATGATGGGCACTCCGGCAGCTTTAGCATGGCTGATAGCTTCCTTGGTCTGGGGCATAACCCCGTCATCTGCAGCTACAACCAGAATGACAATGTCGGTCACATGGGCACCGCGCAAACGCATGGCGGTAAACGCCTCGTGTCCGGGGGTATCAAGAAAAGAGATTGTCTTATCATTCACCTGCACATCATATGCACCAATATGCTGGGTAATGCCACCCGCCTCGGCATCCGCAATTTTGGCGCTGCGAATGGCATCCAGCAGGCTGGTTTTACCGTGGTCAACGTGACCCATGATCGTAACCACAGGGGGGCGTGTAGTGACATGCTCTGATACGTAGTCATCCTCTAAGGAGATGTCGTCTTCACTGTTGATGATACTCCCCTCATCAAAGGCGACGTTTTCCACTTCGTAGTTAAAATCTGCCGCCAAAATGGCCGCAGTTTCAAAATCGAGGGGATGGTTAATGGTCACCATACTGCCCTGGCGCATCAACTCCTTAATGAGGTCATTGGCCTTAACCCCCATTCTCTTGGCCAGCTCACCCACAGTGATCACATCGGTAATACGGATCTTGCGTTTAATCGCCTTGGGTATGGTAATTTCAGTCTGCCGCGCCTGCTTCTGGTTTTTTCTGTTTTTGCGGTTTCTCCCCATCTTGTCGGGTTTGTAAACTTCGACGCGTTCGCGCTTCTTCCCGCCAAAACCCTCCCCGCCGATATGATCTTTGGCGTCTTTAGCGCCCTTGGTCTTTTTACTTCTGCGGCGCTGATCCCGTCCCTTATCACTGTCCGGATCCACAGGGACATCGACAAAAGCTGGTTTGCCGCCGCCAGGGGCTGCTGCTGTTCTTTGTTCTGCAGGGGGGCGAACACCCGTATGGGCCTTGCGTTTATCCACGGCTCCAGCTGGGCGTTTGCCTCCACGCCCCGGCTGATCCTGGCGCATGGCAGATTTAGGCAACTCAACGTGCCCGATAATTTTAGCACCACCCCTGGAGGGTTGCCCCTGTTCAGGCTTCCCCATGCGCGCAGAGACGATAGAAGCAACGTGTTTGGTGGGGGCGCTACGCGGCACGCCAGGCGCCGCGGCTGGCGGCTCTGCTGCAGAAGGTGCGGCGGGTTCCTCTTCAACCGTGGCTGCTTGCTCTTTACCTGGCTCTGGGATAGAAACGGATTCTTTCGCGCTATCCGGTTGCTCTTCCGCAGCTGCGGCAGGCTTTGCCTCAGCTGCAACTGCAGCCCGAGGTGTATCCGCTTCATCAGTGAGCTCAG
>CAYUJC010000025.1:10808-32555 GCA_964444945.1 uncultured Desulfuromonas sp.
CAGTGAGCTCAGGCGCGGCTGGTGCAGCCGATTGTTCAGCGCCGGACACATCGGTTTCTTCCGGTTCAGGCTGCGCCTTGCGGCGTCTGCGAATCAAACCGGTACTGATACGCTCCTCAGCGTATACTTGAGGCTGTTCCCCTTCAGACGGTTGCTCGTTTGCCTCAAATTCTCTGACCGTATCTTCGTCAATAACACTCATATGGCTTTTTGCTTCAATACCTTTATCGCGTAGTCGTTTAAGAAGATCTTTGTTGGCCAGTCCCAGGCGCTGCGCCAGTTCGTAAATTCTAATTTTTGACATCAATCTTCCCCCATAACATCTATATATCGTTGCAACTCGCGCTCTAGTGCAAGTGCAAGCGAGCCCTTCCGCAACAGAACAGCACTGCGCTCCCCGCCTCCCAGAGCCTGAGTCAGTGTTTCCTTGTCCAGGCCGCGCAATACTCTGATATCGCGTGCACCCAACTGACGCAGAAGCTTATCTGCTCCAGAGGCCGACATGTCGTCTGCTACCAACACCCAAGCTACGCCGTCTGAACGCCGCAGCGCAGTAAAAATAGCCTGCTGCCCACTTACAGCCGCGCCAGATTTCCGCGCCATCCCCAACAGGGAAACAACCTTCGCAAAAATCTGTGCTCGCAACTGGCATAGAATAGCATGGACAGATGCTGCTTTACAGGAACATTTAACTCCAGGACATTTAAGCGCGCGCGCAAAAGCATTTATTTCGAGCGCACGCGCAAAGCAAGCAGCGTTACAGCAGGTGTACGCTCCCCGTCCAGGCAGTTTATGCCTGTAATCTACCAACAACGCAGCATCAGGTGAACAGACAAAGCGGAGCAAATCCTGCGCTGGGAGTTTTTTCCGGCAGGCAATGCAACTGCGCTCAGGTCCGCGGAGGCACTCAGTCACTTCCTCGCCTCAAATCTTTTCAGGCTCTGTGCTTTGAGCCTCTGGCGCTGTGCTCTCTTCTGCCACGTCAACGTCCAGTTCGTCTTCCGGCGGCGCAGGTCTTCCATCTTCGACAAAATGTCCTGCATCCTCTGTCCCAGCATCCTCTGTCCCAGCATCCTCTGCAGTAGAAGCGTCTGCGGTACCAGAGTCTGACTCAATGTCGTTTTCATCCGGGCCCTCTTCAGCCAATTCAGCAACCCGACTTTCACTTTTAATATCGATCTTCCAGCCTAAAAGCCTGGCTGCGAGACGCACATTCTGCCCCTTTTTGCCGATAGCCAGAGAAAGCTGATCATCGGGGACAATAACTTCCATCGCCTCCTCTTCGTTGTCTACATAGACCCGCGAGACTTCCGCCGGAGCCAGAGCGGAGCAGGCAAAACGCGCCATATCCGGAGACCAGGGGACAATATCAATTTTTTCACTGCGCAATTCAGATACCACGTTCTGCACCCTGGAGCCGCGCATCCCGACACAGGCTCCTACCGGATCTACATCGGGGTCGTGGGATACCACCGCAATCTTAGTGCGGCTTCCCGGCTCGCGCGCGCACGCCACGATTTCGACAATCCCTTCGGCAATCTCAGGAACTTCAGTCTTGAACAACTCAACCACCAATTGCGGATGAGCACGTGACAAAATGATCTGTGGCCCCTTGGGCGACATCTTGACTTCCGCAATATAGGCACGAACACGGTCCGTTTGGCGGTAGCTTTCCCGCGGGATCTGCTCGCGCCGCGGCAAGATGGCCTCCGCCCGGCCCAGATCGACGATCAAGTCTCCACGTTCATAGCGACGCACAATCCCGTTAACCAGTTCCCCTACCCGGCCACTGAACTCGTTGTAGATCCCCTCGCGCTCAGCCTCACGCACCTTCTGCACGATAACCTGTTTGGCGGTCTGGGCCGCGATACGGCTGAAGGTACCGGAATCCATCTTCATTCCCAGGGAATCGCCGCACTGCACATCCGGATCGATCTCTTTTGCCTCTTCTATGTCGATTTCCTTGTATGAGTCCTGAACCTCATCCACGACAACTACAAATTCAAACAGCTCTACTTCCCCGATGTCGGGGTTATAATGAGCTTCAATATCTCGGGTGTTGCGAAATTTTTTATTTGCAGCAGAAAGAACTGCCGACTCAAGGGCTTCGACCAGGATTTCCCGGTCTACCCCTTTATCTTTAACTACCTGATCGATTACGTGGTTGAGATTTACAACCATTTGTATTCTCCTATACCTGTTGCCAGCCACATCCAGTACCAATGCCGAAGCGGCCGTGCAACATCCAGCGTGTATTTGAATAAGCCCGCATTCTCACACGCGTGCGCGCATAAAACCTGCAGAGCAATCCCGGCGGCGCATCAATTCCGTTGCATCAATTCCGTCGCAGCAATTTCCTATATAAATGTACTTAAAATTGAGGCTCAATATTGGCCTTGTCTATCTCCTGTAGCGGGATCAAAACCTTTCCACCGGCTGAATCTGTCTGCTCTAGCTCAACATATTCGCCTTCGAGCCCAAGCAAAACGCCGCTAAAGGTTTTGCGGGTGTAGCCACGCGCATCCGGATCGGTCAAGGTTTTGGTTTTGAGCTTGATCATCTCGCCTGCAAAACGGTCAAAATCAACCCTTTTCTTCAAGGGGCGATCAAGCCCCGGCGAAGAAACTTCAAGCCGGTATGCGCCAGGCACAACATCTTCCACATCAAGCATGGTGCTGAGTTCACGACTGAAATCAGCACAGTCGTCGAGGGTGACCCCCCCCGGCTTGTCAATGTAAAGACAAAGCAACCAGTGGCGCCCCTGCTGGGTGAATGTTATATCCACCAATTCGAGCCCGAATTCTTCAATGATCGGTGCCGCAAGTCGCTCCACCTGCTTTTCTACATGTTGCGTAGGCATAATTTTATCCCGCAATCAGGTTGTACAAATTCGCTGCAATAAAAAAAGCGAGCTTTGGGCTCACTTTTAATGACGCAGACAAAAAAAGAAGACTTTAAACGCACGTACACTAACACAGCTTTTGCCCCGGCACAAGCAAAATAGCCAACACCGGCGCAGGCGCGAATGCTACAGAGTGGCTCTATAATTGCCCCCCATTTTCTTAACTACGGACTCGGCTGCCGGCTTAGCTAGCAACCCAGCTCAAGTAATGCCACAACCTCGCAGTGGTGGGTGTGGGGGAACATGTCCAGGCCACGAATGTAGTGCAGCGCATATCCTGCGGCAGTCAGGCTCTTGAGATCTCGCATCAAGGTCTGTTGATCGCAGGAAACATAGACTATGCGCTTTACCCCTGTTGCGGGCAGAGCGGCGACAACCTCTTTTGCTCCCGCGCGCGGCGGATCAAGCACAACAGTGGTGGGTTTCTCTCCTGTAGTGCCAGCACGGGCAAGAAAGTTCGCAACGTCAGCACAGACAAAGCGGACATTCGAGATCGAAGCAAGTTCGGCATTTTTGCGCGCCTGGGCAATTGCGCCACTATTGGCTTCAACCCCGACAACTTCTCCGCCTCGGAGGGCTAGCGGCAGCGCGAAATTGCCCACCCCGCAGTATAGATCATAGATAACATCATCTATACCCGTTCCACCTTCAGCGGTGGCGAGGTTGACCACCAGTTCTACCAGCTTCCGATTCTGCGCCAGATTCACCTGGGTAAAATCGCCAGGCGCGCAGGCAAGGGCTAATCCCGCCGCCCCAATATCGAGCTTGAGTTCCGCATCACCCTGAACACAAACAAGTCGCCGTTCGGATGGCGACAACCTGTATGCCCTTCTCTTTGCCCCACCACGTCCCCTTCCACGTGAATCTTTGGGTGCTTTCTGCGCAGGACGGACAGAGACAACCACGGCCACATCCCACGTGCCCATCTGTGTTTTAAGCCAGGCGACAAAATCCTTAACATCTATCCCGGTATAGTGAATGACCAGCCGCGTGTGCACCTGGGGGTGCTCACTATCGTCAACTGCGGCATCGATCTGCTCAAGGTGCGCGGCGTAGCGGGTTTTATGGAACAGGCGCTGGAGAGGGGCCAGCAGAGCGTTAAGCTGCGGATGCAGAATCAGGCATGAATCCACCCCGACAACGCGGTGGGTACCCGGACGATAGAAGCCGAGCTTGAAATAATTCTGCAGATTGCTGCATTTAAGTTGGGCTCGACAGCGGTAGCCTGTAGGGGACGCTGCTGGCAAAAAGGAATCCAGCGCCGCTGCCGCCTGCTCTCCAAGATTATGCACCAGACTCTGGTGCAACAGGCGCTGCTTCCATTCACACTGATACGGGTAAGGGAGCATCTGCCAGTCACAGCCACCACAGGCCCCAAAGTATGTGCACTCAGGTGCAACTCTGTGCGCGGATGGGCTCAGCACCGCTTCCAGCTCTGCCTTGGCGTAGCGCGCATATTCCTTACGTATCCGGTAGCGTACCCGATCTCCCGGCACACTCAAGGGGACAAACACCGCCCTGCCGTCCGGCAGCCGGCCCAGACCTGCGCCTCCATGAACCAGGGAGGTGATCTCCAGAGAGGTGGTCTCTGTCTTTGCGCTGGCACTCATCTGTTCATCCACTCTGGCACGCGCCGCCTGAAAACTGTCAACCTATTTAAACCAATGCCTGTGCTCATTCTTGGCAACCTCAAAGCGTTCCGGGAAGTCGGTGCGCTGCAGATAGGGCAGAATCATCCGGGTAAATGAATCGAGCAGCTCCTGTTTGGCCAGCTGCAGGCGGGAAGACTCAACCCCCATCCGCTCCAACTTCTTAAACGGATGCCAGCGTCCATACGCTTCCTGGGGGAGCGCACATTGTATTTCGATGCACACACGATGGTAATCGCCGTAATAGCGCCTGGAAGTGTCAGAGTAATTCAGTTTGAGCCCATTGGGCAGGGTCTGGGTTTCAGGTAGTTCAAACATTGTCACCTCATTCAGCGCTTCTCGGAGCAGCAAGACCCGGCGCCCTGCTCTGTAAGCCAGTCTATCTTGCTCCACAGGCCATGCAGAATACGCACATCGCGCTCGCTGAGCCCGTTCTTACCGAAGATGCGCCGAAATGTACGCAAAATGTGGTCGGGGTTGCTTTTTTCCAGATAACCGGCTGCGGTCAGGGTGGTGCGCATATGCGCGAACATCCCTTCTACGGTAGCTCCTGTAGCCAAACACCGCGCCCCTTGAACCTTGCCAAGGCCGCGCGCCCGCGCGCCTGCCAGTTCATACAGGCAGAGGCACACCGCCTGTGCCAGATTCATGGAAGGGAGCTGGGCGCAGGTGGGAATGGTTATAAAGCGCTGGCACAGATCCAGCTCTTCCGTGAGCAAGCCGCGATCTTCGCGCCCGAATACCAGGGCGGCGGGAGCGCGGTTATTCAATAGCGCCAACTCCTGTCCGACCTGATCCGGATGGATGAAATCCTCGCGGTTGCGCCCGAACCGCCTGGTTGTCGCAAAGGCGTAACAGGTGTCTGCCAGGGCATCACTCAGGCGCGAAAACACACGCGCCTGCTCAAGGATTGAACCGGCTTTAACGGCCATGCAGCGCGCTTCATCCCCAAGGTGATCGGTCTGTGGATTTACCAGGCGCAGGTCATGAAACCCGAAATTGAGCATCGCCCGGCACACTGAGCCAATATTGAGCGGTCCCTGCGGTTCTACCAGCACCACTACGGTAGAGTTAAGCCAGGCAGCAGCATCACTAGATCCATCAGCGCACATGGGGAAGATAACCTTCCTGGCGCCAGCGCATAAAGCGTTTTCTGGCTGCGGCCACTTCCTCCTGCGCATAGGTGGGGGCAAACTCCACAACATGCTCGAAACGGCGCGCAAAATTAAAACTGCACCCTTTGGCATCCACCAGAACTACAGCTCCATTGCCATTGTTTTCTTTGGTGGTTATCACCACCGGCTCATCGTAACTCTCAACCGCGCCACTATCCCAGACATGAGGAACAAACGCACTTTTCTCCCAGACCCACATGTAGCGATCAAGCGCCATGGCCCGTTCGTCATTTTCCACCATAACCAGAACGCGTTTACCCTGTCCAAAAAACTCCTGCGCCAAACGGCACAACCATGGAGCGATCCCCGGATGTTCGAGCTTTATGAACTCTATTTTTGTTTTATGCATACGCTAACTTTGTATCAGACAACCATCAATACCTTCTATCTATCCACATGCATCAAGTCAGGCCAATGCTTTGCGCAGATAGGCCGCTCCAGCTTCAAGCGCTTGGTAATTAAAAGGCAAAAAACGGTGATTCCGCTCCGGCAGAACTTCTTTGAGCGCCTCTTTTACCGTTTCCAGACGAACAGCCTTACTGTACTCGATATATGCGCCCAGCATCACCATATTCGTCAGGCGGGAATCGCCAATCTCGAGGGCCATATCATTGGCCGGGATGGACAACACGGTAAGATCAGTGCGCGCCGCGCCGTCATCCTCAATCAGGGAGCTGTTAAGCAAAGCCAGGCCGCCCCGCCGCACGCGGGGATAAAATTGCGCCATAGCCGCCGGATTCATGAGGATAGCCGCCTCCGGCTCCCCCACAACCGGCGAGCCCACCGCCCCGTCCGCCATCACGACGGTACAGTTTGCCGCGCCCCCACGTTTTTCAACCCCGTATGCCGGGAAATATGAGGCATTGTTGCCTTCAAGAATAGTCGCGTAGGCGAGCAGATTCCCGATGAGCAACACCCCCTGCCCGCCGAAACCAGCCATAAAAATATCGTGATTCATATTATTCACCTTGGGCCGAGGCGTCTTTAAAAACGCCGAGGGGGAAATATGGGATCATCTCTTCTGCCACCCGGGCATTGGCATCCACCGGGTTCATCCCCCAGTTGGTCGGACAGGTGGAAAGCACCTCGACAAAGCCGAACCGGTTATCCTGCAGCTGGGTTTGAAAGGCCTTTTTAATCGCCTTCCCCGCCTGCAACACGTGTTGCGGCGTATCTACCGCGACCCGCGCCGCATATGCGGTCCCTTCAAGCCCCGCCAGCAGCTCCGTCATCCGGATAGGATAGCCGTCCTTGCCAGGATCGCGCCCATATGGACTGGTGCTGGTGCGTTGATTCGGCAGGGTGGTGGGGGCCATCTGCCCACCGGTCATGCCGTAGGTGGTATTGTTCACGAAAATAACGGTGATCGGTTCCCCGCGATTGGCGCAGTGAATTATTTCGCTGGTGCCGATAGCGGCCAGATCCCCATCGCCCTGATAGGTGAACACCGGACGCTGCGGGTGCACCCGTTTTGCCCCTGTCGCCACTGCTGGTGCGCGCCCGTGAGGGGCCTCTATGACGTCAATCCCAAAATAGCCGTACAAAAACACACTGCAGCCAACCGAGGCTACCCCGATGGTCTGCCCCTGGATATCAAAAGCATCCATGGCCTGCGCCACCAGACGGTGGATAACCCCGTGCTGACACCCGGGGCAGAAGTGAGTCTGCACCTGATTGAGAGACACAGGGCGGGAAAAAACCTGTTTCATCGCTTCGACATTCTCGCTACTCATGAGCGCACCTCGCAGTGCAGACGAATCTGCGCAAAAATCTCTTCCGGGGTCGGGAGCGAACCCGCGCCGGGGGCGCGGCCATAAAACTCCACCTCAACGCCCGGCACCGCCAGACGGACATCGTCAACCATCTGCCCGGTGTTGAGCTCCACGCACAGAACCTTCTGCCCTGCGGCCGTATGGCGCTTATAAGCCATCTTGGGAAACGGAAACAACGTAATGGGGCGCAACAACCCAACCTTGTACCCCTGCTGGCGCGCAAGGCGCACTGCCGTATGCGCAATCCGCGCCGTGCTACCGTAAGCGGTGACTACCAGTTCGGCGTCATCGAGCTCGTAGCCTGCGTAACGCACCTCTTTTTCCTGCATCTCGGCGTATTTACGGTGTAACTTGAGGTTATGCTGCTCCAGCTCCCCATCGCCGAGGTAAAGAGACTTGACCACCTTGTTGACTCCGCGCTCCCCCGGCCCGATCAGGGCCCACTCTTTGGGTGGCAGATCAGCCGGAGCCGTGTACGGATGGGGTTCGAGCGCCTCCTTCATCTGGCCGATAACTGCATCAGCCAGAATCATGGCGGGCACCCGGTAGCGATCGGACAAATCAAACGCGAGCATGGTCAAATCGTACATCTCCTGAACCGATGCCGGGGCCAGCACGATGAGGTGATACCCCCCATGCCCGCCACCCTTGGTAGCCTGAAAATAATCTGCCTGAGAGGCGTCTATTCCCCCCAACCCAGGGCCAGAGCGGCTGATATTGACAATCAGACCCGGGCATTCACTGCCCGCCATGTACGATATCCCCTCCTGTTTCAGAGAGATCCCCGGACTGGACGACGAAGTCATGGCGCGCGCGCCGCACGCGCTGGCGCCAAGCAGCATGTTGATAGATGCGATTTCACTCTCAGCCTGGATAAACTCACCACCCAGGGCCGGCATCTCGCGCGCGATGTATTCGGGGATATCGCTCTGCGGGGTTATAGGGTAGCCAAAGTAGTAGCGACACCCGGCCTCCAGGGCCCCCATCGCCACCGCCTCGTTGCCCTTTACAAATAAACGTTTAGTCACGTGTTCCTCCGTTCGGGTCTGCCGTTCGTTTTTCCGTTCGTTTTTCCGTTCGTTTTTCCGTTCGTTTCTGCCGTTTGTTTCTGCGGCATATAATTCTCAACTCGCGGTTCCGCGCTCGCAGAATTTACAACTCACAGCCTTAGATTTCACCGGTCATTGCTGAAACAGCGGGCACATGGACGCTCTACCGCCCCCGATATACCTCGATCGCTACATCTGGACAAACCTGCGCACAGAAGGTGCAGCCGGTACAGCGCAGCATGGCATCGGGGCCGATTACTGCGGGGAAAAACCCGTGCTTGTTCAGCTCAGTACTCATTTCGATCAGATTATGCGGGCAGGCAACGACACACAACCCGCACCCCTTGCACAATTTTTCAGCAATAATAATTCTGTTAGCCACGTGCGGCTCCTTGTCGAAAAGATAAATCCAGCGTGTTTATATGTAGATAATCAGCGGGCGGACTGTCGAATCTGAATCCTGCACCTTGCCCTGAAATTCAAATTCTTGGTTCCGGTAGGGTTGTCTGACCTTAAGGGTTTGTTCCTGCAGTGCCATTTCTGTAGCAAAATTACTGCATGGGGCAAACGCAGGCGCTGCAATCTAACAAATTGGCAAAACGGGAGTCAAACCAAATAAAAGAATGCGCTGCCAGCTCGTGCCATAATCTCCGTGCCAGCATAGCGGGTGGGCTGACGTGCGTGGTCTGCCGCGAAGGCTCCGTTACCGCCTGCGGATTCTGGGATCAGCCAGCGCATAACCGACATCAGCCAACATATTCCCCGCCAAGGTCATCACCGCTCCAATAACCAGAATCCCCATAATCAGAGGATAATCGCGCATCATAACCCCATCGTAAAAGAGCTTCCCCATTCCGGGGATGGCAAAAATACTTTCGAAGATTACGCTCCCCCCTATCAGCCCCGGAACCGCCAGCCCCAAAATCGTTATCAGCGGCAGCAGGGCGTTGCGCAGGGCGTGTTTGCCGATCACCACCCGCTCGGAGAGCCCCTTGGCGCGCGCCGTGAGAATATAATCCTGGCGGATCACTTCGAGCATATTGGAACGCATGTAGCGTGAAAAGCCGGCCACCCCCCCTATGGCGGAAATAAATACCGGCAGAATGAGATGATGCGCGACATCGAGCACCTGTTCGACCCGGGAGAGATATTCATACCCAAAGGATTTAACCCCCGAGACCGGTACGACGCCGAGATACACCCCCAGCCAGTCCATCAGTAACAGCGCCAGCCAGAACGAAGGGGCAGCAAAACCGGCAAAAACCAGCAAGGTGGTGATCCGATCAAACCAACTGTCGCGCTTGACCGCTGCGGCTATCCCCAACGGCACTGCGGTCAGAATGATCAACCCCATAGACAGCAGATTTATAAGGAGAGTAATGGGGAGACGTTCGATTATCTTATCCCACACCGGCCGCCGATCCTGCGAAAAAGAGCGCCCGAAATCGAGCTGCACCAGGCGCTTGACCCATGTTCCGTACTGCACCAGCAGCGGCTTATCCAAGCCATACTCCGTGCGCAGACGTTCTTTCAATTCGGTACTCGCCTCCGGATTCATCTCGGTCTGCAGATCGGTTGGTTCCCCCGGCGCGAGGTGAATAACCACAAACGAGATCAGGGTGATCCCCACCAGCAGCGGCACCATCTGCGCCAGTTTTTTTATGATATGGATTAACATTGATACTGCTCCTCAGCCATTGACACCAACCCGCGCTTTAGCTTCAGCGTTTATACTTCTGTTGACTCTGCGGCACATACCACTTCTCGAAGTTATACATAATTCCGGCGGGTGCTTCTTTAATCCCGTGAAACCGCCGCGCCACCACCGGCAGGGCGTCAGGCACATACAAAAAAGTGTAGGGGACATCTTCGGCAAGTATCTGCTGCAACTTATAATAGATGGGCTTGCGTTGTTCAATATCGAGAACACGCCGTCCCTGTTCGAGCAACCGGTCAACTTCCGGGTTGCAGTAGGCGATAAAATTCAGCTCCTGCGCCCCGGTTTTGCTTGAATGCCAGATATTGTACCCATCCGGATCAACGGGAATGGTCCAGCCCAGAATAGTGGCATCAAAATTCCCCGGCTGGATAAACTCCTTCAGGAATGAAGCCCACTCGATCACGCGCAGCTTGACCTCGATCCCCACCTCCTGCAGGCGGCGCTGAATAATTTCCCCCGCCTTGATCCGCTGGTCATTTCCCTGGTTGGTCACAATAGTGAACGCCAGCTTCTGCCCCTCTTTCTGCCGGATTTTATCCGTACCGCTGATCTTCCATCCTGCTGCATCCAGCAGAGCGCGGGCCTTGTCCGGGGCGTAGAGATAGCGCTGCACATCGGGGTTGTACGGCCAGCTGCCGGGTTTGTACGGCCCGGTGGCCGGTTGCCCCAGCCCCAGTAGAACCCCATCGACAATCTCCTGCTTGTCGATGGCATACGATATAGCCTGACGCACCCGTTTATCCTGAAACATGGGTTTGCGCAGATTATACCCCAGATATGTATACACAAAGGCCGGATAGCGGAACTTGTTGAAGCGGCGGGCAAACGCAGGAGTGTCGGTCTGGCGCGCGTACTGCAATGGGGTAAGCCCCATGTAATCAAGGCCGCCGGATTGAAGCTCCAGAAACATGGTGGTGGTATCCGGCACAATGCTGTACACGATGCGCTTGATGTATGGAGCACCACCGAAATAATCCTCGTTGCGTTCCAGCACAATCCTTTCGCCCGGCTCCCATTTCACAAAGCGAAATGGCCCGGTTCCGATCGGGCTCCGCGCCAGCGCGGAGGTGGTGATATCCTCCCCGGCAAGCAGGTGGGCCGGACATATCCCCATGGCCCAGCTCACCAGCGCCGGTGCCAGCGGCTCTGCGTAACGCACCTTGAATGTATACGGGTCGGGAGTGCTCGCATGTTCCACCTGTTTGTAGCGATCGGCATACGCCGTCGGGGTTTTCGGGTCGATCATCAGGCGGTAGGTGAACATCACATCCGCTGCGGTGAAAGGCTCTCCATCATGCCAGGTCACGCCGCGGCGCAGATGGAAGGTGATCTCTCGCCCGTCGGCGGAAACATCCCAGGACTCGGCCAGATCACCCACCAGGCGCATATCCTTATCATAACGGATCAAGCCATTGTACACATGCCCGATTATGGCGGAAGATGACGCATCAGAGGCCAGGGGGGCAAGCAGATTGGTGGCATCGCCGATGGTGCCCATTATAATGGTGTCTCCGTAGGCTACGGCGGTGTCGGTATCACTTTCTACCGCAGTGGTGCGGTTTTCACGGCAGCCGTTCACACCCAGCGTCAGGAATAGGATTAGTACCAGCCTGGGCAGCAGACCGGGCAACAATCTGAGCGCGCCCATGGCGGGATGGATGGCGAAAATACCGGGTTTCATCAGATCTCCTCCAGGGGAATCACCGCAGTTCCAGAGCGTGGTTCAAGCAGAAAAAGTTCGGGATCAATAGCGGGATTAAGTTGCAAATCCTCAAGCTTCAGTTCGAGCCGAAGATTCTGCTCGTGCATACTAAGTATCATGGTGCGTGGGAATGTTGCCATTCCATCGGCATGCGTGACACCATCGGTGACCACGTGAGTGGGTTTGGCATCCAGATAGTCAAGGCGGAAAACTTCATGCCCCAGCTGGCGATACGCAATACTCTCCACCCCTGCAGGGGTAAAACAGACCACATAATCTTCCTGCGCCGCGAGGGTGAATATCAAACTGTTACCCGCCCCTTTTTCAACCTCCGCCAGTTGCATCACCCCTGGTGGCAGGCGCTGCAGCAGCAACGCCACCATATCGGCCGGCATCAAGGGCACATAGGCAAAGCGCTCCATCCGTGCGCGCGTTGCCAGGCCCCGATACAGCGCATCGCGGCTCGGGACATAGGCCTCCATCCAGGCACCATCGGCCACCAGGAGCGCCACCATCCTCCCCATAAAATTATACACCTCGGCCCGCAACAAAGAGGGCGCTTGAATATGGAGCGCCTGGGTGGAGCTCTGGCGCTCTTTCCCGCGCCTGAAACGCACCTGCGCCAGCGCCTGCATGCTCTCATACTGGTATGCGCGCGCTAAAATTCTGTCCATCTGCGCGGGGCTGAGTTCGTGCTGAGGTACATCCGGTGCGGGGTGAGGGACAGTCACGCTACAACCGGCGCTAAAGAGCACAAGCATGAGCAGGACACCCAGGCACCAGTACGGGGGAATATACCGGCGGCGCGTCTTTTCTGCTATCTCAGCTATTTTGGCAGCAGTGCTGGCAACGCTTTGGGGGATCATGGCGCTTGGCATTCCGGAGTACTTTCTTCACATACAAGATTAAGTTTCTGCTTTAACTCATTGTTATCAGGCTGAATACGCAGCGCTTCGAGATATGCTGCTCTGGCCTGTCCCGGATAGTGCATAGCGGCATGGACATCACCTAAATGCTCAAGTATCTGCGCATCGTCCGGCAGCAAAAGGTGCGCCTGCTGGAGCTGCTCCAGCGCTGCCGCATAGCGCTCCAGCTTAAAATAAATCCAGCCCAGGGTATCGTAATACGCCGCCCGCTGTTCCAACCGCAGCGCGCGCTGCACCAAATCTACGGCGCGTTCAAGCTGCTGCCCGCTCTGGGCGTAGAGAAACGCCAGATTGTTCAGCGCTTCGGCGTGCTCAGGCTGCAGCCGGACAACCTGTTCCAGATAACGCACTGCGGCCGGATGATCTCCGCTGACGGCATACAGCAAGCCCAGGTGATAGGCAAGATTCCCGTCATCCGGATATAGATTCAGACCTCGCAACAGCGCATCTTCTGCGGCTGGGGTGTCTTGCTCAAGGAGATACAGATAACTCAACTTCTGATATATGAAGGGCCGGAATGATGGATCGAGTGCTGCGTCAGCTGGGGCAACTATCCCCCCTTCGAGCACCGCCTCCAAGGCGGCGGTGGCGTCCTGATTATACCCCACCACATGATACAACCCCGCCAGATGAAGGAGCGCCGATACGTACTCTTGCTGCTCTGGATCTATCTGCTGAAACGCGGCCATAGCTGCATACCATTGCTGTTGGCGCTCATGCGCCTCACCCAGCCAGTGCCATGCCAACCCACTGAATTCGAGCGCTTCCGCCGCTGCGCGCAGCTCAGGCACCGCCTCGGCGTACTCTCCCTGACGCAACAGAGAATATCCGTACATTAACCGCATAGGTGCGTTTTCCTGCTGCGCCAGTGCAGTGCGCAAGATGTTCGCCGCCGCCGCATGGTCTTCCAAATTGAGCAACAGCTGCGCCTGCAGATATTCAAACTCCAGCCTGTTGTCTCCAAGTGTTGCAGCTGCACTGCGATAGAGATTCAAAGCCCGGGTGAAATATTCCTGCTGTTCCAATACCTGACCGAGCTCAAAGTATGCATGGGGGTCATTTGGGGCCAGATCTATCAGGGTCTGGAAGGTCTTTTCCGCTTCGCTCCAGTGCTGCTGGCGTTTTTGAATCCGCCCCAATTGCAACAGCACCGCCTCAGTTTCCGGCTGAACATACAAAAAACGCTGCAGCTCACGGGCAGCGCGCGCATAATCCTGCTGTTCCATATACAACATGCTCATCCGCAGATGCAGCCGAATCAAGTCCGGATATGCCGCAAAAACCTCCTCAATCTGCATCAACGCCGCTGCAGGGTCCCCCTCGGCCTGGAGAACTTCTGCCAGCAGCAAGCGGGCGGGCAGGTAGTCGGGCTGCAGTTCCAGTGCGCATTCAATATGGGTGCGCGCCTGCAGATATTCGCCCTGGCCCAAATTCACATACGAACGGGCAGCATGGTGACATGCGAGCACCGCTGGCTCGGCACCTCTATCAGTGCAGTTGGCGCAGATCTGCGCACCAGAAACATAGGGCAAAATCTGCTCCGGGCCAAGCCAGGTGAGCAAAAACTCCCTATATGCGGTCTGCGCTTCATCATATGCCTGCGGTGAGGGGTGAATATCTTCACACAGTGTCATGCTACATGTTCCAGTAGCTGACGCTTCATTTGTCGCCCCCCTATCAGCTTCCCTCATGGGGGCTGAACAGCCCCAGAGCAACAGCAGAAGCAGAAACATACCGCTGCGGATACATACCCTGCGCACGGCGGTAACGGGGTACCGCTTAGAAAATAGATGAAAACATGAATGGAGATATGCATGGAGATGTGGCTGCCCACACCTGTTCAGAGGGGCAGAGTGCGGCAATGAATCTGGAGTCAACCTCATGATTTTAAAACACCTTCTTGCAACCGTAAGTTGCCAAAACACAAGCAATAATTCCGCCCACATCGGGTCATTTAACGCCGTGTGTACGCGTTTAAACTTGACCACAACCCTTGCGCGTGGCTAGTATCGAACCGCATTTAATCCCGGCACAGCCACCGCCATAAAAACGCATGCCACCTCCGTTCCTGATAGCAAGACCCCCCAACGGAGCCCAAGCAGAACATAAATGGAGCATATTCATGGCCATAGCCACAAAAATACAGACATGCATTGAACAATCATCCTGGATTCGCAAGATGTTTGAAGAGGGTGACCGCATGCGCCAGCAATTCGGTGCGCAGAACGTGTTTGATTTCACCATCGGCAACCCTGCAGTCGAGCCCCCGGCCGCGTTTAAAGCCGCCTTGCAGGAGCTGGCCAACAATCCCATCGTGGGGATGCATCGCTACATGAGTAACGCCGGTTACCCGGAAACCAGAACAGCGGTGGCACAACACCTGAGTAAAACCAGCACGCATCCGCTACAGGCAGAACATATCATCATGACCTGTGGAGCCGGTGGGGCGCTGAACGTAGCGTTGAAAACCATCCTCAATCCGGGTGAGGAAGTGCTTATTCTGGCACCATACTTTGTCGAATATAAATTTTACATCGACAACCACGGCGGCATTCCGGTTGTGGTCAACACCTGTGCCGCCACATTTTTACCCGACGTAAAGGCGATAGCGCGCGCCATCACCCCGCGCACCCGGGCGCTTATCCTCAACTCTCCCAACAACCCCACCGGGGTGATATATCCGGCGGCGGTTCTGGACGAAATACATGCTGTCCTGCAGGAAAAACAGCGCGAGTTCGGCACCACCATCTATGTTATCTCTGACGAACCCTACGCAAGACTAGCATATGACAATTCTACGGTGCCATGTATTTTCAACCACGTAACCAATTCGGTGGTGGCGACCTCCCACTCCAAGGATCTGGCCCTGCCGGGGGAGCGCATCGGCTACCTGGCGCTGAACCCGGCCATGGAAGAGGTGCAGACCTTCATCGAAGGGGCGATCTTCAGCAACCGCGTGCTGGGGTTTGTAAATGCGTCGGCGCTGATGCAGCGTCTGATAACGGGGTTGCAAGAAGAAAGTGTGGATATTGCCGCCTACGCCCAAAAGCGCGACCTGCTCTATACCCGCCTCAGTAGCTTAGGCTTCAAGATGGTCAAGCCTGCAGGTGGGTTTTACCTGTTCCCACAAGCGCCGCTTAGCGATGATGTCGCCTTTGTAAAAATGGCGCAGGAAGAAAAAATCCTCCTCGTTCCGGGGCGTGGCTTCGGCGCACCCGGATATTTTCGCATTGCCTATTGTATCGATCTGGACATTATCGAGCGCAGCATTCCAGCGTGGGAGCGTCTGGCACACAAAGTGGGAATAAAAAAAAACTAAAAATCAGTATCAATCACAGGTGACAAAAAGCATAATGGCGCTATAATTACAGGCATAAGCCGCAAGCGTAAATGGCTGCCTTAATTGGCTAAGTGCTGGATTGATCTGGAACCGCACATATTAAAGTACAAATCTGCACATAAATTTTTCTCTCCGGGGCTGAACTCTGCACATGCAGACCAGACCGTGGGAAGAGACGTCAGGCCGAAACCTGCACCACCTAAGTACTGGTAAAAGTACTGGCGTAACGTTTCACCCTGACAAACGTTTTACCGCATCAAGATCAGCCACATCATATCAAAGTGGAACAGCGCGTGAATCATATCCGCCTGTTCCACCAGGGCAGCGCGCATTCGAACGCAGAGTGGATTGGCCTGACTACGGACTGGACTCCGGGCCCTCCTGCTGAAACATGCGCCACACAATTCAATTTTCCGTTCCTGTATTCAAGAGGATGCAGAACGACGTATGCAGTTGAGCGAAATTCGCTGCAACAGCAGAAGGTATTACATGGGTAAAAAAATGTTGATCAACGCAACGCTCTCAGGAGAAGGGCGCGTTGCCATTGTTGAGGATGGACTTCTCACCGAACTCGATATCGAAGTAGCAGGAAGCGAAAACACCAAAGGAAATATCTACAAGGCTGAGGTGGTCCGCATCGAACCGGGGTTACAGGCGGCCTTTGTCAATTACGGAGCACACCGCCACGGATTTTTGCAGATTGGCGACATCCACCCCGATCTATGGTCTGCCCGTAATGGCGCCAGCAAACAGCGCCCTCCCATCAATGAAATCCTCCGCCGCGGGCAGAAAATTCTGGTTCAGGTGGTAAAAGAGGAGCGCAGCACCAAGGGGGCAGCGGTAACCACAGAGCTCTCCCTCGCCGGACGCTATATGGTGTTAATGGCCAACAGCAGATCGCGGGGCATCTCGCGCAAAATCGAAAAAGACTCCACCAGAAAAAAAATAAAAGAAACCCTCAAGGAACTCGATTTCCCCGACGAGATGGGCTACATCATCCGCACCGCCGCCATAGACCAGCCCCCGGAAGAACTCAAGCGCGACTTCAACTACCTGTTCAACATCTACAAAGATATCATTGCCCAGGCAGAAAACGCCACCGCTCCGGCACTGATCTACCAGGAATCAAGCCTGGTTCTGCGCAGCGTTCGAGATTACTTCACCCCGGATATGGACGAAGTCCTTATCGACGACAAAGAGGTCTTTCGGCAAACGCGCGAATTCTTCAAAACAGTGATGCCCGACCAGGTCAAACTGGTCAAACTGCACCAGGAGCGGCGCCCTATCTTCTCCCGCTATCAGATCGAAGAACAGATTGCCCAACTGGCGAGCAACTCGGTCACTCTACCGTCCGGGGGTTCCATTGTTCTGGATCAAACCGAAGCATTGGTGGCTATCGACGTCAACTCGGGCAAGGTTTCCAGTGAACAGAATATTGAAGCGACCGCGTGTCTGGTCAACGTTGAAGCCGCCACCGAGATCGCACGCCAACTGCGCCTGCGCGACTTAGGCGGGCTGATCGTCATCGACTTCATCGATATGCGCCAGCGCAAGAACGCACGCAAGGTGGAAAAAACCCTCGAACAGGCGCTGAAACAGGATAAAGCCAGAGTAACCCAGGGGCGCATAAGCCCCCTGTTCGGACTCTTAGAGATGAGCCGGCAGCGGATAAAGCCAAACTTAGGCGCGGCGTCCTACAGCAGTTGCCCTCACTGCAACGGCAGTGGTCTGGTACGCAGCAGCGAATCCCGCGCTATCGGCCTGCTGCGCCGGATTCAGGCCGGTACCGCCAAGGGGAAAATAGAAAAAGTTGTCGCGACGGTGGCCATCGATGTCGGCATCACGCTGCTGAATCAAAAACGCGCAGAGTTGCGCGATCTGGAGCTGCAGCAAAACATCAACGTGTGGATAAACCCCAGACCGGACTTCCTCCCTGACCAGGTTGAGCTCGACTTCATCAAAGATGCTGGAGAGCAGGAAAATGGCGCTGGAGAGCAAAAAGCGCTGGTGGATGTAAACTTCGCGGATCGCAGCAAAGATTTTGACTTCAGCGATACTGACACCGCCGCTGCCGGAGTTGATGCCGCAACAAACGACGCTGGCGCCCAAAACGGGTCACATGTCAGAGTAGATGGCGAGGACTCCTCCGCTGATTCGAGCAAAAACCTGGCGGATGAAAAACAAACAGAGCCTCATTCTCAGCCGCAGCACCCCCGCCGCTCCAGGCCAGCACGCCAGAGACGCCCGCGCACCAGCGCCAGTGACCGGAACAAAGAAAATACCGCGCACTCCGCAGCGGCTGAAACACAGGCCAAAACACCAGCTGAAGCAGGGCAGTCACAGGGACACGAACTGGCTACCGCCGCAGATAAGCACGCCACAAAACAGAACGTTACCTCACCCACAGAGGCAGCAACACCAAAAGATGCGCCGCAAGAAAAGAGCACAAGCGCTGCCTCCAACGCTTCCCGTACCTCAACCGCAGCTGCAACAAGCACTGCTCCTGCAGCTGCGATTAGTAGCGGCGAAGATGCAACCACCGCGGACAAAAACGCCAACGCGAGGAAAACGGAGGGAGCACAAACCCAAGACGCCGCTGCGGATGCCGCTGTTGAAAAACCCAAACGCAGACGCGCCCCCAGACGCCCCGCAGCAAAGAGAAAAGAAACCCCTGCCCCTGAAACTGCTGCAGCAGGGGAGAAAAAACCACAACCAAACGAGGCAACTCCAGCCAAACCCGCTGCAGCGCCACCTGAATCTACCCCTGCCCCAACTGCACCTGCACCCGCTGCGGCACCGGCCAAAACCGACTCCGCGCCTGCTTCAGTACCTACTGCAGAACCGGCACCCACGCAAACGGCTCAACCCGCAGCCCCCGCACCAAAAGACAAGCCCGCGCCAGAGCGCAAAGCGCGCACCGCCGCCAAGTCAAGCGCCTCAAGACGGAGTACCAGCAAAAAAGGGGCAGACTCCCAAAAAGGGGCAGACTCCGCTGTAGCGCCAGAACCAGAAGCTGAAAAAAATGCGGAAGAGAAAAAAACGCCCCGCCGCAGAACCACCGCCGCGCGGAGCAGGACAACTGCAAGCAAAACCAAAACCGCCGCCGCTAAGGTTGAAGCAGCCGCTGCAGATACAACCACTGCCTCACCTGCCGCAACTGCTGGCGTAGCTACAGAAGAAAAAACGGCAGTAAAACGGGCACCGCGCCGCACCACAACCAGACGCAAGCCTGCCGCTGCGCAGTCCACTGCGGCTGAGACAAATGCAACAAAGACAGCCACCACTGCAAAGGACACCACGCCGCCAACAAAAGCGCCGGCGTCAACGCAGAAGTCGGAACCGCCCCGCGATACAGCGGCACCCAAACCAGCAGCCAAACCTGCGGCCGCGCAGACAAGCGAAGATGATGCGTAACCACCTGCTGACAGCCTCCCATTGGTTGCAAACATAAAAAATATGCCTCAATCACACCGCCCCAGAAAACGCTTCGGGCAGAATTTTCTGCACGACCAGAATATTATCCGCGCCATTGTTGCAGCGGCGAAGCTGGAACAAGGCGACAAGGTGGTCGAAATTGGTCCTGGGCGCGGTGCGCTGACCCATGTCATCGCACCTGTCGTAGCCGAAATGCACTTAATGGAGATTGACCGGGATCTGGCGGCCAGATGGGAGTCACAGCAATACCCTGGCGTGCACGTCCACACCGCAGACGCCCTCAAACTCGACTGGAATACACTGCTGTGTGCGCCACCGTACAAATTGGTGGCGAACCTCCCCTACAACATCTCCAGCCAGGTCCTGTTCAAGGTTATTGAGCATCGCCACCTGTTTTCTACCCTGGTGCTGATGTTTCAAAAAGAGGTAGCACAGCGGCTGCGCGCCCACGCAGGAACAAAAAATTACGGCATCTTGACAGTGCTGTGCCACCTGTGGTTCGATGTCGACCCGGTTATCCACGTCGGGCCGCAGGCGTTCACTCCGCAACCAAAGGTGGATTCTGAAGTGGTGCGCTTCTGCCGCCGTGCGGAGCCACGCGCGCGGGTAGCAGAACCACAGTTTTTTATCCAGGTGGTAAAGGCCGCCTTTGCACAGCGACGCAAGACACTGCGCAACTCACTGCAAAGTCAGGGATTTACCGCTGCAGACATCGATGCGGCAGCCAGCCACATCGGTCTTGATCTGCAGCGCCGCGGTGAAACCCTGAGTCCGATGGAATTTGCCGCTTTATCGAACACCTTATATGAAATAGTATCTCAAACCGTGCATTCTGCTTAAATCTGCACATTTGAATCTGCCTTTGTGGCTCATAACATCATTCGCCCCCCTTACGGCAACAAGTATTTTGCCTGTAAACCCCCAATGTTCAGGAGAAGATCAGTGCAGGAAAAAACGCTTACAGTAAACGGAACCCCCATCAGTCATTTCGACTTTATGAACGCCATCCAGAGCTACTCCATGGAACTGTACCGTAAAACCGCAGACCAGCTCAGCGCCGAAGAGCAGGAAAAAGTGCAGGGAATCGCGGTTGAACGCATCATCGCCCGCGAGCTCATCTTTCAGCAGGCCCTGGCTGAAGGAGTTGTGGCAGACGACGCACAGATTCAGCAGGAAACCGCCAAAGTGATGCAGAACTTTCCCAGCGAAGAGGAATTCTATGCCACGTTGGAAAAAGCGGGGGTGGACAAAGAGGCGTACTATCGCATGATTCGCCAGGATCTATCCGTCAATATGCTCACCGATCAGAAACTAGCTGACGCTCAAGATGCCAGCGAGGATGAGATCAAGGCGTTCTATGCCGCACACCCAGATAAAATGGAAAAACCCGCCATGATAAAAGCGAGTCATATTCTGGTTAAAGCTGAAGAGGAGGACCCAACCCAGGCTGCGGCTAAAGCAGCTGAGCTCAAGGAGAAACTTGCCAATGGCGCGGACTTCGCCGCTCTCGCGCAGGAACACTCTGCCTGCCCCAGCGGTGCCAAGGGGGGGGATCTGGGGTTTTTTGCCCCCGGCTCCATGGTTAAGTCCTTTGAAGAGGCCGCTTTCGCCCTCAAACCCGGCGAGATAAGTGATGTGGTTTCAACCCAGTTTGGGCTCCATCTCATCAAGGTTACCGACACCCAGGAACCACATAAACTTGAGTATGAAGAAGCCAAACCGCAGATTGCCCAATTCCTGAAGGAACAGAACGGCGCCAAACTCCTGCAGGAATGGGTCGAAGGGCTGAAAAAAGAGGCTACGATTGATTTCAGCGCCTGAACAAGAGGCCCCTGGTGCAGATAAAGCCTGAAGCCAGTCTGGGACATTCGCTGTTCGACAATGCAGCTCTGCGTTGGTTGGCCCACACCGCCGCCGCAGAGCTGCAGGTTTATGTAGTGGGGGGGAGCATCCGCGACCACCTGCTTCAACGCCCCTGCGCTGATATCGACCTCGTAAGCGTCCACGATCCAACCCCCCTTGCCAAAGCGCTGGCGCGTGAATTCAATGGCCACTGGTTCTGGCTCGACCAGCAGCG
>CAYUJC010000026.1:0-31482 GCA_964444945.1 uncultured Desulfuromonas sp.
CCATTCCTCTGGGAATTTTGGACGCTGTAGAATTCAACCCTGTATATAGGGAAACCCTGCAACAAGGAGATATTTTATTTATTGGCACCGACGGAATCTGGGAAGCCACCAATGCTGCTGGGGAGATGTTTGGCTCCAGCCATGTTTTGCATATCTTGCAAGACGCAGCCGAGGATACGGCCGCCGAAATTGCCGCCAGAACATTTCAAGCCGTGGGTGAATTTTGTGGTTCAGCCCCCCAAAGAGACGACAGAACGCTGGTCGTTCTCAGGGCAGACTAAACGCAGCGCGGGTAAAAAATTTCAAAAAAGAGTCAGCTCTTTTTAAACATGCGTGGATTCTTTCGGATAAAGGCTCGAATCCACTCTCTCACAAAAAAGAGCTGTTTCCGTTTCAGATACCACCAGCCCATAGAACTGATGATCAAGGCGCCAAGTGCGTTTACAATCATATCCCACATAGTATCGGTCAGGCCCGATGGATCGCCCAGCATAGGTTTTTGCATGTTTGTGCTAAACAGTTGATCCATGGAAAATTCAAAGATTTCCCAGAAAGTTCCAATGGTAACTGCAAATAAACCCGCAAACACGGAGATGAAAACCGGGGTCATATGCAGCTCCACCCGCTTGCTTTCATTCAAAAGATAAACCAGCAAAAACCCCACTATCCCCATCAGCAAGCCTGCCGATGCGTGCAGGACCATATCCCACCACCAAAAGCGCTGGTAAAAGCTCTGAACTTCACCCAGATACAACGACGCAAATATAAAGACAACGGCCGCAATATGAAATTCAGCTGGAATTTCCACTGCCAATCTATGCCGAAAAATAAGCGGTGAAACCAGAGTCACAATAATGAGGGTCACCAGAAATGTCGAAAGCCAGCGCTGATCAAGTAAAAGGACAACCCACTCCACCGCCATCAGCAGCAGAAGTATCCCCACAAGGATGCGATGGACCCGATTTTCTTTGGAGTTTACAACCTCCTCAGCAGATGCGACCTTCTTCTTGTTAGATCCAGGCATATGCTATTCCTTTTTTATATATTGAATTGAATTTGAGTAAAAGCGACCACAAATGACCAATGTCCCTGGTCATCACAAGCCCCTTCAATCTGCAAGGTTCCTGATGGGCACCAGCTAAGAGATTGCACACAACAAAGACCTTAAAGATTATAGACCGAGGCAGAAAAAACACCTTTCTATCATGATTGATTATCGGCAAGATGCTGTTATCTTCTTACCATGCAGAGAAAATACTTACTATTGTGTTGCAGTAAGGATGGGATTAAAAACCTCGAAAAACAAGCAATAACGCCAAATGGCGTTCTCTCTCCTAACGCAACAATTTCTTCTGAAGAGGTGCACGATGACCCAATCATTATGGCTTAAAGAGAACAGTTCCCCCGGCTTTACCGCAACAAAACGGAAAGCGGATGTCATCGTTATCGGCGCAGGTCTAACTGGTCTTACCACAGCTTGGCGCCTCTGCCAGGAAGGGCTGGATGTGATCGTGCTGGAGGCGGCCGAGGTCGGATGCGGCACCTCGGGACATACCACCGGGAAAATAACCAGCCAGCATCATTGCATTTACGCTTATCTTATTGAACAGGTTGGCAAAGAAAAAGCCAGGCTCTATGCGGAAGCCAACGAGTGGGCGGTCGGTGAGTATCGGCACTTAATAAACAGTGAACATATTGCCTGCAACCTGCAAGAGCAAAAGGCTCATGTGTATACCCATGAAGAAGAGAACATGGAGGTGCTGGAGCAAGAACATACCGCAGCGGCAAAGCTTGGGCTTCCCAGCTCACTTGAAAGCATGCCTTTCTGCCGGAACAAGGTTTTGACTTTCAGCGGGCAGGCGCAATTCAATCCGCAGCAGTTTTTGCTGGGGCTCGCCGCAAAAATTATTGAGCATGGCGGCACTATAATTGAGCATGCCCGGGTAACCAAAGTGGACGAAAAAGACTCATGCGCGGTCTATACCGAAAATGACCTCTTTGAGGCCGATTCGGTGGTGTACGCTACGTTGTTCCCGATCCTTGATCATACATTTTTTGCGTTGCGGCTACGCCCCGTCCTGCACCACGGAATGGCTTTTTCGGTAAAAAAGCAGACGTTTGAGGGGATGTTTATTGGGGTAAACGACATTTCCTATCGCTACTATGGCAATACCCTTATTGTCGTTGACGGCCAACAAACATTAGGCGACGGTGCCAACCCCTATGAAGTTCTTGAACGAACGGCGCTTAAACGCTTTGGCGCCGATAATATTCTGGCCCGATGGTCGGCCCATGACCTGCAGAGTCCTGACCGGGTTCCCTTTGTCGGCGCCTCCGCTCCACTTACCCAAAAGCAGTTCACCGCAACAGGATTTGATGCGTGGGGCATAACCCATGCGATGGTGGCGGCAAGGATTATTACAGACCAGATAGTTGCAAGAAAAAATCCATGGATTGACTTGTATACTCCATGGCGCGCCGGGAAAACTATTTCGATGGCGGCCAAAAAAGCTAAAGATACCTTTACCAGCCTGATGAAAGGGAAACACATCTGTCCGCATATGGGATGTGGCCTGGTGTACAACTCCTGGGATCAAACGTTTGACTGCCCATGTCATGGTTCACGTTTTGATCTGGAAGGCAATATCCTCTGGGGTCCGGCGGTGAAAAATGTCCCCGCCATCAAAAAGGACAAAAGCGAATAAGCAAACTCTCTACCGCAAACATCCATTCACCCGTTTCAAGGTGGGCCGGTAACGTGTAAATGGCTTGTTGGTCCAAAGGGGCGGTGGGCTGCTTTTACTGCTGCAGCGATTAATTTTTCAATACAGCAACGGCAAATCTCTCATCGCTTCATTCTGCTCCCGTGCAAATATGTATTGCTCCACCTGGAGATAACGGAAAATCTTTTTGGCAGGGAGGATTGACTTCGTTTCAAGAATAAAAGCAAACTCCTTCAGGAGATTTTCACGCGTCTCAACAATAACAAACATGCTGTCGATAATTTCTTGTGCCTGTTGATTGTCCAGGGTTTTGTAATTTTTTTTGTAGTATGAGAGTAAGCCTGACCGTTGCATATTAACTTCAAAAAGCTTTTCTTGGTATTCTTTATAGACTGGCCAGAACCTTTCTGCTTCTTCAGCACTGAACAACATATTTTCTACCACGATCAACCTTTTTTGATCGAGTATAATATTTTTTCTCAGGTCAGCAGCGACCTCTGCCATAGCTAACACAGGGACGCTTAAACAGATAATGGCCACCAAGATAGTTTTCAAGTTCATGGTTTCTCCCTCCATAGCGTATTGAAGGTTCAATATTATTGAACCGATAGGTTTGAATTTTCCAAAATAGTTCGCGCTTTAGCCGGCTGCAGTGCAGATCGTATTTTCACTATATATTGTCAGCGTTCCCCTCCTCCGTGCCGGCCTGCGTAAAGTTGATCCCAAAATCATCCAGAACCACATAGATACCCGGAACAACGAACAGCACCAGGACCGTGGTGGCCATCAAACCAAAGGCGATGCTGATGGCCAGCGGCTGAATGATCTGGGCTTGCAGGCTGGTTTCAAATAACAAAGGGAGCATCCCCGCAATTGTGGTTATTGAAGTCAGTAAAACCGCTCGAAACCGCGCCCTGCTTGCCTGGGTTGCCGCCGTAAACACATCCGCCCCCTCTGCGAGTTTTTTCTTTATGAACAGCACCAGAATAATTGAATCATTGACGACAATGCCGGCCAATGAAACGAACCCCAATAAACTTGGAAGGGTAAACGGCATGTGCATGAGGAGATGACCGCCCACCACGCCGATCAGGGCAAAGGGGATAATTGTCATGACGATGAGCGGTTCACGGTAATTACGAAACTGGAAACTTAGCAGGATAAAAACCCCGATAAGCCCCACCAAAATCCCGCCCACAATCGATTTCTGGGTCGTTTTGGCGTTTTTTTCCTGCCCTTCAAACGTAACCTGCAGCTCAGGGTAGCGTTCCAGAAATGGGGGTAAAAACTCGCGCTTGAACTGCTCAATCAGCTTTGCGCTGTTTGCAATTGCCGTATCCACATCGCCGCGTAAGGTGACCGTGCGTACGCCATTGACATGTGCAATTCGCGCCCACCCTTGTTCTGCGGATATACTTAACACTGCCGGCAGAGGAACCAGTTGCCCGGCAGAGGTCTTGAAGTGAAAGTTGTTCAAATCATCAATGCTGCCCTGAAGGTCTTTTTGCAGCTGAACATCAACGCTGTAGGCGTTTTTTCCAAGCTGAAACTCATCGGCGGTCATCCCCTGAAAAGCCGCGTTAAGTTGCTGCGCCATCGATACGGCATCAAGCCCCAAGCCCGTGACCCCCTCCTTGAGCGTTAACTTCAGCTCTTTTTTGCCGGGACGCAGATCATCAAAAACATTGTTAACCCCGGCAAACTGGTTAAACCACTGGCGCATTTCTGCGACCGCCGCGGTAAGCTTGGTTAGATCTCGGCCTGCTACCCGAACTTCAATGGCACGCCCTGCCGGTTCAGTGCTGGATTCACTCATGACGATACTCAACGTATCCGGAACAGGTCCCGTTTCCTCGCGCCAAACCTTCAGATAATCATCAATGCGGCCATTGCGCTCATCGGCGGTTAACAGATCAACGCTGATTGTCGCCACATGCGCTCCGCTTTCAAAGGCATCGACATTTACGTTGAATTGAATATTTGCACCAAGGACGAGGTGCTGGTTGTCAGGCTGTTCTGCAGTGAAGCGGGTGTCCATTTTTTCCAGTCCAGTCATGAGTTGCTCAACCACCAGCTCAGTTCTTTCAAGCGGTGTTCCGGCGGGCAGCAAAACCCGCGCCACCACAACGTCCCCCTCCAGTTTCGGCAGAGCCTGGAAGGGCAAAAGGCCACTGGTGATCATCCCCACCGAAATCAGGAGCAGGCACACCATGCAACCGAGGAAAAGGTAGCGAAACTCAAGGAGCCTATCCACTGCACGTCCCACGTAATGTTCACGAAAGTACTCAAATTTCTGTTCGAATTGCTGCCGAAACCTACTCCGGGCTTCAGGGTCATATTTGTGCAGACTATGCGCCAGGTGTGAAGGGAGGATCAGAAAAGCTTCCACCAGACTGACGGCCAGCACCAGGATGAGAATCATAGGAACCACGCGGAGAAGTTTGCCGATATCGCCGCCGATAAACGATAATGGCCCCAGCACACAGACGGTGGTCAGAAAAGAGGAGAAGACGCCATTTTTGACCTCCAGGACTCCATCCATGGCTGCTTGCAGGGCAGACTTTCCCCGCTGCAGATGGGTGACGATATTTTCGGCGATAACAATGGCGTCATCCATCAGGATGCCCAGCGCCAGGAGAAAACCCACCAGAGTCATGAGGTTGATGGTCAGGTGCAAAGCCGGCATAAAGGCCATAGCCCCCAGGAACGCAACCGGCAGCCCCATAACCACCCAGAACGACATCCTGAACTGGAAAAAAAGCCACATAATCAGCAGGACCAGAACCATCCCCTGAATGCCGTTGGAGACAACTATCTCAAGGCGATCCCGCAATCCTTTGGAACCATCTTCAGTTATATAAAAATCGATATTGGGCTGGCGTTGTTGCTCCTGCTCAATAAAATGACGCACCGTATCGGCAATCCGCAGCGAATCTTCGGTCTTGGTTTTGCTGACGATAATTTTCCCGGCGCGTCTTCCTTTGAAAAGGATTTTTTCTTCGGCGAACTCAAAGGTGTCGCTTATCCTGGCCAGGTCACCCAACAGGATTTCACCGCCCCCTTGTGCCCCTGTAATGACAAGACTCCCCAACGCCAGCGGGTTCCGCCGTTGCTCAACGAAGCGCAACAATATTTCCTCCTCCCGGGTTTCGATGTCACCGACAGGGCTGTTGATGCTCTGTTGTTTAATGGCATTTACAATATCGATGGTGCTCAACCCATGCTGCAGCAACGCCTGGGGCGACAACGCAACCCGCAGCTGCCGCTCGGAAAATCCTTCTACGTCCACCAGGGAGACCCCTGGCAGGGTTTGAATCCTCTCCTTCAGCACATCGCAGTAATCTTTAAGATCGGTGGCGGTTGCTGCCCCCGAGACCAGAACCGCCAATACCTGATCCTTCGTGCCAAGCTGGGTGATGACCGGCGTTTCCGCACCGGCAGGAAAGTTGTCAATCGCATCCACCTCAGACTCAATATCATCTTTAAAGGTTGCAAAATCGCCCCCTTCAGTCATTTCGATCGTGATGACGGCAACGCCCTCTCGGGCCTCAGACCTCACTTCATCAACGAACCTCACCCCATCAACGGCATCTTCCACGCTGTTTACTATGGCTTCCTCCACCTCCAGGGCGGATGCTCCGGGATAGACAATTTTTATTTCCACCTCGCTCGGAGTGGTGTCGGGGAGTGACTCACGGCGTATCTCGCTGATAGTCAATACTCCCAGCACCAGAAACACCAGCATCAACAGGTTTGCCGCGGTTGGGTGTTGCGTGAAAAAGCGTATCATCGCACCGCATCCTCCCCCAGACCACGGGCATGCAGCTCTTCAACCAGAATATCGTCATGCACAGGGGTCACCAGCAGACCCTCCACCGCCGGAGTGGGGCTGGATACCACCAGGAGCTCACCCGCCGCAAGGCCAGAATTAATGACAACAAGATTGTTCTGAAAAAACGCAACCGTAACCGCACGCCGTTGCAAGCGCTGCTGTGCATCGAGCACATACACCGCGCCGTCATGCAAGGCCGAGGCTGGAATCACGATCTGTTTTTCGCGCATCGGTCCGTCAATCTCAACCTCGCAGTAGGCATCTTTTAGCAGAGGTGGATGGCGGGTGGAATCAGACCGGCTATAGGGATCGTCAACTTCAACGATGAGGCCATACATACGCGTGTTGATATCGACAGTTTCTCTGAAGCCGATCACCCGCCCGGGCCATTCCCATGTTATCGGACCACTCCTCTGGATAACCTTAACCTGCAGGATCTGCTGCAATGTCTCAATATCGGCACGCCCTTTGTGAAAATCGTTTTTCAGCGTTTGGTACTTTTCATGCGCCAACAGTTTTTGGATCTGCGAGAATGACACCTGAGCTTCAATCTGACTCACATCGGTGGCATAGGCCTCAAAAAGTTCCTCCCCTGCCCGTACAAACTGCCCCGCTTGCAGATTAACCTCGCTTATGCGCGCATTAAACGGAGCTTTGAACTCGGTATAACTCAGGTCCAACTGTGCCGCTGCGAGCCGGACGTGCGCAGCGGCAAGTTCAGCTTTTAGGGAACGTCTTTGGCTGGGGATAAGATTAAGGCGGTTCTTCAGCCCCTGCACACTTTGCTGCTGCCGCAATAAGGCGCGCCGACTTGCATCAACTTCAGCCTGAGAACCGGCATCCTCGCGAAATAATTGTTCATCGCGTTCAAGCTCCTGGCGGGCAATATGCAGACCGCTCTCCTCAATTTCCAGTGAGAGTCTGTCGTTGAGTTCCTGGCCTGCCAGCTCCGTCAGGGATGCTTCTGTTTTATCGATTTCAGCTTTTAACCGTTCAATCTCAAGCAGATATTCAGCGGGATCGATGCGCAACAGGAAGTCGCCATTACCAACAAAAGACCCGGAGCGCAGGGCTGGATTCGCCTCAATGATAAAACCCTGGACTCTGGACACCGCACTCCAAACACGCTGAGGTTTGGCCGTTCCATACCCTGACGCGCGGGGAATCACATCGACTTGCGGAACCCTGATAACCCGCAGCGCTCGGCTCTCTTCCCTGATTTCCTTTATTTTTGCACCGGGCCTTAACGTCAGCATAAGGGCAAGAACAAGCCCTCCGATAATTATGGGTACCAGTATTATCAGTTTGTGCTTTAATATTTTTTTAATATTCTCTGCTTTCATTCCGCCCTATCCCCTGTTCATCTCGATTGATCTCTTACCATCTGTTGCTCGCTGAACCTGATCGCGCACATATCTGCCAAAGATCTGGATATGCGGACGCAGAAAAGGCAATGTCACTATTCCCCCCAGCCCCCTCCCAGGGCACGGTAGAGGCCAATCAGGTTCTGGACCATGCGCGCTTCGCTGTCGATAAGCCGATCTTCGTAAACGAACAGCGATCGTTGCGCGTCCAGGACATTCTGATAGCTTGTCTTGCCGCTGCGATACAGAGATTCGGCATATTGAACTGAACGGCGATAAGCTATGACAGCTTCTTCCAAAAAGTCGCGGCGGGATTTTTCCCGCTGAAATCCGGAAAGAAAGTCCTGCACATCCGCCATTGCAACCAATACCGTGTTTCTGTACTGCAGATAGGCCTCATTTGCCGCCCATTTGGCCGCCTCTATTTTATTTGTGGTCGCCTGACTATTGAACAGATTCCACTGCAACGCCGGTCCGAGGCCATAGGTTTTACTCGCAGTCTGAAAAAGATCGGCGCCACTTTGCGATTCAAAACCGAACGTTCCAGCCAATGACAACTGTGGATACAACTCGGCCATGGAAATTCCTATCTGCGCCGTTCGAACCGCCACCAGCCGTTCCGCACTGCGGATATCTGGTCTCTGTCTGACCACATCCAGCGGCGCTGAAACCATAACTTCAGCCGGAACTTTTGGAATATCAGCTTCAAGGGGGACGAGGAGCTCATCAAGCTCGCCCGGATAGCGTCCGAGTAGCACCGTCAGCTTGTTCAGGGCTTCGCGCAGAGACTGATGAAGCGCGGGAGTCTCACTCTTCGAGCTGGCGAGATTTGATTCAGCCTGAGCCTGATCGAGTTTCGGTGCGGCTCCGGCTGCGACGCGTTTACTGACAATTTCAAGACTTTTAGCCTGGTTGAGGATATTGGCGTCGGCAACACGGATCCGTTTTTGCAGCGCGCGGACATTGATATAGGTCGCCGCAACATCGGCAAATAATGCGACCTGAACGCCACGGAGGTCTTCCTCTTGCATTTGCAGATCTGCATGGGCGGCTTCAACTGCGCGGCGTACGCGGCCAAACACATCAATTTCCCAATTCAGCCCCAGACCGGTACGATATGTATCCGTTGCTCCTGGATCTGCCCAAGAAGAATCGGTCGGCGAGTATCCCATAGTGGCAGTGGTTTTACTTGCCTGCGAACGAAGATATTGCGCATCGAAATCAAGGGAGGGACCAAACTGGCTTTTTTCGACTCCAAGGGCTGCCCGTGCCTGCTGAATTCGGGCCACCGCAGCTTTAAGATCAAGGCTCTGCAGCGCCGCTGCATTGATCAACCCAGTAAGGATTGGATCATCAAAATTTTGCCACCATGATCCAAGTGTGTGCGAATTTGAGGGCAGTGTTTCAGTGCCCCACTGTTCATGCCATTCTTGAGGAACCACTAAATCAGGCTTGTGATAATCGGGCCCCACGGCGCAGGCGGTTAAAAGAAACACTAAGGGTAAAAAACGGATAGTTTTTATGTGCATCCGGGTCTCGTTTCAAAATTTTATACAGGTATGATGTGATAAAACATCTCCCCATGTTCATCTCCGGGGACGACGATGTCAGCTATTTTTCGGGGTTGATAAGTAGCGAAGCGTATCGAGAAAAAACTGCAATTCTGCAGGACAATCAAGGATCAGATCGCACAAATTTATGTTTTCTCCTGCAGCAGGCAAAACGCTTATCATAGTGGCGTCAGCGTCGAGGCGAGACAGCTCTGCAAGCATGCACCAATCAAGGCCAGCCATATGTGGCACCCCCAGAATCAGATCAACAGGCGTCTGTTGCGCGGCATTACTACCAGACAACACACTATTTATCCTGGCGGTAGCGATAGGATCTCCAGACGGCAAGCATCGCTGCAGAAGTTTCCCAGCGTCCTTGTCCGGCATAATCAGTAAAATCAAAAGAGAAAGCTTCGACATCTTTTTTAAATTTCCCCGCAAGGGTCGATCCGAAATTCCCTTAGCTGGACAGAAGCAAGTATCTGATTTGGTCTTTGAATCGCGTTTGAAGGCTCCCATGGAAACTCCCGCTTCGTACTGCAACTCCAGAGCGCATCTCACTTCCGCCAATTCTATTGCTGCGGCTTCAATACCACGACGATAGATGGCTAACACCTTTGGCGCCGCTTGATGCAGCCACTGGGATTCCTCTGTAAGTAATGATTGTGCAGCCATCCACTGAATTATCCCGATGAACGCCGAGACTGCAGAGGATATATCCAATTCAGGCACTAACTCACCCTGCTGTTTACCAGTTTGCAACAGTTCCTTGAGCAGATGAGCATATTTTTCAAGTAATATCCGCACCTTCAGTTTTGCCGCGGTATCTTCTGCACGCTGCAACTCGCTGGATAATATTCGTGGAACTCCAGGATGAGCTGCAATAAAATCAATGTGCGTTAAAAACACTGCTTCAAGTGCTGCCAACGCGGAAGGTGCATTTTGGGCGGCTCGTCCAATCTTGGTTAACAATTGTTCCGCTACCCATCCCATGACTGCCTCCCAGATAGTGGCCTTGTCGGGAAAATGTCGAAAGATAGCTCCTTGCGTCAAATCCAACCTCGCGGCGATGGCCGCAGTAGTGATGCTGCATGGGTCCTGCTCAGCGGCCAGCCCGATTACTGCATTGACGACCTCTGCGCGGCGCTCTTCTGCAGGAAGATGTCTTGAACCTTTTTCCATCATATCTCCGAAAGATAGTAATCAATTACTTACTTTCTAGCGGTGCTGAATTGGTTTGTCAAGAAAATTTCAATAGACCAGGTCGAAAAATTGGTTGCTTTGGGAAGGGATGGCGCCCATTGGTGTCAGGGTAATTGACTACCGCAAGCGCAGAAAAGAAGGGGGGGGACTACCAGGCTTCAAACATCTGACAGAAGCGCTCCGAGGAGTGCAACTCAAGGACGAAGAAGCTGTTGATCCGCTAATTGAGCGTAAACCTGACAGGGCTTGCTGGAATTAATTCCCTCAAACACTCAGATTTGGCTACATCTCTTCCAAAGAGGCATGGCAGCCCAAACGCAAAAAAACCGCCACCTTCCGGCGACGGCTATTTTTTATCTGGTGCCGAAGGGGAGACTCGAACTCCCACAGGCATACGCCCACTAGGTCCTGAACCTAGCGTGTCTACCAATTCCACCACTTCGGCATGAGGCGAGAAGCTTTATAGCAAAGACTGAGCCCAGATGCAATTAAAATCATCCACGGGCAGGATAAAAACCAAAAGCTACTTTCTGTTTATCCCCTGGGTGTTTCTTTCAACCCATTCAGCAAAAGCATGCATATACTTCGCGGCATACTCCTTGACCGAATCACTGGCGAGCTCGTTGTTTTCATTAAATAGATTTCCTGCTTTTCCGATATAAGCCTCTGGTTGCTGCATGGTGAGGACATTAGGCCACACCAGCGCTTGCCGCAGTTGGTGGTTAGCACCAAATGCTCCCATGGAGCCAGTAGAAACGCTGACTATGCCACCAGGCTTTCCATCCCACACGTTTTTCCCGTATGGTCGCGTACCCACATCAACTGCATTCTTAATCGCAGCTGGCATTGACCGATTATACTCAGGGGTAACAAATAAAACGCCGTCAATCTCCATTACGTGTTGTCTGAATTCTGTCCAGGCCTGGGGCGGATTAGCTTCGAGATCCTCATTATAGAATGGTAGGTTCCCTATTTCTATAATTTCAAAACTCAATGACTGCGGTGCTAAGGCCATAAGCACCTTCGCCATTTTCAGATTAAAAGAACCCTTGCGCAGACTTCCCACTATGACACCAATCTTTTTCATGTCTTTCTCCTCTGCCTGTTGCGCGCAACCCTCCAGCGCGGAAGCTATCTCTGTATATGGACTGGGACGCGAATAAAGATATCTTGCCTTTCATTCGGACTCCGCTGGCAGACTCCGCCGAATTATCCTCTTACATCACTCGGATGTGTTTGCGCCGTGCTCCAATTCAAGCAGATATTTTTTTATCGGCAACCCTCCTGTGTAGCCTGTGAGCGAGCCATCCTTGCCAATGATGCGGTGACAGGGAACAATTACCCCGATTGGATTTGCGCCATTTGCATTGGCAACCGCGCGCACAGCTTTTGGATTATTGATGTCGCTTGCCAGCTGCGCGTATGAAGAGGTCATACCGTAGGGAACTTGCTGCAGAGCGGCCCAGACCCTTTTTTGGAAATCAGTCCCTACCAGCAACAGCGGAATATCAAAGGTTGTTCTGTTCCCGTTAAAATACTCTTCGAGTTGTTTTTTCGTTTCAGCTAAAACGGCATCGTTTTGTTCCACAAACCCAGCTTTGAGTGCGTTTTTGATTCTAGCGTCAAAACTGGTACGCTTTTTTCTAGCCCGGAAATCGAGAAGGCAAAGCTTTTCATCAAAAGAACCAAGGATCAACTCACCTATTTCAGTTTTGTAATATTGGATGTGAATCTGGTTCATTCTGTGCGACTCCTTAATTACACACTAAGCTAACTCACCCCAAGCCTTTTTGCTCCGCTTAATTTTCTTTTGTACCGTTGCCCAAGTATCTGTTTTCAAGAATGATTCATCGAAACGATTTATCATCTCAGTATACATGCCAAAAGGGACGGTAAACGATAACTCATCCGTTTTGAAATATTTTCTTGCGGAAGGATCCCACCCGCCGACAACGGCCTTATTAAGTCCTTTTGCAAGATAATGTAAAGGCCACACCACAAGATTGCCACAGGCAGCACCCCACGGTGAAGCGACAACTTCGGGGTCATTGGTCACAAATGTCGCCAACTGGTGCAGCCCACTCAACGTTTCAGGGCGTGCAAAAAACGTTACCAGCTTCGGTTCCTCCTCTGGAGTAAAGCTACTCAACGGCTTAAAAATGCAAAACTTATGTGGCGCAGGTTCTGGATCGACATACTCGAACATCTGTCTTAGCTGCTCGGGTGATTCACAGTAAAATTCCCCTTCCATCTTCTCGGGGATACCGCTGGAAACGTAATGAACAATGGTCTCAGTCTGAGGCTTGAGAAAACCCAGCCAGAATGCAGCTCCGGGACAGCCGAACTGCTCTGCGGAAAAATATGCCGTTGTTTTATTTCTGCGCGCCCGCCAGATATCTTTCATTACACAGGAGAATTGGGTAAATATTTCTTGCCAGTCAATTTCCTGCTTCATCTCTCTTGCACGCGTAGGGGTGGCTGCTGCCGGTGGAGAATAACCTGCAGCAGGTTTTTCATCCGCAAAAAAGACCCCCATTGGTTCTTCATCCAGCCCCAGATTTTCTAAAAATTTCTGCAACCGTTGTACACCTTCCTGGCTCATATACCCTTCCCCCCCACGTTGTGAGTTTAATATTTAAAAGCCTGCTCTGCGCAGCTGCGCGCAATTTCCACCTGCGCACTTTAAGAAACACCCCTGCCGCTTAAAGGTTAATTGCGTAGGTGTATTGCTTAGGCACGTAGTCGATACGTGCGTCCAACGTTTTGGCTGCGGTGAAAGGGAAATATGGATCGCGCAGAAATTCCCGCCCCAGCATAATCGCATCGGCATCACCGTTTTGCAAAATTTGTTCAGCCTGTTCCGCTTCGGTTATCAGCCCAACTGCACTGGTTGCGATACCAACCTGTTTTTTAATGGCCGCGGCAAACGATACCTGGTAACCGGGGCCGAGCGGGATAGGCGCGTGCATAACATTGCCGCCGGTTGAAACATCGATAAGGTCGATCCCGCGAGTCTTGAGTTCTTTACACAGTGAGACTGCCTGTTCCTGGTCAAAACCACCTTCAACCCAGTCCGTCGCCGAGATCCGCACAAAAACCGGCAGGGTTTCCGGCACGGTTGCGCGGACCCTTTCTACCGTTTCAAGTAAAAAGCGCATCCGGTTTGCCAAACTTCCACCATACTCATCTGCACGTGTGTTCGAAAGTGGCGAAAGAAATTGATGCAAAAGATACCCATGTGCGGCATGGATTTCAATCACCTCGAAGCCCGCTGCAACTGCGCGCTGCGCAGCCGCGGCGAAGCTTTCAACGGTTTGACCAATCTCCTCCAGCGTCAACGCCCGCGGCATGGGGAAAGTGTCGGTAAATGGAATCGCGCTGGGTGCAACCGTCTGCCAACCGCCTTCCTTTTCGCTGACCATTTTGCCACCGTTCCACGGTTCGGCGGTTGAAGCCTTGCGGCCGGCATGGGCCAGCTGGATTCCAGCAACAGCACCCTGCTGCTTTATAAACCGGGTAATCCGCTGGTATGCATCGCAGTGCGCATCCGACCATATTCCGGCGTCTGCAGGCGATATCCGCCCTTCAGGAACAACCGCCGTCGCCTCCATCATCAGCAACCCTGCGCCACCCACGGCTCGACTCCCAAGGTGGACGAGGTGCCAATCGGTCGGCATACCATCCTCGCTTGAATACATACACATCGGTGAGACCCACAACCGGTTACGGAACTCTATTCCACGTATGGTGTATTTTTCAAAAATCTTTCTGTTGTTCATAACTCCTCCCATGTCGGCTTCCATATCCGTCCAACTTCTCCTCTACTTCGCTCGTTATTCTTCTGCAGGTCAGGTTATTGACTGGCCCTCAGATGGTTGGGCAAAGAACAGTCGTTCCCGTTCACTTTAAAAGCTTCCACGAGATAAGCAGACGGCGACGACACTCCATTACGGGACCTGAAAAGGCACCCTCTCACTACATCAACGCAGCTTCGCGCCATTTTTAATTTTCAGCTGATTTTAGCAGGGAGTTTGGCAAAGTCAAAGCGGGTGTCAAGGGATGAGAATGCCTGCGCGCACGGTGCCTGAACTACTTGAGCTGGCTATCTTTGCTGCCACGGCGATTAAAGCCACTTGAAACAGTTTCCTGTTTTTCAAGGGCAGACTGACATTCAACACAGAGCCGAACACCCGGAATCGCCTCACGTCGCTTCTCTGGAATAGTCCGTTCGCACTCCTCGCACACTGTCAGGCTTTCGCCCGAAGTGAGACGACTTCTGGCGCGCTCCACTGCATCCTCAACGTTTGCATCAATTTGGTCCTGCACTGCTCCATCACGCGTCCACCCGCCAGCCATAGTCTGCTCCTGTGCTGTATAATAAAAGTGATCGAAAGTTCAAGAAACCCGATACTGAGGCTTGCCTGCTGGCAAGATATGTAAAAAACACTCTGTAAATGAGAGCGTAACAGTATCGCTACAATGTCCCGTTCGCATAGACTAACACGAACAGCTAAATCCTCAAATTCACGTCGAACCAAAACAGTTACAGCAGTCAAGACGGGAAAGACTGACACATGGGGGAAGGTGTAATCTGCATATGTTTGCCAGGAGGGGCTACATACACGTGATGCCAGCCTTCCCGGGTCTGAAACTATCCATCGATAACTTGATAAAACGTCGGCGTAGGCTTCCCCTCAAAGAGCGGCATTACTTGTTCACCCGCTATGTCATGCGCAGGACTGCTATGCATGGCTTTAAATGCGGCTTGATCTTTAAATTCAACTACAGCCGCATAATTTCCACCGTCTACAGGCTGCAGAAGCTTCCTGCTGATAAATCCAGGATATCCACTGAAGGTCTTACCCGATGAGGCAAACCAATTTTTAAAATCGGCATCCTTGCCTTCCTTAATTGCTGGGAACGATATGATAACGATAAACATGGGTCACTTCCTCCTTTTGTGTTAGAGAAAACCTCGTTCAAAGTTTCTACCTGTGGGTAAAAACCGCTCTGTTGGCTGCTATATCTCCCCCACTCTTCCCGCCGGTTTTCATCCATTGGTTAAAATCGGGGATTTAATAGATAGAAGCGCACCCAGCATCAAACTAGATGAAAAGGGCTTGGCACAATGGTTAAATCTCAGGTGGATCGACGGGCCGCACTTCTATACGCAACGTCCCTTTCACACCAGGGCGCGTCCGCTGGGCAATAGGAATATCAAAGGCGATCCCGATCTCTCCTTCGAGAGCGCGCGTGACCGCTGTTAGCCCCGGCTTGCCGGGGTTTACCTCTTGGTAGCCATGCTTGATGCGCCAGCCTCCGAGAGCCGTCTTGTCGGGAAACGCTTCGACTAAAATAAGCTCACGCAGGATGTAGCCACCCTCGTAGTGCCGTTTCACGAAGAGCACACCATCTATCACGTAATCCGGCACGAGCACTTTGAGGTCAAGTGCGAAACTTACCGAGCCGGACTTTTTAACACTTTTTTCCGGGTCGAGAAACACGGAGAATAAGTGGGGGCTATTGGCGCGAGCAGGGGGGCGGTTGGTCTTATCTTTACCGGGAAAAAGATCAGCGTAACTGCGGAAAATTGCAGAATTCTCTCGCACCTCGCGGCGTGTTATCTGCCACTGGCAACCGCGTACGCTGACCGCAACCTCAAACTGGTAAGAGGCGTCCACATTTTTGCCAGCCTTAAGCTCTTTATCTACCTCAATTGGCAACGTAATGTCATCGATATCAAGGATGCCATCGGCACGAAGGGAACCGAAGAAAAACCGTGTAAGGTTCTGGTAGCCTTCCTCCGAATTTATTATGCCGTAGTGGCCCGAGTGACTGCGATTCACAAAAGCGCGCGGTGAACCCACATCTTTGCCATCTGGGCCTGGTCCATGTGTGGTGGCATTCTCGATTCGCACAAGTCCGTCGCTTGCGTCCCCAACCGCCCAGGCAGATAGTCCGCCGGCTACCGTGTAGTCGCGAGGGTTCGTCCCCACTAAGTTAAAGATGCGCTCAGGTGGGAAGTCTTTCACGACCGAGACGTCGCTATCATTGGGCAGATTGAGAAATCCTGACATCCGTTTGCGGTTGAAGTTGTTGATATCGCCGAAGGAAAGCCAGCCCGGCACATTGCGTACAATGCGCATATCAATGCCATTATGTGGGGTCGCGTACGTGAACAACTTGGCTACTGCACTACGCGCCTCCGCAGAACCGAGCTTCGGATTCTGCAAAAAGGCGCGGCATATCAATCCACCCATGGAGTGCGCTACGAGATACACGCGAAAGTCTTCAGTCTTTACTCCATTCTTCGGATTGGCACATATTTTTTCGCGCAAGCGCAAAATCAGTTTGTCCAGCCCTTTTGCAAAGTGTTCAATAGGCGGAGTCTCTCCGGCGCCAAAGTCTTTGCTGGCTTCATCGTAGTAGCGGTAGACAATGATACTGCGGTATGCAACCAAATAGTCCGGATTATCGGATGCTACGAGGTCCTCGCCGTCCACAAATGCGTCGTCATAGGTATAGTCACGCATCAGACGCACGAGTGGCGACTCGAAATAGAAGCGCCTCACTTCACCAGTCCAAGCGATGCGTGCCTTGGTCGAGCCAATGTTGAACCCCATGTAAGGGTCAGCAACTGCCTCTTCGATCTCGTTCTGCGTAGCCGCAAAACCACGCACATAGATAATCGGATGGTACGGATGGTGTGCTGATGTGGTCATTTAGGTTTCTCCCGGGTGGCGTTTATCGGATTCCGCATGAAGACCGCTCTTCACCCATTGTAGCCGATGGGCGTACTTTGTCCACAAGCCTCCCTAAAACCGATCGAGGGGTGGTTATAGGGTGACGGGAGAGTCGAGGTTATTGACCAACGCATAAAGCTCCCCCACCTATAAAATTCAGATAATACTACCCGTAGGAAGAGCTGTTTCTGAGAGGGCGCGGAAGGAGAAGAAGCCATTTGTGCAGCGCGTCTGGCTCAATATTCACATGGAGCAGGTAGCGGTTTCTGCAGAGGGAAAGAGCTGGCAAACATCCCAGACCACCTGTTCGGAGTGACTTTTTAAAAGGCCACTAAATCAAAAAGCAGGAACAACTTGACTCAAGTCGTTCCTGCTTTTTGATTTAGTGTATAGAATATAAGTAGCTGCGCTAAAGAAACCGGCACTGCTACTCAATATAATATGGAATATAGCATGGGGAAAATAATATGGCGGGGCTGACGGGACTTGAACCCGCGACCTCCGGCGTGACAGGCCGGCGTTGTAACCGACTCTACTACAGCCCCGCAATCTGGTGGGCGAAACAGGGATCGAACCTGTGACCCTCGGTTTGTAAGACCGATGCTCTCCCAGCTGAGCTATTCGCCCATTATATATAGCTTAAACCTGAATAAAAATGGCGGGGCTGACGGGACTTGAACCCGCGACCTCCGGCGTGACAGGCCGGCGTTGTAACCGACTCTACTACAGCCCCGCAATCTGGTGGGCGAAACAGGGATCGAACCTGTGACCCTCGGTTTGTAAGACCGATGCTCTCCCAGCTGAGCTATTCGCCCATTACGTGTGTTAGCTACATTGGTATATGCTTGGTGGTAATTTACTGCAATATTACTATGTGTTATTCTGCTTTATTAAACTACCTTTTGTCCTGAAATTATTCAGGTTTTCCTTGCACAACGGCGCAGAAGATAGCAAATCCTACACCTATTGTAAAGCAGATAACGGTGTTAACAGAGATTATTTTCAGCTGTTGACTGCATCCTTTAAAGCCTTGCCGGCTTTGAACTTGGGTACCTTAGCCGCAGGGATCTGCAAAGTAGCACCGGTTTGTGGATTTTTACCGGTACGAGCCGCACGATCGCCGACACTAAACGTACCGAAACCAACCAGAGAGATCTTATCTCCCTGCTGCAAAGTACCTGTTACACTATCAACAAATGCTTTGAGGGCTTTCTCTGCGTCTGCCTTGCTCAGGCCTGCTTTTTCTGCCATAGAATTTACTAGTTCAGTTTTGGTCACAGCTAACCTCCTAATTACTGTCGTTTTTTAAAAATACTTGCGTACTAATAGCAGACTTGGACTGACATAACAAGCCAATTTACCAGCTTAATCCGTCATTTGGTCTACCCAGTACACCCTTTTACACTCTTTGCGTTGGTACCCCGAAATGAGCACTCATCTTATACGAGATTTAACCTGATTACACAAATAAATTATTGTCTTGGTGCGGATATAACAAAAATAAAAGCAAAACCCATTAAGACAGGGCTTCGTGAAGCAAGGCCTGTGCCAGAACCTCATCCATATGCGAAACAAGGCGGATATCCAGGTCCCGTTTCACTTCGGCGGGAATTTCTACCAGATAACGTTCATTCTCTGCCGGTATAAGCACCCTCTCAAGGCCTGCGCGCCGCGCTGCCAGCAACTTCTCCTTCAATCCGCCGATAGCCAGAACGTCTCCACGTAGATTGATCTCTCCGGTCATACCCAGGTTCGCATCAACAGGGCGTCGGGTAAGAGAGGAAGCCAGAGCAGTCGCTATGGTAATCCCCGCCGATGGCCCGTCTTTGGGGATGGCTCCTTCTGGCACATGAATATGTATATCAAGATTGCGGTAAAAATCTTCTGGTAGTTCAAGGACTTCGGCTTTTGAGCGGATATAAGCATATGCTGCCTGCGCTGATTCCTGCATTACGTCTCCGAGCTTGCCTGTCACTGTGAGCTTGCCTTTACCTGGGAATTCAAGCACCTCAATCATGAGAATTTCGCCCCCTACAGGTGTCCACGCCAAGCCGGTGGCAATACCACAACGTGACACGGTGTCTTTACGTCCATAGGTAAAGGGAGCAACCCCAAGATATTTCCCAATCTGATTCATGCCAATATTCCACATCTGGTCACGGTTGCTGCTTTTAGCGACCTGACGCGCAACTTTACGGCAAATAGCGGCTATCCGGCGCTCCAAATCACGTACTCCAGCTTCGCGGGTATAGCGCCGAATAATTTCTGCCAGGGCATTGTCCGAAAACTTAAGTTTGTCCGCTTGCAATCCATGCTCAAGCACCTGTTTGCGTATCAGGTGACGGCGACATATCTGGATCTTTTCCTCTTCCGAATAACCCTCAAGTCGTACTATCTCCATGCGATCCAGCAGCGGCGCAGGGATGCCCTGCATGGAGTTTGCAGTTGCTATAAACATCACTTGGGACAAATCGAAATCAAGATCCACGAAGTGATCCCCAAATGCTGAATTCTGCTCCGGGTCGAGCACTTCCAGCATAGCAGATGAGGGATCGCCTCTGAAGTCCATGGACATTTTATCGATCTCATCCAGCAAAAATACCGGGTTCTGGACGGCGGCTTTTTTTATCCCCTGCATTATCTTGCCGGGCATAGCACCAATGTATGTACGCCGATGTCCTCTTATTTCGGCTTCATCGCGCACCCCTCCCAGGGAAACACGGACAAACTTACGTTTCATGGCACGAGCTATCGAGCGCCCGAGTGAAGTTTTCCCCACGCCAGGCGGCCCTACCAGGCACAGGATGGGCCCCTTGATCTTTTTGACCAGGAGCTGGACCGCTAAATGTTCCAGAATCCGTTCTTTTACTTTTTCCAGACCGGCATGGTCTTCATCCAGGATACGCTGCGCCAGTTCAATATCGCTATTGTCCCGGGTAGTTTTTTTCCACGGGAGATCAAGCAGGCACTCAAGATAGTTGCGCACCACGGCCGCCTCGGCCGACATAGGTGACATCATCTTGAGCTTCCGCATTTCGGCCTTGGCCTTCTGCCGCGCCGTTGCAGGCATCTTGCTCTTTTCTACCCTGGCTTCCAACTCTTTGAGTTCTTGTTTAAACTCGTCTTTATCTCCGAGTTCTTTTTGGATGGCGCGCATTTGCTCATTGAGATAGTACTCTTTCTGAGTGCGCTCCATCTGCCCTTTTACCCGCTTGCGAATCCTCTGTTCGACCTTGAGAATCTCCTCCTCACGTTCGAGGATCTGCAATACAGCTACCAGACGCTCTTCCACATCGCAGAGCTCAAGAACTTCCTGCTTGTCTTCAATCCGCACGTTGAGCTGCGCCATAATAGTATCAGCCAACAATCCCGGGGCATCAATTCCATCAACTGCGGTAACTACTTCAGCGGGAACCTTTGTGCTTAACCCGGCATAGCTGCTGAACATGGTATGCACACTGCGACTTAAGGCCGTTGTTTCCAGATTGTCTTCATATTTATCCGCTATAACCTCAGTCTGAACTTCGGCATACGCCTCAAGTTCCAGATACTGAGTGATCCGCGCACGCCACTCCCCTTCAACCAGAAGTTTGATGGTTCCATCCGGCAGCTTCATTAACTGGGTAATGGTGGCAACGGTTCCAACTGTATACAAGTCAATGGCGTCAGGATCGTCAACCTCAGGATCGTTCTGGGTTATCAGGAAAATTTTTCGGTCGGTCTCCATTGCGTGCTCTAAGGCAGCAATAGATCTGGCGCGTCCGACAAACAGCGGGACAACCGTTGCAGGAAAAACGACGATATCACGCAAAGGGAGCAGGGGGATACCCCCTGCTCCGGCATTTTCCTCAGGTATAACATTTTTTTCAGATGTCATGAAATATCCAGGTTGCGGCGTTAAAATCAGGCTGAAACGGATTCAGCGCAGTCGTACACAATCAGGGGGTCGGTCTTTTTAAGGACCACCTCTTCGCTGATAACCACCTCTTTAACATGTTTTTGTGAGGGGATATCAAACATGATATCCAGCATGGTCTCTTCCAAGATAGAGCGAAGTCCCCGCGCCCCGGTTTTACGCTGCGCCGCAAGACGAGCCACCGCCGCAAGAGCGCCGCCCGTAAACTTCAACTCTACACCCTCAAGTTCGAAAAGCTTCTGATACTGCTTGATAAGGGCATTTTTTGGCTCCTGCAGAATCCGGATAAGAGCCTGCTCGTTCAACTCCTCAAGCGTGGCAACCACGGGCAGGCGCCCGACAAACTCAGGGATAAGCCCAAATTTCAACAGGTCGCCCGGCTCAACCTGAGCCAGAAGTTCTCCCTGTATTTTTTCCTTTTTGGACTGAATGTCAGCGCCAAAGCCAATCCCTTTTTTACCGATACGTCTGGAGACAATATCCTCCAGGCCGGAAAAGGCACCACCACAGATCACAAGGATGTTGGAGGTATCGACCTTTATAAACTCTTGCTGTGGATGTTTGCGGCCACCCTTGGGGGGGATACTGGCGGTAGTGCCTTCAATTATCTTCAACAGAGCCTGCTGTACCCCTTCCCCGGACACATCACGTGTGATAGAGGGAGATTCGCTTTTGCGTGCAATCTTGTCGATCTCGTCGATATAGATAATTCCGCGCTGAGCTTTTTCAATATCATAGTCGGCCGCCTGAACCAGAGCGAGAATGATATTCTCTACATCTTCCCCTACGTAGCCAGCTTCGGTAAGGTTGGTGGCGTCTGCAATGGCAAAGGGCACATTGAGGACACGTGCCAGAGTCTGGGCCAACAGGGTTTTCCCGCTACCTGTGGGCCCCAACAGCAAAATGTTGCTCTTCTGGATCTCAACGTCACCGTTAGTAGCCAGATACCTGACGCGCTTGTAGTGGTTATACACTGCAACTGCAAGCACACGTTTCGCCCGTTCCTGTTCAACCACATAGTCGTTGAGCGTCAGCAGGATCTCTGCCGGGATTGGCAGGTTGTTCTCTTCGGTTATATCCGCCTGTGCCAACTCTTCTGTGATAATCTCCTGGCACAGATCAATGCATTCATCACAGATATACACAGACGGGCCAGCAATTAACTTCTTAACCGCATCCTGCCCCTTGCCGCAAAACGAGCAGGTAAGATTTTTATTGTGCACATCGCTTGAATTCATCTATTCCTCCTCTTGGCCCGCATTTTTACTGGCGCCGAAAACTTCGCGGTAACTCTCGCCGTAAACCTGCACCATATTACTTAAAATGGGTAAAACAGCAGGCCGTAAAATTTATTTCTTTTTGTCCACGCGTTCATCGCGCTTGATTATGCGATCGATTATGCCGTAATCGCAAGCTTGTTGCGCACCCATAAAGTAGTCACGTTCGGTGTCAGCTGCAATTTTTTTCATGCTCTGACCAGTATGTTCAACCAGTATTTTGTTCAAAGATTCACGCAGATGCAGGATTTCCCTGGCATGAATGCTGATATCGGAAGCCTGTCCTCTAAATCCGCCCAGAGGTTGATGAATCATGATGCGGGAATTGGGCAGAGCGAAACGTTTCCCCGGCGCACCCGCAGCGAGGAGCAGTGCCCCCATGCTTGCCGCCTGTCCTATGCAGATTGTGGAGACCGGTGCTTTGATGTACTGCATAGTATCATACATGGCCATACCCGCAGACACCACCCCACCTGGAGAGTTGATGTAGAAGTGGATATCCTTATCAGGATCTTCTGACTCCAAAAACAACATTTGGGCGACGATCAGATTTGCCACTTGGTCGTCAACGGGGGAACTGAGCATAATAATTCGGTCTTTAAGCAGACGTGAATAAATATCGTACGAGCGTTCTCCGCGCCCCGTCTGCTCGACAACCATGGGAACCAGATTCATATACCTACTCCTGCTCCTCTTGCACTTCTTGATTTTCCTTCTCTAACTCTTCTTTGCTCAACTGCTGTATATCTGCCTGTCCCAGCAAATATGCAATAACTTTTTCTTCCTCTATTTGGGCCAATAGCCCTTCTTTGGAATCCTCAGAAGAGTAGTATTTTTTAACGTCTTCAACAGGAGCATTGGCCATTTCTGCAATCTCCTCCAGACGCGCATCTATTTCGTTCTCTTCAACTGAAATATTTTCCGCGCTGCCAATCCCTTCTAAAATCAGGCTGCCTTGCACCTGCTTGACCGCGGTATCACGGTACATGGTGCGGAAAGCCTCCTCATTCATCCCCATCATCTCAAGGGTCATCCCCTGAGACTTGAGACGTCCTTTTATATTCTGCAGCATAAAATCTAATTGACGTGCAACCATGGTTTCAGGAACCTCCATGGGGTTGCGCTCAACCAGCTGTGCCATCAGGCGTTCTTTAAGGTCTTCCTCAATTCGCTGCTTTTCCTGGCGCGCGAAATTTTCCCCGATTTTCTCACGCAAGTTTGCCGCAGATTCAGCTCCAAATTCCTGCGCGAGCTCATCGGTTAGTTCAGGAACGGTTTTTTCTTTTATCTCTGAAATCTTAACCTTGAAAATGGCCTCTTTGCCCGCCAGGTCTTCATTGCCATACTCTGCAGGGAAGGTGACCTTAACCTCCCCCTCTTCGCCACGCTTCATCCCGACGAGTTGCTCCTCGAAGCCGGGGATAAAACTCCCAGATCCGATTTCAAGCTCATGATCCTGTGCAGCTCCACCCGGAAAAGGCTCTGCGTCTACAAAACCTTCAAAGTCCAGGGTTACAAAATCACCCTTCTGCACCGCGTCCCGCTCAACTGCCTCTTTTTGGGTGCGCGAATCGAGCATCTGTTCAATTTGAGCATCTACAACAGAATCATCAAATGTGTAGATCTCCTTCTTCAGGCGCAGTCCTGTATAGTCAGGATTTTCAATTTTGGGCTTAACTTCTACATGAAACTCATAGGTAAAGACGTTATCTTCGGTAAGCTCCCCGCTGTTCTGGATCGCAGGCTCTCCGATCGCAGCTATCTCGTTATCGGTGATTGCCTTAAAATAGGTATCATTGATCAGTTTGCCAACCACCTCCTGCTCCATTTGCTCAGCATAGTACTGCTTTACCAGGCGCATGGGCACTTTTCCCTGGCGAAACCCCTTCAACTTGGCATTGCGGGCTATTTTGGTGTAAACGGAGGTGATCTCTTGCGTCACCTGGGCGGCATCCACTTCAACAGATATCTTCTTTTTTACCGGGCTTAAATCTTCTACCTGAGTATTCATGCAACGATCCTCTCTTAAATATTAAGCTTTTCAACTAAAATTATCATTCAGGGGAAACAAGTGAAATGACACTACAAAGCGAAAAATCTGGAAATTCATGCAGATCAGAGCAGCGCAAAAATGCAGCAAGAGCCGGAAGCTGCAATACTGAGTCTGCATTTTAAATGGGGTAATGGTGCGAGAGGGGGGACTCGAACCCCCACGGTTGCCCGCTGGATCCTAAATCCAGTGCGTCTGCCAATTCCGCCACTCTCGCTACTTTCATATGTATTTGAGGATATCCACCGCTGTATCAGCAGGCACCTGGCAGCAGGCGCCTGGGCAGCGCCCAATCAGCACCTGCCAGGCAAAGTACACCTCTGCTCCGCTGCCAATAAAAAAGACCCGACCCGATGCGTTCGCCGGGAGTCCGACAAGAACATCGACGATCGAGTCCGGATATTTAAATGGGGTGAGTGAAGGGAGTTGAACCCTCGACAACTGGAGTCACAATCCAGCGCTCTACCAACTGAGCTACACCCACCACAAAAAAAGAAGCCAAAACGGGAGCTGATACTACGTATTCTGCTATTTATTGTCAACACCTATCCAAAGGACGTTTACATTAAATGGCGCGCCAGGAAGGACTCGAACCCTCGGCCCTGTGATTAGAAGTCACATGCTCTATCCAGCTGAGCTACTGGCGCCTTGAATTTTAGTATGGTCGGGGCGAGAGGATTCGAACCTCCGACCCCCTGCTCCCAAGGCAGGTGCGCTACCAGGCTGCGCTACACCCCGACGTTCAAGACGCTGTTGTTTATCACTGCAAAAATAAAATTGCAAGTATTTTGTCGCACAATTTTACGTCTGCCTCCAGAAGGTTGTCGCCAAATTCATCCAGCAGGCATCCTCAGCCACCCGTAACTGTGCAGCACGGGCTCGCGAAATGCCATACTGGCATCAGTACGTGATCATACGCAACTATAAGATTCAATCACGCAACTCATTCTCAGTCTCGACAATAGTGGCCTCTTCACTTGCTTTCGCCAAGCCCTCATCAGCTTGACCGACGCCCTGTCCAAGTTCGGCCCCCAGTAGATCCCCCTTGAGCCGCAGAAACTCCGCGTGTGAGATGAGTTTGTGATTATACATCTCCAGCAACCGCTCCAAACTGCGCATCCGCGATACGTGCGGATCTTCGAGTTGTAGAGGCTCATCTCCGCCCCACTCTTCAGACGGTGGGCTTCCCCCGACACGCATAGACGCCAACCCCCCCAGCAGACTGATCTCAACCCCTCGCCCTTGGGGGCGGATATGTTGAATCCTGCTACGCCGGCGTCTGTAACTGATATACAGCCATACCAGAAGAGAGGCGCATAACACAAGGCCCACGCCAAGAATCCAAGGCATGTACTGAACCAGGCCGCGGAAGAAAATTATAAAAAACCCGAGCAGCACCAATAGCACAACATGGAGAAGGAGGATCAGATAACCGGTGAATATATTTTTTATTATGCCGGGATTTTCCGGATCAGAAGCCATTCAAAAATGCTCTTTAAGCTTAAGGTTGTTTATACAAAAACTGTTTGACTGGGCGGAAGAGCCGACACAGATAGATGCGAACAGGGTACGCCCCAAACAGAATACTCAAAACGTTCAATATAGCTACGAGTCGCCTCTGGGGCAATAGGTTTCTCCCCTTGTGCTCCTTCACTTCCCCCACGTTCGGCATAGGCGCACACTTAAAGCTTAAAATTACGTTGCATTCCCACCATTAAATATCCAAATACTTGCAAAGACATGCTATTCTGTGCGGCTGAATATGCACAGACCCTAACGTTTAGAAATCCCAGAAGGAGAACATACTGTATGGAAATCAAGCCCCGTGTACGTCTACATACCAGCGCCGGTGATATTGTCCTCGAACTCTGCCCCGCAGAGGCTCCCATCAGCGTAGAAAATTTTCTGCAATACGTTAATGCTGGATACTATGACGGCAAAATTTTCCACCGGGTAATCCGTGGCTTCATGCTTCAGGGTGGTGGAATGGACGCACAAATGCGCGAAGACAAGCCTGGGCGTCCCATCCAAAATGAAGCCGCCAACGGGCTGAAAAACACAACCGGCACCGTTGCCATGGCCAGGACCCAGGTGGTAGACAGCGCTACAGCCCAATTCTTCATCAATGTTGCGGATAACGAGTTCCTCGATCATCGTGATTCCACCCCAGGAGGCTTCGGCTACGCGGTGTTCGGCAAGGTTGTTGACGGCATGGATACGGTAGAATTGATCGAAAACTCCCCCACCACAACACGTGGGCACCATCAGGATGTGCCCAAAGAGCCTATTACAATACTACGTGCAAGCGTTGAAAGCGACCCATCTTGCCCCTCCTGATATAAGCTCTTTTCAACTTATCTTATGTGCTCAACCCTTTACCGCAACCACATACTTGAGGTAACGCCCTTCGGGGCAGGTCACCAGAAACGGAAAATCTGGCCCCTGCCCACTCGTCTGAATTACCCGCAGGGGTGTTGCAGCCTGCAGCGCCCCGCGGCGTAATTCTTTCAGGTATTCGAGCAGGTCAACTTTCTGGTGGTTGGATGAAGTTATCAGGGTTCCTCCCTCGCTAAGCACCCCCAGAGCCGCAGCTACAAGGTTGGAGGTGCCGCCGCTGGTGGTAAAGCGACTCTTACCCACGGTGGAAAAACTTGGCGGATCCATGATGACCGTGTCAAACACGCTGCGTTTCTGCGTCAGCCGTGCCAAAATCTTGTGGCAGTCGCCCACGAGAAATTCATGCGTTGCGGGATTAAGACGGTTAAGGGCAAAGTTATGCTGCGCCCGCTCTTGATACAGCGCAGAGGCATCCACACTGATAACCTGTGCCGCCCCGGCTGCGGCAGCAGCTACCGAAAATGCCCCCGTAAATGAAAACAGATTCAACACCCGCCTGTTTGCACAAAAAGGGATGATATCTTTTCTGTTCTCGCGCTGATCCATAAACAGCCCTGTGTGCAGGCCACGTTTTAAGTCAACATCAAACAACAGCCCATTTTCCTTAACCTGCACAAGATCCGGCGCTGACTGCCCCAGCAGCAGGGTGCTGTACGTTTTATCCCCTTTTTTCTCCAGCGCCCGAGTTTTACGCGGACGGAATTTCTCGTAAATACCCTGCGGACGCATTAAACGCTGCAGCGCCTGCAGCATGGGTTCGCGATATGGTTCCCATATCCTGCTATAGAGTTGTACCAGGAGAAAATCTGCATATAGATCCACGGTAAGGCCTGGCAGCAGATCGCCTTCGGCATTTACCAGCCGATATGCGTCACACTGAGTTGGCTCAATAAAGCACCTGCGCAACCTATATGCTGCTTCAAAGCGGGTGTAAAACCAGGGTTCATTTATGCACGGCGCGCTCCCATCCTGCGGCCAGCCTACAACGCGTGCGACAATCCTGTGATCATCGTCGCGCAGGGCATACGCTAACAGCGCGCCATCCGGCCCCGCCAAAGCGATATACTCACCGATTGCACCCGCAGGCCACTTAGCGGTATAGCGATCGCGGATAACCCACGGGTGCCCAAGCTTTAACATCTGTTCTGTCTGCGCACCCACCACGCAGTGTTTCCATCCCCTGGCTACCATAAACAGTATTTCCAATCACAATTAATAATTTAAAACCATTGTTAAGGCCGACACTTCAAAGATGAGGCTTGCATTATTATTCCCACACTCGCCTGCACCATTCCAGGCGCGCACCAAGTATGTTATCATCCCGACCAACAGGTGCGCTCAGTGCGCAAGTGTACTAATACTAAGTGTAGTGTCCACTTATGACCGTTATACTCCCAAACCCCTATCCCCATATAGCAGGATAACTTCAGCCGTGGCGTCAAAAACAGAACAACATCTTGAAAACCTGCTCAAGCAGGTGGAACCGGGCTCTACCCGGCACACTATTCTGCATAGTGCCAGACAATTCAAGTCTTCTTGGGTTGAGTTGGGCCAGTTGCTCGCACAAGTGCGCAGCGCACAGTTATATCAGGAATGGGGGTACGCCGATTTTGCCCAATACTGCGCTCGGGAAATCCGCATCCGCCAGCAGACAGCGGACAAGCTCACCTGCGCTTACCAGTATTTGAGAACCCACAATCCACACGTGCTTGAAGATTCTGCCACCCCCGTCCCGCCACCCGATTATCGGAGCCTGAACCTGCTGGATCAGATTAATACCGAGAACTTGATGGAACCAAACCAGCTCGAAGATTTGCGCCACCAGGTTTTTTCCGGCACCATGCCGCACCCAAAACTGGCCAGGACCTTTCGCGATCTCAGACGAGGACACGCCCCTGAGCTGGAAAATCAGTACCTGGATCTCAAAAATGCCCTGAGTGCAGCCAAACGTTTTCAGTCCAGCCTGGAAAGTCTGCCCCCTGAATTAAAAAAACAACTTGAACTCGATGCATTTATTCACGCGCTGGAACAAGCACTGGAGTTAATGGAGCCGCAGGCAGAGCCTGAACCCGGTATATGAACGTTAAGCACTCCACCATACAGGATAAATAATGAATAAAGAAGCAGCTGTTACCATGTTCATGCAGGCCTTTTTCGGCGACACCGCGGCTGGCACAGCCGGGCAGCATCGCACGTTGGTGGAAGAAAGCAGTCGATATCTGAAAGCGGGGAAAAAGCAGCTTCTATTCAATGAAGGGGATCAAGGCTCAGAGCTGTTCTTTCTGGCGCGGGGAAAGGTTAAACTGTTCCGAGCCACTGAAGATGGGAAGGAGGCTGTAATCCGCCTGCTGGATGCGGGTGAATACTTTGCTGAAATACTGCTGCAGCTGAAAAATCGCTATCCCGTAAGTGCCATCACCCTTGAAGAGAGCGAACTGCTTGCCATCGATGCCCACAAGATTCTCAACCACATCGAGAGCAACCCCGCCGTTGCCATGCAGTTCATAGGGTCGCTGTCGCAGCGGATCAAATATCTGTTAAGCATGGTGGAACAGCTGACCCTAAGTGATATTCGGCAGCGGCTGCTCCACTATCTGCGCGCGTTAAGTGAAAAACAACATAGCAGACACATCCGACTGCCGGCTGCCAAAGGGGAAATTGCATTGCTTCTTGGCACTACAGCTGAAACGTTCTCCCGCTTGCTAGGCAAACTCACCGCTGAGGGGATAATAACCGTGACTGGCCGCAATATCACTATCGAAGATATGGATATTCTGCTGCGAGAAGATCAACTCTCATCTGTTCAGGAATGATGCGGGATGATGTAGCAGAGCAAAAACTGGGCTAAAAAACCAATGCAGCCAATACAGCGGCTGCCGCCGCAATGCTTATTGCGGCGTTGGAGGTCCAGTCTGATCCGGTGAATTCAGGCCACAAACAGACGATATGAAGAACCTTCGCGCTCACGCTTGAGAGACCCACTTCGGTCCATCTGCAAGAGCACTGTCTGCAACGCTTTGCGCTTTTCCTCCGGGATGCTGGCATAGATTTCGGTCTGGAGCATCCCCGGTGAACCGGCGACCAGCGCAACAATGCGTGCATGCAGGTCTGGTTCATCCGAAGCCGACGCATCCGAAGCTGTTACCTCCGGCTTGGGCTCCATTTTTTCGGGCGCTACCTCCGCGCTATTATGTGCATGCACACGGGTGCCGTCCCTATCTTCAGCGCTTTGCTTAATCCCCTGCCCCGATTTCGGCTCGGGTTTCTCCACGGATTTTCGTGCCGAGGCTGCGCCCCCAAAATGGCGATAAAAGAAGATTCCCAACCCTCCAACTACCAAAAGCACAAACACAATCTGTCCCAAAACATCCCCCCTGCAGTTCTGCGCTACTCATGTCTGCTTCAACCATTATACAAACTCAAAAATGAAGCTTAAATATAACTATAACTACGTTAAATCGGCAGAATAAGCAATAAAAAGCCCACTTGAGCTTCTCCAACCAACAAAACCTACCCCTCTTTCCGATTTTCCACCTCAGGGAGCGAATCTGACGTTGCGGAGTCCTCGGTCTCTTCGGTAGGGTGCGGGGCATTTTGCTCTCGCAGTTTGCGCAGCTGTTCGCGCTCCAGATCATGGAAATACTTATCCTCAAATGCCTTTTCCCGCTGCTCCCATATATTTTTCTTCATCCGTAACCTCTGTATAATTTTTGCCATGCACGACCCTTTCACATAGCCTTTATCCCGCCCCATACTTAACTGGTGGTCAACCATGGAACCGTCCTTGAGTCTGTTTAGTTTCCTCTCAGACCAAACCTTTGCCAGTTTCACGTTAGAACACTTATGCGTATTACGCTTGTATTCTATGCTAAAAACATCCGCGCGTGGCACATATTAACTGCAAACAAACTGGTAGCAGCCGGCTCCAAATGCTGCATTTTTACCCAGGTTCATAATACTGCCCAGTTGCAGAACAGGCAAGATCGCTCCGCTGGCATCCCCGCGCATGTGCAGACGCCCGCATACACCACCCAGCGGATTGGAAGCGCCCGCAGCTCCTCTTAATTCGCGCCAGTCATGCCAATATAATTTATTTGCCACGCACATCAAATCCGGAACTTCTAAAATTGGAGGGGGGTCCAATTCAACTCCGCAATGGATATAGAGCATCGAGGTGACGCGGCGGAGCACAAAAGGATACAGTTGGTTGAAGTTGGGGGTAAACATGGGCCTACCCCCCGGAAGAAGGCGCGCCGGAGTGCTGAAGGTAAGCTCGAATTGACTGCAAGCCTGTGGCTGCCCTTCGAGCCACCAGCCCAAATCAAGCAAAGGGATGTTTTGGCAATTCTGCACGCCGTTGTTTTTCCAAACCACCGAGAAAACCCCACCTGCATCACTCGAGGTCACCCGTTCAAGCTCAAAGCGCC
>CAYUJC010000027.1:0-30209 GCA_964444945.1 uncultured Desulfuromonas sp.
GAGGTTGCCATGAGCCTATTCAGGGGCAAAAATAAAAACAGCGTACGCATTATCCTGTTTATGCTGGGGTTGATTTGTGCCGGGATAATTGTCGGGCGGATGGTTGTCGATGTCCGGCCGTTGCCGCAAGAGAGTGAAGCGCCGCGCACCGCAGTAGTGCAGGAGGAGATCTCGTTGTATTTTGGAGATCAAGATGCCAGTGGCCTGCTGGAAGAAAAACGCATGGTGCCGCACGCCGGGGATGACTTCACCGCCTTGAGTCAGATTGTTAATGAACTCGCGCGCGGGCCGGAAGCGGCAGAGATGACTGCGGTGATCCCCGTACAGACGCGGTTGCTCGGGGTGCGAAAGGTCGATGCCAGTACCCTGAAGCTGGATTTCAGCCGCGAGTTGGCGCAGTACCATCCCGGCGGCAGCAGTTCTGAACTGCTCAGCGTTCACTCTCTGACCAACTCCATTGCGGCATATCTACCCGAATTTACACAGTTTGAGTTCTGGATAGAGGGAAGCAAGGTTGAAAGCTTAAAAGGGCACGTGGATCTTAGTCGCCCAGTCAGGCTTGATCCTAACTGGGTCAGAACTGACGCTGGGACACTGGCTCCGTTGGCGACGCAGTGATTTATCCCCTTGCATTGAACTATCGACTACTTAAAACCAGACAACGATTGGAGCTATATACTGATGCATGAATTTATGCGGGCGCTGAATGAGCATGTGCTTATTTTGGATGGAGCAATGGGGACAATGTTGCAGGCGCGCGGACTTAAGGCCGGGGCTTGTCCCGAACAGATGATTCTCGATGCACCTGATGTGGTAGAAGGGATTCATCGTGAATATGTCGCCGCCGGGGCGCAAGTAATAGTCAGCAACACCTTTGGCGCAAGCCGCACCAAGCTGTCGCATTACGGCCTGCAGGAGCGGGTGGAAGAGATAAACCGCCGCGGCATTGAACTGGCCCGAATCGCTGCAGATGATGCGGCGTTTGTGGTTGGTAGTATTGGCCCGAGTGGACGCTTTCTTGAGCCTGTCGGCGACGCCGGCTTTGATGAGATGGTAGAGGTGTTTGCCGAGCAAGTGCGCGCCTTCACTGCCGCCGGGGCGGACGCCATCAGCTGTGAGACCTTTCTGGACATTCGCGAGCTTAAAGCTGCGCTCATAGCGTGTCGCACCTATTCCACCCTGCCGGTAATCGCTATGATGACCTTTGATGACGGCGGGCGCACCGTCCTGGGGACTTCGCCGGAGGCCGCTGCGGTAACCCTGGATGGATTACAGGTGGATGTGATCGGGAGCAACTGCGGTCTGGGGATTGACGGCATGTACGAGGTGTTGCGCAGAATGCGTACCTGTACCAACCGTCCCCTGATTGTCCAGGCCAATGCCGGGTTGCCAGTGCTTAAAAACGGGGAGACCGTATTTCCCGCGACCCCGGCAGAGATGGTACAGTATCATGAGCGCCTGCTTGGCCTCGGAGTGCGAATTATCGGTGGATGTTGCGGCACGACCCCGGAGCATATCCGGGTGATGCGTGACGCCCTTCATCAATTTGAGCAAAGCTGGAAAATGCCCGTGCGCCGCCGGGGGTTTGTCTCCAGCCGCACCGAGGTGTGCAGCTTCAGCCCTGAAATCCGCTGTGCTATTATTGGGGAGCGAATCAACCCGACGGGGAAAAAAGGTTACAGCGCCGAACTGCGCGCGGGTAAAACCGCGTATATCCGGCGCGAGGCCCAGGCCCAGGGTGCTGCTGGGGCGCACCTGCTCGATGTCAACTGCGGTGCGCCGGGGGTAGATGAAGCTGCGGCTCTGGAGCGCGCGGTGCTTGGGATAAATTCGGTTTCAACCCTGCCGCTGGTTCTCGACTCCTCCGATCCTGCGGCGTTGGAGCGTGGGTTGAAAGCTGCTGATGGCAAGGTGCTTATCAACTCAGTCAATGGTGAACAGAAGAGCATGGATGCCATCCTGCCGCTGGCGCGCAAGTATGGCGCTGCGGTTATCGCTTTGTGCCTTGATGAGCAGGGGATCCCCAAAACCGCGAGCGGACGTATCGCCATCGCCAGGAGGATTGTCGCCCGCGCGCAAGAGTACGGCATAGCGCGCTGTGATGTGATGGTGGATTGTCTGGCGCTGACGGTCTCCGCCGAGCAGGATCAGGCCGCCCAGACCCTGGAAGCGATCCACACCCTGACCCATGAAGATGGTCTGACCACTGTTCTGGGGGTCAGCAACATCTCGTTCGGGCTTCCGCGTAGACCCTTGATTTCATCCACATTTTTTGCCATGGCACTCAATAATGGCCTCAGCGCGGCGATAATTAACCCCAGTGATGAGCGCATGCAGGATGTTTACCGCAGCGCCATGGTGCTGCTGGGGCACGATCAACGCGCTGAAGCTTATGTGCAGGCTTATGCGGATAGCATTGCTGACATCTCTGGCGCGGCGGAACACAGTGGCAGCGCCCAAAGTGAACCCATCATGGCACGCCTGACTCAGGCCATTATTCGCGGCGAGAAGGATGAGATTATCGCCCTGGTGGAGCAGGCGCTGGAGCAGGGGCACGATCTGCTGGAGGTCAGCAACAATGGTCTGTTACCTGGACTCGAAGAGGTAGGGCGGCGTTTCGGCGCAAACAAAATTTTCCTGCCGCAGGTGCTTCTGAGTGCAGAGACCATGCAGACCGCGTTCAAACGCTTGAAGCAGGAGATGGGCGGGACGCAGATGCAGAGCAACGGCAAAATCCTCATGGCTACGGTTGAGGGGGATATTCACGACATCGGCAAGAATATTGTCTGCACCCTGCTGGAGAACTATGGCTTTGAGGTGATTGACTTAGGCAAGAATGTCGCTGCCGCGCGCATCGTGAAGCAGGCGGTCGAGCACAAGGTCGATGCGGTGGGACTTTCAGCGCTGATGACCACCACTCTGCGGCAGATGCAGGTGACGGTTGACGCCCTGCGTGCTGCCGGAGTCAAGGTGTTCACCATGGTTGGCGGCGCCGTCGTCACCCAGGATTACGCCGACCAGATCGGCGCGGATATTTATGCCGATGACGCCATGGAAGCGGTGGAAAAGATCAAAAAACTGATGGCAAGTTAAACGTGCACACCGGCAGACGAGAAAGGAGGAAGAAATTGGTAGGCGGATTTAACCATAACTTCAACTATAAAGGGCACATGTATCACGTCCAGACAGAAGACAGTGGGCTGCCGCGGGCACATGTGACCACCCTGCTGTATCGTGGCGGCTCTATCCTGGCGCGTGAAGTGAAAGATTACCGTGACCTGTGTGGCGCCCTTGATCTTGCCGCACAGGTGGAGCACATGATGAAGAATCAGCATCGGATGATGCTGAAGAACCTTAAGGATGGGGTGTTTGATGCGCGGATCGCCCAGCTGGATGGTGGAGAAGCCCACCAGGCAGAGGAGCGCGGACACACCGGCACCATCTCTGTGGCTGCCTCCGTACCTGCCAGTGCAGATGAGACTGTTGCGCATGCGGAGCCTGCCTGGAGAAAAGGGAAGTTGGACAATATGGTGCGCACCTACCTTGACGCGGGGCGTTGATGCGGATGCTATGCTTTCAGGTTAAATCTTGCGCCACCTTAAATCTTGCTGCGCCGCAAATCCTGGCGCAAATTTTCTGATTCGGACTGAAATGCGAAAAAACAGCCTCATCCTCCGCATTATTGTCATGAACGTGGCTCTGCTCACCTTCGGGATCGGGGTCTTTGCCATGTTTCACTATCAGCGCGACCGCAGCAATATGCTGAAGTTGACCCGCGATGGTGCCGAGACTCTCATGGTAACGGTGGTGAACTCCATCTTTAACTCCAAATGTCAGGGAGACCCGGAAAAGCTCCAGCACACGCTGGAGTTGATAGCCAGCGGACCCAGTTTGCGTATTGTGCGGATTTTCAACCCCGCCAGCGGGCTCATCTCCAATTCTTCATTTGCGGCGGAACGGGATCAGCCCATGCTGACGGGTGAGCTGGAGGCATATCGCCGCGGAGATGATTCAGTGATGCTCGACTATGATGGCGAGGATGTGTTGAGTATTCTGCAGCCCATCCGGAATAAAGAGATATGCCATCAGTGCCACAGCCCTGAGGCGGATGTGTTGGGAGTGCTCAATCTCAACTATTCAATTGCCGGCACCAACGCATTGCTGAGCCGCTCATCACGCTGTTTCAGCCTCTCCATGATCTTTATCACCCTGTTGCTCTCTGCCGGAGTTACATGGATCCTGGTGCGCTATGTACAGAAGCCCATCGTGGTTCTCACCAACCTCATGGCGCGGGTCGAGGCCGGGGAGAAAAATGTCCGGATGATGCCCAGATACAATGATGAAATTTCGTACCTGATGCACAGCTTTAACTCCATGCTGGACAAGCTCGAAGCCGCGCAGCTGGAACTGGAGCAGTATCATTTCCAACAGATGGAGCAGGCGGACCGTTTGGCGGCTATAGGGGAGATGGCTACCGGAATGGCCCACGAAATTAAAAATCCGCTGGCTGGCATTAAGGGGGCGCTGCCGCTGATAGCGGAGGATTTTCCCCCCGACGATGAGCGTCTTCAGGTGGTAAATGACATAATGGCGCAGCTTGAACGCCTGAACAAAACTGCCACTGATCTCCTGAAGTTCGGGCGTCCGGGTATTCCTCAGTTTGCCTATCTCAATGTCAATGAGGTGATCTGCGAGACTCTGTTTTTTGGAGCGCAGCACCCAGAGGCTGAAAACGTTGAACAACGGAAGCAACTCGGGCATGATATCCCCTTAATATGGGCCGACTGTAAACAGCTGCAACAGGTATTGCTCAATATCCTCATCAATGCATTGCAGGCGACGCCTGCCGGGGGGCATGTGACTTTGTCTACCGCGCGGGTACATGAGGGGGAGCGCGATTATGTCCAGATAGAGATCGCCGATGACGGCCCCGGCATCCCTGAACCTGTACGGGATAAAATCTTCACCCCATTTTTTACCACCAAAAACCGCGGCACCGGTCTCGGGCTGCCTATCTGTAAACAGCTGGTGAAACAGAACAATGGCCGCATACGTGTACACACCAGTGCAATTGGGACAACGTTCACGTTGGTGTTTCCTGTAGCTGACACGCTCGAATCGAGCGCAACAGAATCCGAAAGCCAAGGGATGGAATGAAACAAAATCAACAGATTCTGGTAGTTGACGACGAGCAGCTTATCCGCTGGTCACTGGAAAAAAACCTGCTGAAGCATGGGTTTATGGTGCAAACTGCAGAATCCGGCGCGCAGGCTCTGGAGATAATCGAAAGAGACACCCCGGACCTGGTTCTGCTTGATATCAGCATGCCCGGTATTGACGGGCTTGAGACCCTGCAGGAGATCAAGAAGAACGATCCCTCCATCGTCGTCATTATGATAACCGCACTCGGAGTACTGGAGACGGCAGTAAAGGCGATGCAGTACGGCGCTTTTGACTATATTCATAAACCGTTTAATATAGATGAGCTTTTGGGGGTAATCGACAAAGCGCTGGAAAACAGAGCCCTCAAGCAAGAAGTTGAACATTTGCGGCGCGAAAATAAACGGAACCGGGGGATGGGCGAGATTATCGCCCGCAGTTGGCACATGGCCCAGGTTATGGAGGTAGTGAAAAAGGTTGCCCGTAGCGATGCTGGTACGGTGTTGGTGCAGGGTGAAAGTGGTACCGGTAAAGAGTTGATAGCTAGAGCGCTTCATGATGGCAGCGCCAGAGCGGATAAGCCCTTTGTGGCGATAAATTGTGCCGCCGTGCCGGAAACGTTGCTGGAAAGTGAGCTGATGGGGCACGAAAAAGGTGCTTTTACCGACGCCAAAATCCAAAGAAAAGGGCTGTTTGAGATGGCCCACGGGGGTACGGTTTTTCTCGACGAGATCGGAGATATGCCGCTCGGGATGCAGGCCAAGCTGCTGCGGGTTCTGGAAGAACGCACGTTCCGGCGTGTGGGGGGAAGCAAAGATGTGTGCGTCGATGTGCGCATTGTTGCTGCCACCAACAAAGAGCTCCTCCAGGGGATAGAAGATGGTTCCTTTCGCAAGGATCTCTACTACCGCATCCAAGTCATCCCTATTTATCTCCCCCCGTTGCGGGAACGGCGCGAGGACATCCTGCCGCTCGCGAACTTTTTTGTCGCACGCTTCAACCAGGAATTCGGCAAACAGATTAAAGGATTCACCTCCGAGGCACAACGTTATCTGCAGACATATGCGTGGCCCGGCAATATCCGGGAGTTACGCAATATAGTAGAACGTGAAGTGATTCTGGAGGATGCCGAGTATCTGAATCTCAGCACAATCCCTCGCAGTGCGGAGGCGCAATTCAGCAACGCTGCACGCAGCAGGTATGATTTTGTTCTCCCGCCAGAGGGGGTTGATATAGAGGTGGTGGAAAAGCAGCTGATTGAACAGGCGCTGGAGGCGTGTGGCAACAATCAGTCACGTGCAGCACGTAAACTATCCCTGGGAATCGACGCCTTTCGCTATCGTATGAAGAAGTTCGGCCTCCTGTAATTGGATTATTTGTCTTTCTTCCCTGCTTTGAAAAAGGATTACCCTGTGGCGCAGCAACATCCACATCTGTATATAGTCGATGCATCTTCGTATATTTATCGTGCCTATTATGCCATTCGCCATCTCTCCACTTCACGTGGGCAGGCGTGCAATGCGGTGTTTGGTTTTACCAGAATGTTGTTGAAGGTGGTGCGTGAATATAAGCCCGATGAGTTTGTCGTAGTTTATGACGCCAAGGGACCCACCTTCAGGCATGAGCTCTATCCGGAATACAAAGCCAATCGTGCGAAGATGCCGGATGATCTGGTAGAGCAGATCCCCCTGATAAAACAGGTCGTGGCGGGATTCAGGTTTGCCACCTTAGAGACCGAAGGTTACGAGGCAGACGACATTATCGCCACCGTGGTCCGCCACTACCGCGCCAGTGATCTGCCGGTTACCATTGTCAGCGGAGATAAGGATCTGCTTCAGCTGGTGGACGAGAAGGTGACCATGCTCGATACCATGAAAGATAAGGTGTTCGATCTGGCAGCGGTAGCGGAACGCTTCGGGGGGGGGCCGGAGCTGGTGGTTGAAGTGCAGGCGCTGGCTGGAGATAGCTCCGACAACGTCCCCGGGGTGCCCGGCATCGGGGAAAAAACCGCACGCGAACTTATCTCCCGCTTTGGGAACCTCGAAAATCTGTTGCAGAATATTGATGCGGTGTCCGGGCCGAAGCGGCGGGAAAATCTGCAAGAATATGCTGAGCAGGCCAGGTTGTCGCGCCAACTCGTCACCCTTGCAGATGATCTTGAGCTTGATCTTGCCGCGCTGGATTTCAGTATCCCTGCGCCGGATCGCAACGAGCTGGCACGGATTTTTCGCGAACTCGAATTTCAACAACTATACGAAGAATTTGCAGTGCAGAAGCCAAAACCGCAGCAGGACTGTGATTACACCTGCGTAACCACCGCCGCGCAGCTGGAGGAGCTGGTCAGAGCCCTTGGCGCAGCAGAGTATTTCAGCATAGATACCGAAACCACATCGATTGAGGCCATGCGCGCCGATCTTGTCGGGCTCTCATTCAGCGTCAAACCGGCGCAGGGCTGGTATGTTCCGGTGCGCCACTCTCTCAAGGGGGGTGCCGAAACGCAGCTGCAGCCTGATGTTGTCCTGGAGGCGTTGCGCCCGGTTCTCGAAGCGCAGGAACGCCCTAAGGTAGGGCAGAATATAAAATACGATGCTCTGGTTCTACGCCGGGCCGGGGTTGAAGTGCGCGGCATTGTGGCGGATACCATGCTGCAGTCCTACCTTCTGTTTCCCGCCTCCCGCTCCCATGGCCTCAATGCGATGGCGCAGGAGCACTTGAACCATCGCATGCTTGAGTTTTCTGAGGTTACCGGTAGCGGGAAAAAACAGAAGTCCTTTGCGCAAGTTCCTCTGGCGCAGGCGACTGCATATGCGGTAGAGGATTCAGATTACACCCTGCGCTTGTATGAGTATTTCAAAGGGATGTTCGATGGCGAAGTGAGTGCGTTGCTTTGCGAGGTGGAGTTGCCTCTGCTCGGCGTCCTCACCGATATGGAGTGGGAAGGGATCAAGCTTGACTGTGAGCGCCTGCAGATCCTCAGCCGCGACTTCGGCGCACAGATAGAGGAACTTGAAGCTCAAATTTATGCTGCAGCAGCCTGTGAGTTCAACCTGAATTCACCCAAGCAGCTGGGCGAAGTGCTGTTTGGCAAACTCGGACTGCCTCACGGTAAAAAAACCAAGACCGGTTGGTCCACTGCCGTAGATGTGCTGACGCCGCTGGCCGCAGAGCATGAAATTGTGGCGCGTATCCTCGAATACCGCTCCCTCGCGAAGCTCAAGAGCACCTACACCGATGCCCTGCCGCGCTTGGTTCACCCCGAAACAGGCAGGATCCATACCTCGTTTAATCAGGCGGTGACCGCCACCGGGCGCTTGTCATCGAGCAACCCCAATCTGCAGAATATCCCTATCCGAGGCAATTACGGCCCCCGGATCCGGGGAGCATTTATCCCTACGGAGGGGAATATGCTGCTGGCGGCCGATTATTCGCAGATTGAGTTGCGCCTGGTAGCGCATATGGCCGGCGACGCCAACATGATTCAGGGCTTCAACGCCCGTGAGGATATTCATCTGCGCACGGCGCAGCAGATCTTCAATGTCTTTGGCGAAATGGTCACTGAAGATATGCGACGCTATGCCAAAACCATCAACTTCGGATTGTTGTATGGGATGGGCGCGTACAGTCTCAGCCGCGAACTTAAAATATCCAGCGCCGAGGCCAAAGAGTATATTGCCAGCTATTTTGCGCGCTATCCGCAGGTGCTGGAGTTTTTTGAGCGCCAGAAACAGAGTGCGCGGCAGGATCTATATGTGAAAACCCTGCTGGGACGGCATTGCGCGGTGCCGGAAATAAACAGTCGCAACGGCCAGATACGCAGCAACGCTGAGCGGAACGCGGTCAACTATGCGGTGCAGGGCTCTGCGGCGGATATCATCAAGGTGGCGATGGTGCGGATATGGGAAGCCCTGCAGGAGCGTGGACTAAAAACCCGCATGTTACTGCAGGTACACGATGAGCTGGTATTTGATGTACCATGCGCCGAGCGCGCTGAGGTGGAAGAGCTGGTGCGCCACTGTATGGAAAATGTCATGCCGTTGAAGGTGCCCCTTGAGGTCAGCCTCGGGTGGGGAAAAAACTGGGCCGAGGCACATTGAGTATTGCCATATGGGGCGCGCTCGTTTAATAATCAATGTCTGTTTAAAATTACGTGTAAAATCGGCTAATTCGACGAAAGATAGAAAATAACCTATCTGGGCGAAGCAACTATGGATAAAGGGATCTGAAACGCTGGATGCCTGCAGGGTAGCGCAGGTGTAGATGAGGAGAAAAGCTATGATCAAGAAAATCGGGTTCATCGGTCTCGGTACGGTTGGGAAGTCAATGGCGCAGAACCTGCTTAAGGGCGACTATGATCTGACCGTGTTTGACAACAAAAAAGAAGCGGTGGAAAAACTTACGGAACAGGGCGCCAGGGCGGCTGAATCTCCTCTGGAGGCAGCCAAAGACAAGGACATCGTAATCACCGTTTTGCCGTACGAAGACGAATTGAAGCAGACACTTTCAAGCGAAGGTGGCTTCCTGAGCGGAATAAAGCCCGGCACCATTTTGTGTGCCATGGGCACGCACTGCCTGGAGATGACTCAGGATGTGGCCAGGGAAGCCAAGGACCGCGGCATTGATTTTCTTGATGCTCCGGTGTGGGGCACCCGCGAACACGCAGCACACGGATTGTTGACTGTTCTTATGGGGGGGGATAAAAGGGTAGTGAGTCGCTGTCGCGAAGTGTTGTCTCACGTAGCCCTCAACATCATGCATGTAGGGGAAATCGGTGACGGTACCAGGATGCGGTTTGTTGTGACCCTCATGCAGTCGCATCTCATGGAAGCGCTGGCGGAGAGTCTGGTCCTGGGGGAACGGCTCGGATTCAACAACGACCAGATCATGGAGGTGCTTGATGCTGGTGGCGTTGTTTCACCCATGCTGCACAAGAAGGGGCGCTCCGTGGCGCGGGGCAACTTTCGGCGCAACCTGGCATTGAAGTATGTGTATGAAGGGCTGCGGGATGCCAAAGAAGCCGCTGGAATTGCGCGCACCAATCTGCCAGGGCTGGATGCGGTGATCGACGTATACAAGAAAGCGATGGAGCAGGGTCTCGGAGAGGAAGATTTCTCCGCAGTTATAAAAGTATTGCAGAAATAGTTGCATGGCACTGAGCGTTTGATATGCAGGCGCCGGCCATACCTATGGGTGTGGCGGCGCCTGTTTTAGTTTGGTTTGGTTTGGTTTGGCCTGCGGTTGTTTCTTTACCCCAGGGTGTAGCAGCATTTCAGATACGCCAGGATATCCCCCCCTTGATCCAGCGCCCCGGTGCCTGGGCGAAACCGGCCTCTACGTAATCGGTATCAAACAAGTTGGTGATGGAAGCCTTAAGGGCCAGGGATTTGTTAATCTCCCATCTCAGGCTTGTGTCCACCACTGTGCTGGAATCTCCGTGCAGGCGCTGTTCGTAGCGCAGGGCTATCTGCTGCAGTACGTTACTGTGCCAGCCGATGTCTATGTGCGTATGCAGCTGATGGCGCAGATTGTTCAGAACATATTTTGTCTCAAGCCCTTTAGCATCCTGCTCTGTGTCAAGATATGTGTAAGAGCAGGAGAGCTGTTCCAGCAGCGGGATCTGGGCCAGTGGCCGCCTGATGCGGATTCCTGTTTCCACCCCAGTGGTGGTGCTGCTGGTTATATTGCGCACCTCCCACGGCTGGTCGGAGGCACTGCGCACCCACTCAATCAGATTGTCACTGTCGCGCCGGAACAGCGCCAGATTGACTTCAATACCTCTGTACGCATAGCGCAGCCCCGTTTCCCAGGTCCAGGCCTCTTCGGCCTTCAAGTCCGGGTCGCCGATGTTCATCGGGGTGTTGTAGTACATCTCGGTATAGGTGGGGATCCGGAAAGATTTCGCCGCAGACATAAACCAGTTGAGGTGTTTATAAACCTCCAGATTGAGATCAGCGCCGGGCCAGTATTCCCAGCCCCAGTCAGAATAGTGTACCGCTGAAAGACCGCCACTCAGGGTTGCTTTGGCGCTCAGCGGCAGACGCTGGTTTATAAACACACTGCGCTGCCCGCGATTGTGGTCTCCTAAGCTGTTACTGACAATCCTCTCCCATTCAAGAGTGCTCCCTACGCTGGTAAGGCCATACGCAGTTTCAGTATCCGCGGTGAGGGCGGTGACGATTTTGTCGGTAGTGCTGCTATTGGTATACCATTGACCGGAACTGGCAAACCTGTAGATATCCTCGTGACGCTGGTAGCTCACATGGGGGCGCCAGTGCAGGGTGCGGGTGTATATATCCATGGCACTGTAGCCCAGCAGGGTTTTGGTGTGCTCTTTCTGCTCCGGGGCGTCAAAGTAAAAGCGACTGGCTCCAAAATCCTTATCCAGGTAGCCGGCCCCTATCTCAAGGTCGGCAGTGCCGATGCTCCTTTTGCTCATAGTATTCAGACTTTTGCTGTTGAAACCGGTGGGTTCATCGTCAACATAGCCGGAGGAATATTTATGCCCGGCGCTGACCCGATGCTTCCATTCCCCAATATTGAGGGTGCCGGAAATGTTGGCATTGGTGTAGTCATAGCTACCGCCGTCCAGCTCGATGTGCACTTCTGGCTCCACGGCAGTACGGGTGATGATATTTATCACCCCGGACATAGCATTGGCTCCGTACATGCGCGCGCCTGGCCCCTTGATCACCTCTATTCTTTCTATATCGCTCAGGTGTACCGGCACATCCATGTTGTGATGCCCGGTCTGGGGATTGCTCATGCTTATGCCATTGAGAAGAATGAGGGTCTGTTCAAAACTGCCCCCCCTGATGCTGACATCTGCCTGCGCCCCGGATGTTCCTCTGGATCTGACGTCTACGCCACTTATCTGCGCTAAAACCTGGTGTAGATCTGTGGCGGCGCTGGTTTCGATATCTGCGCGTGATATAATTTGGACCGACTGCCCCGCTTTCTCTATGGGTTCTGGAGTGCGCGTGGCGGTAACCAGAATGGCTCCCAAATTTGTTTGTGCCCCGGCGCATGGAGGAGCCAGAACCATTTGTAGCGCAAGAACGCCTAAAATCAGGGGATAAAAAGTTGCTGGGTCGCGTTTCTGGTGGTGTTGTGGGGCAGGGTGCATGTTGAAAACTCCATATGTTAACCTGTTTTTTGTAAAGGTTGACGAGTTTTTACCCTCCACACGCTGTCTGTGTCAATAGATAGATTGAAACCAGAAGAAGAAATCTTTATAATAAAACATATTTTTGCTATTAAATTCAGGATGTAGATGTTTAAAGCGAATGTGATAAACGCAAGCACCTACTCCCTGTTTTGCTGCTGCATGTGCTGACAGAGTTCTTCCGGAGGAATGGATGACATATGACAAAGATGATGGTCGTTTGCTGGAAATGCTGCATCGGCGTAACGAAGAACTTGAAACTCTGGTGCAGATCGGCAAGACCCTTACATCTACCCTTGATATTGAGGAACTCACCAATATAATTATTGAAAAATCAAACCTGCTGTTTAAATCAAGGGCGTGGTTTTTGCTGTTGTACGATAAGGAAAGCAACACCTTTGTTTTCGACGTAGTGGTTTCAGATCTAGCGCCACAACTCAAAGGAAAGCATCTACGCATGGGGCAGGGGATCGCGGGGTGGGTTGCACAACACCGGCGCCCGGCTCTGATAGCCGATGCGCTGACCGATGCGCGCTACTGCGCCCATTCTGAAGCCCGGATAGGCTTTGAAGCTGGCTCAATTGCATGTGTTCCGGTGGAGATTCAGGGGCAGCTGCTCGGGGTGATGCAGCTGGTGAATGGTTCCGCTGATCCTGTGTTCGACGAAAATGATCTTATGTTGCTCAGCACCATAGCTGACTATGTGGCCATAGGTATATCCAATGCCCGCAATTTCAGTCGCGTGCGTGAGCTGGTGATAACCGACGATCTCACCGGTCTGTTCAATGCGCGATATTTTGACGAAGTGCTCGACATTGAAATCCGGCGTGCCCAGCGCTATGGCACTTCAATGGCGCTGGTGTTTATGGATCTGGATCACTTTAAGCGGGTAAACGATCAGCACGGACACCTTACGGGCAGCCGGGTTCTGGCTGAAATCGGCCATTTAATCAAAAGGCGCATTCGTGATATTGACTGCGCCGCGCGCTATGGCGGGGATGAATTTGTGTTGATCCTGCCGCAGACAGATAAGAGGGGGGCCTATGAACTGGTTGCAGATCTGCATCACCGCATCCGCACGCATGTGTTTTACACCGAGGATGGCGCACAGATTCAGGTTACTGCAAGTTTCGGGATTGCGACCCTGCCGGAAGACGTGGATAACAAGTACGCGCTCATTCGCCTTGCCGATAAAATGATGTATCAGGTAAAGGAGACAACGCGCGACGGAATCATGATGGCGTAGCATTTTCAATCTACCGCAACAGATCAATCAGCGGGAACTTTTTCATATAGGAAAGATGGCAGAGCGATGAGACCGGAAGTTGAAATTGATCCAGAACCTGGGAGCGGGGCGGAAGTTGGGCCTGGGCACCATTCTGCTTTGCAGCCGGATCCGCACATAGATCTATATCGCCGCACCCTGGCGCTCTGGGGGGAACAGGCCCAGTATGACCAGAGCATTGAGGAGTGTGCCGAGCTCAGTGTGGCGCTGCTCCATTATCGGCGCGCGAAAGCCTCGCGTCAAATAGTGATTGATGAGCTGGCAGATGTCATTTTGATGCTTGGGCAGCTGCGGTGGATGTTTGGCCCCGAGGAGGTGGATCTCGCAGTGGAGCGCAAACGTGCCAAGTTGGAGCGTCTGCTGGGTGAGACTACAGGTTCTGACCCCCGCGAGGATGTATGATTCTGCCACAGATGCAAAGTGGAATTCTGCAGCGGCGCTATAAGCGCTTCCTGGCGGATATAGAGCTGGAAGATGGCAAGGTCATTACGGCCCACACCCCCAATACCGGCAGTATGAAACAGTGCTCCGAACCCGGCGCGCGCGTTATGTTTTCCTGCAGTACCAATAGCGCACGCAAATATCCCCACACCCTGGAGCTGATCGAGGTGGCGGGCTCCTGGGTAGATATCAATACCCAGCGCAGCAACAAAATAGTGGCAGAGGCTCTGGCGCAAGGCACTATCAAAGGGTTTGAGACCTGTCTGATAGTGCCGGAACAGCGCCTGGGGGAGAGTCGGATCGATTTTCGCCTTGAGCAGGGTGCAGATACACTCTGGCTAGAGGTCAAGAATGTGACCTATATGGGAACCCCCGCTTGCGCCTGTTTCCCCGATGCCGTTTCCTCGCGCGGCCAGCGCCATCTGCATGCGCTGCAGCAGGCGTGCGCGCGTGGCGAGCGTGGCATCATCCTGTTTCTGGTGCAGCGTGCCGAGGCGCAGCTGTTTGCCCCGGCGGCGGATATTGATCCCGACTACGCCCGCAGTTTGCGTGAGGTCCTGCACGCCGGGGTTGAACCCCTGGCGTATCAAACCGAGATCACTCCCGCAGAGTGCAGAATAGCCCGGCGCCTGCCGGTGATTGTGTAGTGTGCCATGCGCGCCGTAGGCCTGATTACCGAATACAACCCTTTTCATAATGGCCATGCCTATCATGTGGAACAGGCAAGACAGTGCAGCGGCGCTGACGTGGTGGTGGCGGTCATGGGGGGACATTTTCTCCAGCGTGGCGAACCAGCCATGGTCGATAAATGGGCGCGGACGCGCATGGCTTTGAGCGCTGGGGTCGATGTGGTGGTGGAGCTGCCGTTTCCCTGGGGGTGCAACAGCGCGCCCCATTTTGCTGCCGGTGCCCTGGAAATACTCAATGCTTTTTCTCCCCAACTGGACTGTTTCTGTTTTGGCAGCGAGAGCGGGAAGCTACAAGAACTGCAACATCTGGCCGCAGCAATGACCACTCTTGAAGCTGAGAAACAGGGCGGTGCGACCCATTTTCGCCGCGCGCAAAACTACCCGAGCGCGCGCCAGCAGCAACTTGAGCGGCGCAGCCATGAGAGCCCCGCTGTGGGTGCGGACGCCAGCGGTAAGGTGGCCCTGAATGCGCCCAACAACATTCTCGCCCTTGCATACCTGCGTGCCTTGGCCGCCGCTGCACATATGTCGCTGCAGCCGCTGACCATCACCCGCATCGGAGGCAGTTTTCATGCCCACCGACCGCTCACGGAGCATATCGCCAGTGCTACGGCAGTACGCCAGATGTTCAGCGTGGATGAAGACATAACTCCCTATGTTCCGCCAACTAGTGCCAGCGTTCTGCGCGAGGCGCGCGCAACCGGCTATCTTTGTGATATGCAGCGCTGGTTTATGCTGGTGGCGGGGAATTGCCTGGGTGCAGCGGCCACCCAGATATATCAGTATCAACCGGGGCTGCATGAACGGATCTTGCAGGCAGCGCTGCAGGCGAAGACCTATGCCGAACTGGTCGAGGGGGTAAAAGCCAAGCATCTTACCCGCACCCGGGTGCAGCGCTTGTTGTGCTACACCACCCTTGGGGTAACCACCGCGGAGATGGAACCTCAGCTCAGGGGTGGGGTGCCATTCATCCCTCTGCTGGGGGCGAGCGCCAAAGGGGAGATGTTTCTGCGCCAGTGCCGCAAAGGGATGGATATCCCCCTGAGTGGGAATTTCTCCCGCTTGAACGCTTTCCTTAAGCGCCATTATCGCACCCGCCCCGCGCGCCTGGAACAGGCGCAGCGGCTCCTTGAGCTGCAGAAACGCACGACCCGCATGTATACCTTGCTGCTGCCGGGCTGGAACGGAGTATCGCGCCATCTGGACTATTATTGTGACCCCCTGCGCCCTGATTCACCATTGTCGGCACAGCCTTGAGTTGGAATCACCTGGCAGGAGGCGACCCTCCTAGGAGTGGAGAGGGATGATCAGGTCGGGCAGTTCGTTGGTATCCTCCGCTGCGGTTGTCGCGCTGTGGGGGAAATGGGTGGCGAGCAATGCTTCACAGTGCCCGATGGCGGAACACAGAGAGGCGCAAGCCGTTCCCTGTTTGAGGCCGGCGGCAATTTCATCCGCCACCTTTTGCCACTCAGCTGAATCAAGCACGGCGTTGATCCCTTCATCCGCCAGAATTTCAACCCGGTGCTCGAGCAGACAGATGAGAATGAGAATGCCGGTTCCAGCCTTGGTTTTGTAAACCCCGTGGCGGGCAAAGTTTTCAAAACTGCGGGTTTGCATGGCAACATCTATTTCACTTTGAGACAAAAGCGCACGTTTGAGCGCCGGGATCTGCTCAATGATAAAACAGAAAATAGCGAAAGAGATGGTGCTCCCAAGCGGTAATTGCCAGAACAGGTGGGGATTCCCCCCAGTGGGCATTATCCATAAGGTCAGAGCGGTAAGGGCCATGGTCAGCATGAACGCGCTGCGGGCGGTAGTGCGGGAATAGCTCGAGGCCTGATCGATAATTACCGGAACCACCTCCCCGCTGCTCCGTTCTTCAGCGCGGGCTACTGCTGCACGTATCTGGTGTTGTTCTGCGGGGCTGAAAAAATTGTGTGCTGTACGTGGTATCATTTTATCTCCTGTGGTTTCCATCTTCCGGGGGGGAGTGGTAAGCATGCCGGTAGCGAGGCGTTACCAACTGCCGGAGGCGCCGCCACCACCGAAGCCACCGCCGCCACCACTGAATCCCCCTGATCCTCCGCGTCCGCCGCCGAAGCCGCCGGGGAAAAAGATGAAACCCGAGCGTCCACGTCTGGAGCCAAAGGGGAGCAGGCCAGGGACAAGGAACAGCAGGATAATCAACCAGCCGAAGGGGTTGCGCTCCTTGTTTTTGTCTGCACCGGCGCCGCTGTACTCCCCACGGATACTGGCGACTATGGCTTCCACGCCAGCCGCAATTCCTGCGGCAAAGCGCCCTTGTTTGAAGAGCGGCGTAATCTCGGTATCGATGATGCGCCCGGCGCGCAAATCTGTAAGTTCCCCTTCCAGACCCTTGCCCACCTCAATCCTCACCTTGCGCTCCGCGCGTGCCACCAGCAGCAGCACGCCGTTGTCCAGCTTTTTTTGTCCCAGGCCAGAGTTGGTCGCAAGCTCAATGCTGTATTCACTTATTTCACGCCCCTGCAGGGAAGGAACCGTCACCACAACAACCTGGGTTGAATCGCTGTGCTCGAACTGGCGCAGAAACGCGGTGAGTTTCTGTTCCATCTCCGGATCCAGCATCCCGGCCTGGTCCATCACATAGGCATTAATCCCGGTTGGCAATGGTTGCGGCGAAAGTGCGGCTACAGAGGCGCATGGCATGAGCAGGGCCGTGAGCAGGACTAACAGTACTGGCAGCGGGCGCAGGTATGTCAACGCTGATAAAGTCAAAACGTCACCTTGGGAGCAGTTTCAGCGCCAGCGGTCGCGCTGAAGGGTTCTTTGCGTTCAAGTTTGAGCAGAAATTTGTTGGTCAAGTTGTTGGGGAAGGTCCGGATGGAGGAGTTGAATTGTTGCACTGCGGCATTAAAACGCTGGCGCGCAACATTGATGCGGTTTTCCGTCCCCTCTAGTTGATGTTGCAGGTCACGGAAATTCTGGCTTGCCTTCAGGTCCGGGTAGTTTTCCGCTACGGCCAGCAGGCGCGAGAGTGCCCCGGACATCTGTTGCTGCGCCGCCGCAAAGCGTTGCATCGCGGCGGGATCGTTAAGTTCTTCGATACTGATAGTGGTTTTACCTACATTGGCGCGCGCCTGGGTAATGTTTTCCAGCGTCTCCTGTTCGTGGGCGGCATAGGCCTTGACCGTCTCAACCAGGTTCGGGATCAGGTCCAGGCGGCGCTGGTAGGTAGCTTCGACGTCAGCCCAGGCCTGAACCACCGCCTCATCATTCCGCTGAATCTGATTGTAGCCGCAAGAACTCAGGCTCAAGGCCAGTCCCGCTCCAACCATGCATATGAGCAGCTTTGCAAACAATTTCTTCATTCGATTCTCCTTACCCCGCCTGTCTTACGCGGGCCGTTGGCGGCGCAAAATACGCATTAATACCATTGATGGAAGTAAAGGTGAGCCGTGTTAGTTTATTAGGATTGTTGACATTCCATCCCGGTGGCATCAAAGATTGGCATAGAACACAGTTTGTTTCTGTTGCCCCGACGCCTCCAGTATGGGGTGTATCAGGCAATTCCATTATGGGTACATTTAAGGTTAGGGGGAGTCTACCATGCAGATTCCGATCAGCACCACACCGGAGTTCGATTTTAATGGCTGGAGTCAGAGCCTGATTGCAGAATTTGGTGCCCACATTCTGGCCGCACAGCCTGAGGCGCTGCAACTGGAGGATTTTCTCTGTCAGGTTGAAAACGACCTTAGCCGTGGGCTGAGTGCAGTGGATCAGCGCCGTATCGCCTGCGGGGTCGGGTGTGGGGCCTGCTGCTGTGTCAATGTAGCTATATTGCAGCCCGAAGCGCACAATATCGCAGCTCACCTGCACCGCACCTGCAGTGTTGCAGAACTCAATGAACTGAGGGTCCGGATGGAGCAGATGTTGGTGGTGATTTGCGGGCTGGATGATGAGGAACGGATTGCCACCAGCCAACCCTGCGTGTTCTTGGATCAACAGGGGAGCTGTTCCATTTATCCGGTGCGCCCAGTACTGTGCCGCTCTATAACCTCAACCTGCGCCAGCGCCTGTCGTGCAGCATTGCAGTACAGTATGTTTGAAGAGCCCCAACCTATTATGATGAATATGTTTCAGAAAAAACTTATGGAAACCGCTTTTACTGCGCTCGCGCGGATGTGGCAAGAGAGTGGCGGGGACGACCGCAGCCAGGAACTGACTGCAGCCGTCTTCCCGTTGTTACACCATTTAAAAAGCTGAGGGTGGGGGTATCCGTTTAATCTTCTGAAGCGTTACTCTGCTGAAGGGCGGCAAACTGCATGAGCTGGTGCAGATCGAGGCCACTTTTTTTAACCATATTCAGCAGCACCGGAAGCAAGCGCAGCATGAAGCTGGAATCCTGCAGGGCTTCTTCGGCCATGTCTGGCAGCGCGGTGAGGATGAATTCCTGCTTTTCCGGGGGGGACAGCTGCATAACTTCCTGTTTCAGTTCTTCGACGCGCATACATTTTTCTCCTGATCTGCGGTGAAAGCTACTTTGTAGACATCATCATAATTTTTGGCGTAGTGAACCTCCAGCCCTTCGCGTAGATGCTCAGGGAGGTCTTCGAAATCCTTGCGATTGCTTTCGGGGAAGATCAGCACCTTGAGCCCACTGCGCCGCGAAGCGATGGTTTTCTCTTTGACCCCGCCGATGGGGAGCACCTGTCCGGTGAGGGTGAGCTCGCCGGTCATCCCCAGTTTTTGCCGTACCGGCTTCTTCCCGATCATCGAGAGCAGCGCCGTTGCCATGGTGATGCCGGCGGACGGGCCGTCCTTCGGGGTTGCACCGGCGGGGACGTGCATGTGGACAAAATGCTGGTCAAAGAAATCCTCCGCCAGTCCGAAATGTTGTAGATTCCCCATTACATACGAGTAGGCGATCTCGGAACTTTCCACCATAACCTTGCCCAGCTGCCCGGTCTGTTTAAAGCCCTTGTTACTGGTTTTAACCGCGGTAGCCTCAATTTGCAATGTAGCGCCACCCATACTGGTCCAGGCCAGGCCGGTTACCACACCGGGAACACATTCAAATACCTCATCGGGGCTGAACACCGGTTTGCCCAAATACTTTTCCAGGTCCTTTTTATGCAGAACGATCTTGTCCTTGTGCTCGGCGCTAAAAGCCATTGCCGCCTTGCGCATAATCTTTTTGATGCGGTTCTCCAGGCCGCGCACTCCCGCTTCACGCGCGTAGTCATCTATAATGGCTTCGAGCGCATCTTTGCGGATACTCACCTGCTTGCGCGTAAGGCCGTGGTTTTTCAGCGTTTTGGGGATCAGGTAGCGTTTCGCTATTTCAACCTTCTCCGCCATTATATAACCCGACAGGCGGATAACCTCCATTCGATCCAGCAGCGGGGCAGGGATGGTGTCAAGCTGGTTTGCCGTGGCGATAAACAGGACGTTGGAGAGGTCAAAGGGGACGTCCAGGTAGTGGTCGCGAAAGCTGTTGTTCTGCTCCGGATCCAGGACTTCGAGCAATGCCGAGGCGGGATCTCCCTGAAAGGAGGCACCTATTTTGTCAATTTCATCCAGCATCAATACCGGGTTGGCGCTGCCGGCTTGTTTAATCGCCTGGATGAATTTCCCCGGCATCGCCCCGATATAGGTGCGACGGTGCCCCTTGATCTCCGCTTCATCGCGCATCCCTCCGAGGGAGAAGCGGTAGAAGTTGCGTTTCAGTGCGGAAGCCACACTTTTACCGATGGAGGTCTTGCCCACCCCCGGTGGTCCCACCAGACACAGAATAGAGCCGGAGATATCCCCCTTCATCTTGCCGACCGCGATGAATTCAAGGATGCGCTCCTTAACGTCTTCCAGGCCGAAATGATCTGTATCCAAGGCCTTGCGCGCCCTGGATATATTGTAGGAGTCCTTGGTATGTTTGCCCCAGGGTAACACCGTGAGCCAGTCCAGGTAGTTCCGGCTGACGTTGTATTCCGGAGAGCTTGGTTCGATAAGCTGCAGTTTCTCGAGCTCTTCATCTATGGCATTCTGCGCTTCCTCGTTGAGTTTGAGATCTTTGAGGCGTTCGGTAAATTTTTCTATTTCGCTGGTCTTGCCCTCTTTTTCGAGACCGAGTTCTTTTTTTATGGCCTTGAGCTGTTCGCGCAGGAAGAATTCGCGCTGTTGGGCAGAAACCTTCTTTTCTATCTGCTTGGAGATTTTGCTCTGCAGGCGAGAAACTTCGAGCTCTTTCTTCAGCAGGGTCAGCACCTGGTCGATACGCTTATGCACATCGAAGGTTTCCAGCACCAGTTGCAATTCCTGCCCATCTGCAGAGGTGAGGTTAGCGGCAAAGTCAGCCAGTTTGCCAGGATCATCCAGGCTGGAACGCCCGAGAAACATTTTTATCTCTTCAGAATACAGCGGGTTGATCTGTACCAGTTCCTTAAGGGCGGTGATAATCGCCATGGAGTAGGCTTTCAACTCTTCCCGTTGGGCATCTTCTGTGCTCTTGAGGTATTTAACGCTACCCACCAGCCCGTCTTCGGTTTCATACAGGTGTTCGATGGTGAAGCGCTCCAGGCAGTTCACCAATACCTGAATGTTACCCTCTTCGCTTTTCAACACTTTAACGATTTTGCCCACAACCCCGACGCGGTGCAGATTGTCCGGCGCATCGCTGCCTTCGAGATTGCGCACCAGGACCATGCCGATGGCGTGGGAATGACTCTCAGCCGCTTTTTTTATGATATCAACTTTTTCCTTCCCGCTGATACTCATAGGGATGAGAATATTGGGGAAGGCAGGGCGTGGCCGCAGCGGAATAATGGGGATCCGCTCGGGCAGGACATCGGATGCGAGCAGAAGCCCTTCGCTTATCTCCCCGATATCCTCAAGTTCGTCATCATCCTGGAACATCTCGTCTTCATCTATATTATCGAATTTATCGCTCATAACCCCAGGGTTCCTTTCAATACGTGATTTATGGTCTGTTCTGCAAACAGTAATCATTGGAATGGGGCATGTCAACCGCTGTGCCTGTGCTTTACCACCTGGGTGGCCAGGGGAGGGTTAGAAGGATCATGGGGTTAAAGGTTCAGGGGGGAGCCGTTTCAGCGCAGATAGGGCTGGTTCAGGCGTCCACTCAAGCGCAACAGATAACCGTCAGCGTTTTTGCGCACACCTGCCAGACTCAGGAGTTCCTCGAGTTGTGCATACTCCGGGGGGATGTTGCCTATGCGGATCTCGAGGTTCAACCGCGCCTGCGGAGTAAGTTGCGCGGGGGTGATGAAGCCATTAACCTTAAGGTCGAATTCTCCCTGCGGGTTGGTGAGTTCCAGCTGCAGGCGCTGGTTTTCAGTATGTGCCGCCAGGGTGAAGTCACCAAGGATAATTTCATCTTTGGCAAAGCCGAGCTGCTTCAGGCCGGTCACTGTCGCCTTTTTCAAAGTGACAGTCCCGCTGTGAACTTCTACGCCAGTGGCCAGGGTAGCGTTTATCTCAGCGGCATCGAGACGGGTCTGGAGGGTGATGGAGCTAAAGCCGGGGAGGGTACCACTTAAGTCCATATTGCGGGCATCCATTTTGGTGGCCCCGCTGCCTGTGGTATGGAGGATATTGAAGGAGCCACCAAACATTCGCCCCGCTGCCGTTATACCGGGCTGGAAAAGCAGCACTCGCCCCCATGCGGGTTTGAGCTCCAAGGGGGCAATATCTATGGGAAAGTTTCCCAGCTCTACGCGCACATGTGAACTCGTCAGCGTCAGGGGGAAATTGCACTGCAGCTGCTGTATTTTTACCGGCACGGGTAGCTGGTGCGCCAGCTCTGCATTTAGCCGGCGTTCGAGGCTGGCTGCGGGAAACATGAACCACACCCCAAGTATAAACGTTGCCCCGGTCAAGGCAAGAAACGCCGCGCCATATTTAAGGAGCTGTTGCGTACTCAGGCCATGGTCACTCTCTTTTTTTACCATGCGTTACCCTTTGCTGAACGTGGAAATTAACAAGGTGGCGTCGAACAGGGCTTTATCTTCAAAGCGAACCTTCAGATCCAGCCCTTTTATCCGCACCGGACGGCGTGCCTGCTCCAGCTGTTGGAGCATGTCGACTATCTGGCGCAACGTGACCCGTTCGATCCTGACTTCAACCCCCTCCTCCAACATATCGTCATGCCGTACCGGAGCCACGGGACGCATGGAGGTGAGCTTGTCACGCCCGGCCACCTGCTGTGCCTGGTTTTCTACAAAACTCAGCAGGCCGGTGGCGTTGTCGCGCGAGTCACTGCCGACCTGTTTGATCTGGTGCTCAAGTTGCTGGTATTGCTCCTGAAGAGCCTTGAGCTCCTGCAACTGAGCTTCACCGGTGTTGATTTTGCGATCCAGCGCCTGCAGTTTACTGCTGAACGGGGCGATGAGCGCTACATACAACAATACAAGCACACTGAAGATTATTCCACTGGCGAGGATCATTTTTTCCCGAAGCGAAAGATTGCTCATCACTGTGGACCTCCGGTGGTTGAAAGGGTGAGCTGCAGTCTGAAATCTACCTTGTTGCCTTCCAGCCCCATTTTTGCATCGGCAATTCTGACTTCGGTGAACAGGGGGGTCTGGCGTAACTGCGCGCCCAGACGGTTGACACTGTCAAAATCGGTTGTTACGCCGGTGATCTCCAGTTTGTCAGCGTCGTACTTGAAGCGCTTGACATCCAGCTGAATGTCTTCCGGCGCCAGGCGGGATATTTCACGCAGGGCCGCCAGTGCCGAAGCAGAATCGCCGATGCCGAGCAGCCGCGCCCGTTTTTCGAGCTGCTCAAGCTCGGCCATGAGCTGACGCTGGATATCTACAACAACACTGATGTGCGGCAGGGTCTGATGAAATATCTCATTCATCTGTTTTCGGTAGGTCTCGACCTGGTGCATTTTGTGCCGATAGGTGACAAGGGCAGTGGTTCCGGCCAGAACCAGGCTCAGAGCCAGCAAGACTCCCCCGGTGTACAGGTGCTTCTTTATCGAATTCCATCCCCCCTTAAGGGCGAATTTCCCGCGGCGCAGATTTATGCTTTTATCTTCACGGGCATGAGCGAGCGCGCATACCGGCAGAAATTCAGGTGCAACCGGAGCGCCATCCAGCATCCATGGCAGCTGAAGCAGCTCATGCCCGTGTTGCGCAAGGGCGGCGCTCAGAGGGTCTGTGACATGTTCTCCGATAAGTAAAAGGGGTTGGGCTTCGAGCTTGCCGCCGCGCCACAGCAGTTCAGCCTCCTGCTGGATGCGCTGTGCCAGGTCGAACGCTGGGGCGGCCAGTACAGCGGGGGCCAGGGGGCCACAATTTTTATACCCTCTGATGGTGCCAGCGCTGATGCTGCACATGAGCAGGTGGGCAGCGTGCGCTTGCACCAGCAATACATTCTGGTGGTAGTGGCTCACCCCGCCAGCTTCTGCAAAGGGGCTGAGCCCGAGCAGTTGAACCGGCAGGCGCAGATGATCCAGGGGGGTCAGGAGCGCAGCAATATCCGCATCTGGAACAGCGACGCTGATGGTGGAAAATCCTTGTTCCTCGTTCATTGCCGGGAGTGAGGCTATAGTATAGGCGCTGATGTCGGTGGGAACCCGGCTTTCAAGTTCGATGCGGGTCGCAGCGTCAATCTTGCTTTTCTCTCTGAACGGAAAATACAAGGTGCGGACAAAACATTTACGCCACATAAGTGCGGTAGTAAAGTGATCGGTGAAACGGGGGGGTTGCTCCAGCATCTCCAGCAGGATCTTGTCGATATCGCTTTCAGGGGTTATATCCCGCCGCATTACGGCGGTAAGCTGACCCGGGGTTTTCTTTGCATCGAAGATAGCCATGCGAATGCAGTGCGGCAGTATTTCGAACCCGACGTTGCGTTGTGTCATAGTAGTCTACCTGTCTGTTGTAGTCGCGGTATGTAGCGGAATACGCCCAAAAACAGCTTAAAATATACGTACATATAGTATCTCGTCCGCGGTCTTATCCACCACCGCCTCTATCCTGCTGGGGCTGGAGCCAACATATGCAGTACTCTGGATGGTGTAGATGGCGGCGGTGACCTTGAGTTTCTTGTTGATGGCCCAGTAAAAACGGTCCCAGCCCGGCAGCTCCTGCAACTCTTCGACGGTACGATAGGGACGATCGCGGCTCTGCTCTGCTATCATCACGGCGGTGTCCATATCCATCTCATCCGCCAGGGCATACAACACCTCCGGCGTGGCAGAATTGAGGTGAATCTTGTCGGAACCGAATACGCTGACATGGGGGCGCAGCAATTCAACATCTTCTGCACTGAACCCTGCTATCATCTTGAGTTCGTCGAGGGTGTCAAGAGGGGCATTTTTGCAGCGGATGTTATCGGGCTGGGAAGCGTAATAACCCGCTTCGGCACCAGCCGGACGCGGCTCGTCATCCTGATCTATCCAGTCTATAAGCGCATCCACCTGCGCCTGCGGGTTCGCTATGCCGACAATGTCAAACAGGCGTTCGCAGTTATCCACCATCACCGCATTTGGTTCGCCACTCGCGCCAACCAGCGCATTGAGGTTGATTTTTCCGTCTTCAGCTTCAATGCTGACGCTGACTGAACCGATATCGCCGACCGGATAACTGGGAATCCCCTGCGCCCATGGCTCCGTAGCTCCATCATAGTCATTGGTGTCGCTGCTCAGCAGGTAGCGCCCCACTTCGATGCCGCCGCGCGCTATATATTGTGCCCTGGTTTGGTCGCGAAACGTTTCCACCAGGCGCAGATCGACGTAGGAGTTGAACGCTATTTGTACCACCAGAGCCGAAATGAGGGCCGTGAGTGCCAGAACAAGTAACAGCGCCATCCCATCCTCGTGCCGCAGTCGGTGCATCAGGAGCGCCCCGCCATCAAAAGATCGAACGCCGTTACACTCTCCACCCTGTGACCGGTGCAGGAGAGGATAAGGCGCAGCTCGACGGTTTGTGGCAGGGCGTTGCGGACATGGCTGTCCCAGGAATCCTTCCACTCGATCCCATCGTGAAAGCGCCACTGCAACTCAACTACCTTCGAGCTCAGACGCCGCCACTGCGGCTCATTCTGTCGCGCAAGCAGCGCTGAGCTGTAACGTTGCAGCTTCAGGGTTTCACTTTCATCTGCTGCCTGGACCCTATAATGCACCTGCTGCAGCGAAACGTTTCCATCTGCCCCGGGAACCGAGGTTGAAGTAAACGTCAACGCACCATGCTCTGTGGTTTTGAATTCAGATTCCGGAACCCCGTCCAGCAGCACTGCCGCACCGAGTTCCTTTCCCAGGCGATTGAAGATACTGCGGGCGTGGTGGTAGCACTCTGCTCTGGCGCGGATTTCCTGTTCGGTAGTACTCACGCGGGCGAACACTCCGTATACCCCGGTGAGCACCAGGCTGGAGATGGTGACGGCCACCAGAATTTCAATAAGGGTGAAGCCAGCGCAGCGCTGCAGACTGTTTTTATATGGGTGCCAGCGCCTGCACCGCGCTGCAGTAGGCGGCTTAGTTATACTTGAATGAATCAATGACGACCTCTTCGTTGCGCTCTGCAGCGCCCCAGCGCACACTCACACGGACCTGCTGGACCCCATCAAGCGGGGTGGGCAGGTACTCAATTTCCCAGGCATAGCGGCTGTAGGGTTCTTCGTAGGCTCCTGAGTTCTCAGAACTGGCAGAGATTCCCCGCCGCGCCTGCGCTTCCAGTTCGCTCATTTTGTGCCGGGCCAGCATGGTGGCGGTGGTTATGTTTTCCACCCGGCTCTGGCTGTGAATAGACTGATTGACCAGAGTCAGGCAGGCAACAAAGACGGTACCGACGATAACCACCGCGAGCATAACTTCGAGCAGGGTGAAGCCGGATTGGGTGAAACCATGGGTGCGCACTTCAACCCTCGAAATCATGGTAGCCCTCTTCAATTTCGGCAATACCACTGAGCGGCAACAGGTGGATGCTGAGCTCTACCGTCTTGGCACCCGTCCCAGTTTGGAGGTGAATGGTGGTGGCCGGCATCCACCCCTGCGGGTAGATATTTATGGTAGCGCTGCCGTTGTTGATCTTGCCCCTCTCTTCAATCCAGATATCCCGGATGCGCACGCTGTCTTTAAGTACAATGGTGTTGCGTTTCCCTTCTATGCCGCGCCATTCTCCGGCACCATCGACAAATTCCAGCGTGAATACACCCGTCTCCAGTTCACAGCGTAGGCGATGCTCGCTGCCGCTGATAGCCGCTTCGTTGTATATGTAGCGCACCGAAGTTGCTATTTTATGGGCCTCGCTGCGCAGGTCTTCAGCTGAAGAGGTGCGTAACAGCGGTATAGTTAAGGCCGCGAACAGCGCAAGGAGGAAGAGTACCATCCCCAACTCGACAAGGGTAAAGCCGCGGTTGCCAGGGGGCGTTCTCAATTGCTGTGCGTGGTGCTTGTGGACACCCCTCCTATTCAATCTCCCAGCTTCTGATGTCTGCATCATTACCTTCACCGCCTGGTTCACCGTCGGCCCCGTAAGAGATCAGGTCGTAATCACCGTTCAGCCCTGGTGACATATATACATAGTCGCTATTCCATGGATCTTTGGGGATTTTATCCAGATAGCCACCTTCCCGATATTTGATGGGGATGCGCCCTTTTACCGGTTTTTCTACCAGCGCTTCAAGACCTTGACTGGTCTGGGGGAAGATACCATTGTCGAGTTTATACAGGGCAAGCGCCTCTTCGATGCTTTTGATCTGCAACACCGCCTTGGTACGGCGCGCTTCTTCGGGGCGGTCGAGCAGTTTAGGCACTACCAGCCCGGCCAGGATGCCGAGAATTACGACAACCACCATAACTTCGATCAGGGTGAAACCACTCTGTGGCGATAATTTCGGTTTTATGTGTTTCATATTGGATCCTCCTGTAGGTTTTGCGTGTAGATGTTCGCGTGGTTTGCATATGTGCAGGTGGGCTAACCCAGCCCTTGGCTGGCCTGGAAAATAGGGAGTAATACTGCCAGTACAATAAAGCCGATCACTGTCCCCATCACCAGAATCATAACTGGTTCCAGCAGAGACAACAGCCCGCCCAGGGTTATTTCGATTTCACGCTCCTGGTTGTCGGCCACCTTGAGCAGCATGGTGTCGATATTGCCGCTGCGCTCACCTATGGCGGTCATTTGTGCCATCAGGGGAGGAAACAGCGCTGCTTCTCTGATCTGTTGCGCGAGGCTGGCACCCTCACGCACCGCCTTACTGCTGCGGGTCATACTCTGGTGCAGACAGCGATTCTGCAACAAGCTGTTGCTGATCTCAAGCGCCTGCAGCAGTGGAACGCCACTTTGGAGCAGGGTTCCCAGGGTGCGACTGAAGCGCGCGGTGGCAATAGAGCGCACGATATTGCCGAACAGTGGAATTTTCAGAATCAGCCCGTCAAGCTTCAGGCGCCCTTTTGGCGTGGTGCGATAGCGCCACAATGCTGTAGTTCCCAGCCCCAGCAAGAGTAGACCAATCCAGCCGTATGCGCTCAGGATGTCGCTGGTTGCGATGAGAAACCTGGTGGGCCCTGGCAGGGTCTGCCCCATGTCGGTCAACATCCTGGTCACTTTGGGGACCACAAATGTGACCAAAAACAGCAGCACTCCGGTGCCGACCAGAGCCATCAGCGCCGGATAGGCAAGGGCCGCCATGGTTTTCGATTTCAGCCGCGCCTGTTCTTCCAGAAAGTCTGCCAGGCGCATAAGCACCTTGTCCAGTGATCCGCTGCTCTCACCAACCTGCACCATATGGCGGTACATCTGCGGGAAGGTTCTCCCCTGTTCTTCCATGGCTTTATGCAGCGATAACCCCTGCAGCACCGAAGCACGAATCTGTTCAAATAAACGCCGGTGGGGGTTTTTCTCGCTTTGCTCTGTCAGGTATATCAGTGCTTCATCCAGCGGAACACCAGCTTCGAGCAGGGTGGCAAGCAGGCGGGTGCTGGTGGCCAGTTCTGCAGTACTCAAGCGTACAGAGCCGGTGGATAAAAACCTGCTCAGTTTCGATTCGTTGTGTTTCCGGCGGCGCTCGTCGATATTGCTGACATAGATGTTTTGGCGCCGCAGTTTTTCCAGCGCCGCGCGTTTTCCCCCAGCTTCTATCGTCCCTTTGGCGGTTTTCCCTTTCTGGTCGAAGCCAGTGTAGTCAAACAGTGCCACGCTAGCTTTCCTCCTGGGTAACCCGGACTATCTCTTCTAAGGTAGTTATCCCCTGGTGCGCCAGTTCAATCCCGGCGCTGCGCAGTGGTTGCATGCCATCCTCTATCGCCATATTGCGAATGGTGCCGGCGTCAGCATTAGCCAGAATCGCGCCCCTTATCCTTTCGTTTATGTGCAGCAGTTCATACACCCCGGTGCGCCCACGATAGCCGATCTGCATACACTTGTCGCAGCCGCGTCCACGGTAGAAACGCTGCCCCGCGGCGACATCGATATGCAGACGTGTAAGGGTGATTTCATCCGGGGTGAACTCTTCCCGACAGTGGGGACAGATGGCGCGCACCAGGCGCTGTGCCAGTATCCCCACTACCGAGGAAGCGGCCAGAAAGGGTTCGATCCCCATCTCGACCAGCCGCGTCAGGCCACCGGCAGCATCATTGGTATGGAGGGTGGAAAACACCATATGGCCAGTCAGGGCAGATTGAATCGCGATTTCTGCGGTTTCCCGATCGCGGATTTCTCCAATCATGATTACATCGGGATCCTGGCGCAGAATAGAGCGTAAGCCGTTGGCAAAGGTGAGGTTTATCTTGGGGTTAACCTGAATTTGCCCCACACCGCTGAGCTGGTATTCGATTGGATCTTCTATCGTAATGATGTTTTTTTGTTTGCGGTCAAGGCGGCTCAGCGCCGCATACAGGGTGGTGGTTTTTCCGCTGCCGGTGGGGCCGGTTACCAGAAATACCCCGTGGGTGGCAGAGATCATCTTCTCCATCTGGAGCAGGAGTTTATCCTTCATGCCGATATCTTCGAGGGCCAGGACATTGCTGCTTTTATCCAGCAGGCGCAGCACCAGCCGCTCCCCAAAGGCAGTGGGGAGCGAAGAGACGCGCACGTCAACATCCTTGGCGGCGATGCGGACCCGAAAGCGCCCGTCCTGTGGCAGCCGCTTTTCCGCAATATCGAGGCCGGCCATGATTTTAATCCGCGAGCTGATACTGGCAGTGGCGCCTACGGGGGGACGTAGAATTTCGTACAGAATGCCATCGATGCGATAGCGTACCACCAGTTCATTTTCGAACGGCTCGATGTGAATATCGCTGGCGCGCTCTTTATATGCCTGCGTGATCAGGCTGTTGACAAAGCGGATCACCGGGGCTTCGTCGCTGCTGTCCAGCAGATCATCCGGTTCCAGGCTCGGGGCGGCACCCGCCTGCTCGGCGTCCATATCCGCCACCATCTCCGAAGCGCCGCCGGCATGGATTTCGTAACTGCGGTTGATTATCCCCATTACGGCATCGCGTGGTGCCAAGCAAAGCTTCAGGGGC